>JARFXP010000002.1:638074-957111 GCA_029194675.1 Nitrospira sp. | reverse complement strand
CGCCAGGTGCCGATCGAGCCAAGCCACGCCCGATGATTCGTCCATCCGGGCAAGCGCCCGTCGCGCCGTATCCTCCGAGACGAATCCGGCAACACCCAACAGCCTCGGGTGGATGCCGTCATGGCGCATCGCCGTGCTAGGCGCGTAGCGGTGGTGGCCGGCGAGGATCGCCAGCAGCAAGGTGGCGAGCACGGTGCGTGTAGCCGATGCGTGGTGGCTGTGGGAGGCGAGCGGGCAGTCCGCCACCCAGGCCTCGAACAGGCCCCTCACCTTGAGACACTCAATGCAGAACGGCAGTTGTCCCAGTGGGGTCACGGCTGCAGCAGGGTCCCACTCCACGTGGATTCGCCCCCCACACGTCTCGAGCGCAAGCGCCCCCTTCTGTCCTGCCACGGCCTTGCGTGATGCCTCACCCATTGGGGGACTCCCTTCGTACGAAGAAATGTGCCCCCAATCCGCTGCCAGCCAGGCTATCCCCGAGCAGGCCGCTGCTTCAACTGCCGTTTATAGGATCATGCGTACTCATTCTTAACGAATGAACGCGAGCATAACTGACCGGCGTTTACCGTGAACAATCAGAGGGGGGATCAGGAAGGGAATAGGCCAAGGTTTCGCGGGGCGGTTTCAAGTTCCAAGTGCAACGGATGAATGATGACGCAGCTGTGTGAACACCTCCAGCGGCGTGGCGAAGTTGAGGCACTGTCTTGGGCGCGTGTTCAGCCGATGCGCGATGACGTTCAGCTGGCGCTGCGTATAGCCCGAGAGGTCTGTGCCCGTGGGCAGATACTGCCGCAGCAGGCCATTGGTGTTCTCGTTGGTCCCGCGTTGCCAGGGGCTGTGCGGATCGGCAAAGAACACGTGACTGGCGAGCCGCTGGGCCCGGCGCTCGTGTTCCGCCATCTCTTTGCCCCGATCGTAGGGCAGCGTCTTGCGCAGCGGGGCCGGCACGTGCCGGAGTTTCCTGGTGAATCCCTCGCGGGCACTGTCCGCATCGGTGCCCGCCATGCGGGCCCAAATAACCAGGCGCGTCGTTCGTTCCACGAGGCTGCCCACGGCCGAGGCGTGTCGGGCCCCCTTGATGAGGTCGCCTTCCCAGTGGCCGGGGACGGTGCGGCTCGCCACTTCCGCAGGGCGGACGGCAATCGGCGTCATGTGCGGGATGTGGCCGCGTCGATCAGTTCCCCGCGACCGAGGCCGACGGGCCTTGTGCGCCTGCCGCAGGGCCGCCCGCCGTTCGCTGCACAGGGTGCCGCGCGGCAATCCGTACAGGCCCGCATCGATCGTCTCCGTCGAGAGTCGCTTCCGCCTATCGTCAGGATACGTGTATCGGAGGCGCCCGGCAATGTCTGTGCTAGGCTCGAAAAAGTGGACGCCTTCAACCTATGATCTGAGGTCTGGAGGTGTGAGATGGAACGAGTTCCGCGACAGCAGTATACGAAGGAGTTCCGTGAGCAAGCGGTGCAGCTGGTCCTGGAACAGAAGTTGACGATTCCAGAGGTAGCAAGACGCCTGGCCATGTCGGGCAAGACGCTCGAGAACTGGGTGTGTCGAGCCCGGCGCGGTCAGCTCGCGACGCTGGGGGAGAGCCGACGGCCCGTGACAGAGCTGGAGGCCGAGGTCTCTCGGCTGAAGCGCGACCTGGCCGAGGCGCGGATGGAGCGCGACATCTTAAAAAAAGCCACCGCGTACTTTGCCAAGGCGCAGCTGCCCGGTACGCGCTCATGAGGACGCTGCGGCCCCAGTATCCCCTGAGTGTGTTGTGTCGGGTGCTGGAGGTGTCCCGAAGTGGGTACTATGCCTGGCGCACGCGCCGTCCCTCGAAGCGCGCTCAGGAGAACGCGCGCCTAGAAGTGGCGATCCAGGCCGCGCATGTGCGCACCCGGCAGACCTATGGGCCGGAACGTCTCCAAGCGGAATTGCGTGAGGATGGGTTCCCCGCTGGGGTCGGACGCATCAAACGGCTACGCAAGAAACTGAGACTACGTTGCAAACAGGTGCGCTGGTTCACGACCACGACGGATTCAAAGCACTCGCTGCCGGTGGCGGAGAATGTCTTGGCCCAAACGTTTGTCGCCACGCGCCCGAACGAGACCTGGGTCACCGACATCACGTATATCCCCACCGCAGAAGGGTGGTTGTATCTGGCGGGGATCAAAGATCTGTATACATGTGAGGTGGTTGGGCATGCGAGGGGGCGCGGATGACGACGGACTTGGTGCAGGGGGCGCTCAGGAACGCTCTCGACACCAAGCGCCCGGCCCCGGGGCTCATTCATCATTCTGATCGCGGCTCTCAATATTGTGCCCAGGACTATCAAGCGCAATTGCGGCAGTTCGGCCTGACCCCGTCTATGAGTCGGAAGGGCAACTGCTATGATAACGCGCCGATGGAGAGTTTCTGGGGAACGCTCAAGAATGAGCTGGTGCACCACCGGCGGTATGAAACACGGGAGCAGGCTCGGCGAGAGATCACGGAGTACATCGAGCTCTTCTTCTATAACCGTCAGCGTCGGCATTCCAGGCTGGGAAATTGCTCGCCCGCGGTGTTTGCCCAGCAGTGGGCTCGTCAACAGCTGGCGGCGTGAGGCGGCAACTCATGGCGTCCACTATTGACAACCGGGGTCAATCTGTGCAGGCGAACCGCCTCGGCTCAGGTGGGTCCGGACACACTGCCAGAGCCACGGGTCTAGGAGGTTACGTGGTCGCCGGGGATGGGGAACTCGGGTATCCGCGTGGCTCTGCGCCGTACAGGCACGAGAGGGACGGCCTCGTGTCGCATTCCGGGCCACCTCGCGACTCACGGCGCTGGGGGCACGGCCCAAGATCCGCGCCATCGTTCGGCGCGAATGCCCCTGGGCCAACCCCAGGCTCAAGGTCTCACGTTCTTCGGCACTCAGGTGTCGGTACGATCTCGTGTGCATGGCAACACCAGAGCCCATCTGGGCTGGCAGTGTTGCACTTGGAGTTAGAACTCAAGCGGTTTAAAAAATGCCGGCTTGTTTCTGGAGCCAGCGGACGTATTTGGTAATTTGATCCACATCCTCCGGTTTAACCGCATTGATCCTCGGCATATCGCCGAACTGCCAATGATGAGCCTTGACTCCGTTGGCCGCCGCTCGCTGAAAGGCCGCGTCGCCGTGATGATTCGGCTCATAGACCTTGTGAAGAAACGGTGGGCCTTGGGTGGTTCCGACTCCGCCCATGCCGTGGCAGGTTGAACAGTTGGCGTTGAATTTCTGCTCCCCTTCCCGCAACTCAGCCGGAGCAGAGGCCACGGTTCCCGTTCCCTTTGGTTCTCCCCTGTCTTGGCTGCACGCTGGTGCCGCCCCAACGACCAGCACAACAAGGCTTACCCACAACATCCGTGATGACTTCATAGAAGCTGACCGCTTACCCGAAGGAACGAACGGTTCAACATACCGCATACTGAATCGGATCTACAACTCCCGCCTCCGCAAATCCTTGTTTCCGAATCAGACAGCTGTCGCACTGACCGCAGGCGATCGGTCCAATAGGGTCATAACAGCTATGCGTGAGATGGAAGGGAACATTCAAAGTTAGGCCAAGTCTTATGATCTCTGCCTTGGTCATCCGGAGCAGCGGCGCTCGAATCTCGATACCCATGCCCTGCATGCCTGTCTTTGTTCCCGCTTGAAGTGCTGCTTCCACGGCCTTGATGAATTCCGGGCGGCAGTCGGGATAACCGGAATAGTCAATCACGTTTGCGCCGAAATAGACGATTGAAGCCTCCAGCGCTTCCGCGTGGGCCGCAGCCAGAGACAGAAAAATCAGGTTTCGCCCCGGCACGTAAGTAACGGGCACATCTCGGTTCCGTTCAGACTCAGTCCGATGCTTCGGCACCGACATATCACCGGTCAGGGCCGATCCCCCGATCGCCCTCAAATCGACGTCGATCACCACGTGTTGGTGAGCTCCCAGAGCCGTCGCCACCTGTCTCGACCGCTCAACCTCCACTGCGTGACGTTGTCGGTAGGCAATGGTGAGGAGATGCAGCGCGTACCCGTCACGCCGTGCGACGGCCGCTGTAACAGTGGAGTCCAACCCTCCACTGGCAAGAACGACCGCTCGTGGTGGAGTCTGCCCGTTCATGATGGGGAGAGAAGGATGCAGGGTGCCGCAGGGGAGAAATTCTTTGGAGCTAGTCGCGCTCTTCTTCGCGTTCGATCTTCTCCAGCAATTCCACACGCGATTGGCACTCCACACACAGCTTGGCGAAGGGGACCGCCTGGAGACGTTTCTCGCTGATCTCGACCCCACATTCGGCACAAATCCCGTAAGTCCCTTCGTGTAGCCGGGTGAGGGCTTCGTCGATCGACTGCCGTCGTCGGTTACGCATCTCCATCAAGGAAATACCGAGTTCGCGCTCAAGATCCATTAAGGCTTGGTCGCCGACATCACGCGCAGACTCCAGGCGTCGCTGCTGATCTTCGGTCAGGGACTGTCCAAGGCTCTCTTCGATCTCTTTAATAATCTCTTGGCGTTTACCGATGAGCATTTTGTGAAGCACTTCCTGTCGCCGTTCGCGTGCTTCCCGCTCTTTTACCGTCTCCTTTGGCCGCACCGGCACCTCTGTTTCGCCCTCGGCCGTCGCTTTGAGCACCGCAGCCGCTTCTGCAATCACCGGCTGAGGCTTCTTGTCCGTGCTGGCGGTAGATTTCGACTTCGCCTCGCCCTTTTTCTTCGCCTGGGTTTTCGTTGCCATGGACGGTCGGCTCCAGAAATAGAATAGGTAATTGGAGGGTCAAAAACCTCGGTTTCTATATCACGGTCTGTGCCCTATGAACAAGAGGCGGCGAAAGATGCGTTGAAAACCTAGGGATAGGTGATGGTTGAATGGACATCGTAGCCGGTGAGTTTATCGCGTCCCTTCAAGCTCTTCAGCTCAACCAGAAAATCGAGTCCGACAATCGTACCGCCAAGCTGACGGACAAGGTGGACCGTCGCCTCTGCCGTTCCTCCAGTCGCCAACAGGTCGTCGACAATCAACACATGCTCTCCAATTTCGATCGAGTCACGGTGCACCGTAAGGCTGTTCTGTCCGTACTCGAGGCTATACTTTACTTCATAACAATCAGCCGGAAGTTTTCCAGGCCTTCGAACCGGGACGAATCCGGCCCCGAGACGCGAGGCGAGAATCCCGCCGAAAATAAACCCCCGGGACTCAATCCCTACAACCTTGGTGATCCCTCGATCCTGATACCGAGTCGTCAATTGGTCGGCAAGGCTCTGAACCGCGGCAGAATTCTTCAGGAGCGTGGTGATGTCATAAAATAGAATGCCGCGCTTCGGAAAGTCCGGCACTTCTCGAATGAGAGCTTGATAGTTGACGACGGTCACGGGGTTAGAGCAAGTCTGCCTGTGTCATAGTCTTTCGCTCGATGGTGTTGCGAAGCCGAACCAACGCGGCCATCTCGATCTGCCTGACCCGCTCACGAGTCAACCCCATGGTACGTCCGATTTCCTCGAGCGTCTTCGCTTCATCTCCGTCGAGCCCGAACCGTGACACAATAACAGTTTGCTCTTTCTCAGGCAACTCCCTTACCCATGCCATCAGTTCCGTCCTCCGCCGAATCCCGTCGGCGGTCTCATCGGGTGCGAGTCCAACCGGATCCTCGATTACATCGCGCAGGAAGGTATCAGTGCGGTCGTTGAGCGGGCTATCGAGTGAACAGGTTGTGCGCACCAACTGTTTCAAATCTAGTACTTCTTCTTCCGACATCTTCATCTTGACGGCCACTTCGGCCGCCCGCGGCTCCCGCCCAAGCTCCTGCACCAACTGCTCGACACGATTGAGATAGCGATTGAGTCGCTCTACGACGTGCACCGGCAACCGCACCAGCTTGCCTTGATTAATGATCGCCCGTTCGATGTACTGACGGATCCACCAAGACGCATAAGTGCTGAACCGGAACCCACGCTTGTAATTGAATTTTTCGACGGCTTTGATCAAACCTAAATTACCTTCTTCCACGATGTCGGAAAACGGAAACCCGCGGTGCATGTAACGCTTTCCGATGCTGATGACCAGTCGCAGATTCGATTCGATCATCTGTTGCCGAGCTTGCTCATCGCCGGCCATGACCCGCTTACCCAGCTGCTGTTCTTGTTTGAAGGTCAGCAGGGTCGATCGCCGAACCTCCCGCAAGTAGCTCTTCAGGGTGTCAAGACCTTCCGATCGACCCGTTTCCCGTTCGCCCTGATCAGGTGCGCTCGCAGGTTCTGAGGCGTCCATGTCGTCGACGGGTTGCCTTCGAGCTTCGCTCAACTCGGAGTCCTCGTCATGCGGTCGACTCATGATTCCTCGTTTGCTAATACCAAATACTAAAGTTGGAATACCGCCCGGTCGCGGCACTCCACTCCGTCTCAATTTTTGTGACATGGGCGGCAGGAGGACCGGTCTTCAATTCACGTACAAGTGCTTCGAGCACTGACCTTCTCCCCTCCACGTCCAACTCGACTCGACCATCGTCGAGATTGCGGACGCCCCCTAATAGACCAAGCCTTGCCGCTGCCCTTGCCGCAAACGCACGAAATCCCACCCCCTGCACATGACCAAGCACGAGGATACGTACTCGAACCGGCGGTTCATCAACCGATTGAGTCATCTGGCCCTACCAAAATCCATTAACGCAAACAGCCACTTACAAGATTGCTGAGCGGATATTCTCACACCTCTGCCGATGCGTCACGCGTTTTACAATTCCAAGCCAGAACTGTGCCCAGGGCAGAGATTTTATGAAGAATCCAACTCAAGGAATTTACGACATGAGTTAATGGGCAGGCAACTCAGGCGAAATGCGGTTTGGGAGAGGAAAGTTGAGAATGACTGGAGGTTTTTATCCCGTCGCCTTAATGGGAAGAATAGGCTCCGGGTCGAGCAAGCTTGGTTTGGTCGGGGCGAGAGGATTTGAACCTCCGACCCCTGCGTCCCGAACGCAGTGCGCTACCGGGCTGCGCTACGCCCCGACAAGACCGAGCAAGAAAATGAAGCGTGATTGTCTTACAAGACAGGGGTAAAAGGCAACCCGTGAGCTTCCGCCACTGCTCGATGAGTAACCTTCCCATCCTTGAGATTGACTCCCTTGGCTAATCCCGGATCAGCGTGAATCGCGTGCTCTATGCCCTCCGACGCGAGTCGCAGCAGATACGGCAACGTCGCATTGGTGAGGGCATAGGTTGACGTACGAGGGACGATTCCAGGCATATTGGCCACACAATAGTGAACAACCCTATCGACGACATAGACGGGCTCCGAGTGAGTCGTCGGTCTCGTCGTCTCAACACAACCGCCCTGATCGACCGAAACATCCACGATCACCGACCCAGGCTTCATCCGAGAGACCAGCGAACGCGACACCACTTTGGGCGCCTTGGCGCCGGGGATCAGCACGGCGCCGATGACAAGATCAGCTGAGCACACAGCCTCTTCAATGGTAGCGGAGCTCACAGCGCACGTGATAATCCGCCCCTGGTACTGATCATCGAGATACCGCAGCCGTTCAACATCCAAATTGATCACCCTCACCTGAGCTCCCATTCCGACCGCGATGCGAATCGCCGAGCTTCCCACTACGCCAGCACCAAGCACGACGACCTTGCCCGGATCCACTCCCGGAACCCCTCCCAACAAGACACCTCGCCCCCCGTGGATTGTCTCCAGATACCGTGCGCCGATCTGCACAGACATCCGCCCGGCGATTTCACTCATCGGCTTGAGTATCGGAAGACTGCCGTCTTTCGACTCGGTGGTTTCATACGCGATAGCCGTAATCTTGCTACTCAGAAGCGCCTTGGTCACATCCGGCAGTGCGGCGAGATGTAAGTAGGTGAACAGGACCTGGCCCGGACGAAACAGATGGCACTCACAAAGCAACGGCTCTTTGACCTTCAGAATCAAATCAGCTTTCTTGAATACCTCGCTCTTCGAATTGGCAATCGTGGCACCGGCCTTGCGATACTCGTCATCGCTAAATCCACTGCCCTGTCCGGCGGACGGTTCGAGCCAGACCTCATGCCCCATTTGACACAATGTCGCTGCACCTTCAGGGGTAAGACTGACACGATACTCGTGATCCTTGATTTCTTTTGGGACGCCGATGACCATATAGGTTCCCCCTTTCCGGCTAGGAGTGCTGCAAGCCTGATGATGTCATTATACCTCGATACCCGGAGTAATCAGTTGCCTGCCGCACCATCTGCTCGTGGACAGTCTGGAAAGGCCTGTTGTAAAATACAAACTCTCAGTGTCTCTTATGGAGGTGTGGATGGACTCCGGAAACGGATCGTGTCAGGCTTGCGGAACCTCCGGGGGGCCGCTCACAAAATTTTCGCTGGGGAAAGACTTTTTCGGCCGTCCCTACGATCGTCTGTCGCCGTCATCAGAGCAGAACCCGAAATGGTATTGTGTCACTTGCTCGGTTCACAAGAACTTGCAGCGGGATTTTCGCGATATCCGGGCCGAGTTCGACAAACTGAGCGCTGGTCAAGGGTCGGAGATCTCGAACGCCGATGAGTTCCGACACGCGTCATTGAGGTTACAGGAAATCATGGCTATCTTGAAGGAAACCCAACAGCAATCTCCGTTCCTAAACGGCCGGGATGTCATGCTACTGATGGAACGGCTCAATACTCTCACCATGCGGGTATAGTTGCTACATCGCTATGCCACCATTTCAACGTCACATCTTCGTGTGTACAAACCAGCGTCCCAAAGACGACCCGCGCGGCTGTTGTGCAAACCTAGGCTCGGAAAAACTCCACGCGCATTTCAAGAATGAAACAAAACGGTTGAATCTCAAAGGTCTTGTTCGAGCCAATAAAGCCGGCTGTCTGGACCATTGCGATCTGGGGCCCAGTGTGGTGATTTATCCTGAGGGAGTGTGGTACTGGGTCGGTACAGAAGCCGACGTCACCGAGATCATGGAACGGCATGTTCTGAAGGGCGAGATCGTCACGCGATTGCTCATGCCTGATCATCCGGTTCCGGAACGATTGGCCCTCATCAAGACGCCATAGGACTTCCCTACGATCATTTCCATGCCGACAGAAGACAAATGGAAGGCCAACATGGAAAAGGTGGCCTTCACAAAACGGTTTCCAGGGCTGCTGCTGGACTGGAAATCGTTCGAAGGCAAAGCCATCCAGGCTGTGATTCCCTTGACCGGAAAACCCGGTGCCGCCGTGATTGTTTGTAGCGATGCAACCTTTACCGTTGTTTCCGCGCTTTCACCTGAACCCTGGACACTCGGACAGGCTCTCGTCGATGCTCGCGCACAACTGGAACCGGCACACCAAGCAGCTTATGAGGAGTACGATCGATTAGCGAAGAAAGACAAGGAAACGTTGAGAGTCGCCAGGCTGGAAAAGATTCTGGGTGCGATTCACAATAACCTGGAACAGATACCTGAGCTCAAAGAACGGCTCAAAGAACTCGTGAAGGATTGGAAGTGAGCAGCCTCCCGAATAGAAACATGTTCGAGATCTTCTCGCAAGGTCTCTTTGAAGGAGTCAAACCCATGTTGGTCGTTCGTGATCATCTCGTCCGCCATCCCGACCGCTGCACACACCAGGCAATCTGTGTCCCCATTTGCCCGACCGGCGCCTGGCTCTCGACGCCGCCCTACAAGTTCGATCCATCCCGCTGCCTGGAAAGTTGCCGGCTCTGCCTGGACGCATGTCCCTCACAAGCGATCTATGCCGTCTTCAAAAAGGGCGACAAGCTGTTGGAGCCACAGAAGAAGACTGGCTAGACTCTCGTGCTGGCGCAGTTGAGAAGCATCCGGCCACCCACCCCAGAAGAAGGCAGAGCTTAGATGATGCAGCAATTCACACAATCTGCTTCCGCAAATATCCCCAGTAAGCAGTCCCAGCATATCCGCAGGCAACCGTGCCAGTCGTCATGACCATGATCTGATAGACCTTGCTGCGCGGAATTTTGACTTTTACGGCGGGATTCAAAAGATCAGGGGAATGCATGACCAGCTTGAGCGATTCCCCGGCAGAGAGGATCGGCCACATGCAAGCCAGCCGTAACCGGGTTTCAGAACGCGGAATCGCCATCGTATAGAGCCAGCCCTGATCAAGGTGCTCGACCGCCAGACGAACGAGTTTGCTCAGCACAGGTTTGAAAGGAGGGAGATTGTGCTGATCCAATAAATCTCGAGGCCGAAGCCCCGCTTCGGCGAGCATCATTTCGGGAATGTAACAACGACCCTTCTGCAGATCATGGGCGATATCTTTGACGATGTTCGTCAGTTGCAGCCCCTTTCCAAATCGAACCCCGACTTCTGACATCCGTTGAATATCCCAGTTCGCCAACGCCTTCCGATGGGCACACATCAAGGAGGTCCAGAACTCACCTACACATCCAGCTACGTGATAGGTATAGCCGTCTAAGTCGTCGAGCGTCTTGAGCGCGGTGAGATCCGCCACGGAATTTCCAGGGAACGTGCCCAGATCCATTTCCATTCCTTGCGTCAGGGTCGTCATCACCCGCTGAATCCGACGTCGGTCGTCCGACGAAAAGTCGAGGAAGAGCCGGAAACACTCGTCCAGCCGCTCGAGCAGGATTCGTTCAGCCGAATCTTGTTGAAGCGGCCCCATAGCCTGCTGAATCGTAAGGATCTGTGTCCAATCGATCTGATCACCGACAAATTGCTCTCTGAGGCGGTTGAGAAAACCTAGACGACGCGATCGGTCGATCAGTTCCGCATCGGCAATCGTATCGGCGGCCCGAGCAAAGAGATAGGCCAAACTCACTTGATCACGCACATTCGCCGGCACGACAACCAATGTCGTGTAGAATAGACGCGAGACCTGTTTGAGAAGGTCGCGAAGCAGCTCAGGTTTGGAAGTAGCGGTCGTCGCGGAGAGAGCCATTACTTGACTTCCAGTAATCCTTCCATCCCTTTGTCCCGATGACTGGGCATGGGCCACAATCGTTTATCGCAAAAGAACGGAAAGAGGCCAGGCTGAGTCGGGACGAATCTGGCCATGACAGTCCTCCCGGCTCCGACGTCCTGTTCAACCGACAAGCTGTTGGCCGGATCTTTGATGATAAAGTTATGTGGCGTAATGGTCGTGACGCTCGTCAGAGTCAGCTCAACCGGCTTCCCCTTTTCCACAACCAGATGGTTCGGCGAATAGGAATAGCTGTCAAGAATGACCGTGGCGCGCTGGACCCCATCAGGCGAAATTGGGACGACAGTCGGTGGGCCAGGCTCTGAGCCTTCAGCGGCCTGCACGACTGCGACGAGCGCAGTAATGAACCATCCCACCATACCAAACGCATCAAAAGACTTTCGAATAACCTCCATGAGAACTTTCTAACAGGAACAACTGAGATGGGTCAACTTTACCCCGTACTTTCAGCGACTTCGAACGTCTTGACTTTCGGCAACACGTTCTTATTTGATGAAATCAATGATCGCTGAAGACTGCAACTCTGAAGAACAGTTTGTGTATAATATGGCCGGTTCTGTCTTTGGTTGAGTGCGTAGGCGAAAGCTTATCGCGAAGGAGGATATCAATGAAGTGGCTTAAAGGTATTGGCCTGTTCCTGATTGCAAATTTTTTGATCTATATCACGCTGTCGTTCACGGCCAATCTGTTGATAAACGTGGTTCTGCCGGCGTTCGGAATCGATGTGCGGGGAGTCTTCAATCAGCAGCTATTGGTCTGGTCCTTGGTGATCGGGTTCGGTGGCGCGTTCATCAGCTTGGCATTCTCCAAGCAGATGGCGCGAGCTATGCTGAGCTGTCAGCAAATCACTCAGCCACGGTCACATGCCGAGCATGTGATTTACGGCTCCGTCCAGGAGATTGCTCAACGGCTTCACATCACCATGCCGGAGGTCTGGGTGTATGAGTCGCCGGACCCCAATGCATTTGCCACGGGCCCGAGTAAGAACAATTCGATGGTGGCTGTTTCTACCGGTCTGTTGCAGAATCTCAAAGAGGATGAGGTCAAGGCGGTTCTCGCCCACGAGATGGGACACGTCTATAACGGAGACATGTTTACGACAACCGTGCTTGCGGGATTGATGAACACGTTCGTCTACTATATCAGCAACTTCCTGGCACAACTGGTTGGGCAACCTCAGGGAGACCGAGAGGAAGGGAGTGCGGGAAATCCTTTCCTCGCCTTTGTGGTTTATATCTTCCTCCAAATTGTTTTGTCATTTCTGGCCATGCTGGTGATCAGCTGGCATTCCCGTCGGCGGGAATTTGGTGCGGACGCATTCGCCGCGCGGGTGTATGGCAAGGGCGCAATGATCTCGGCCTTGGAAGGGATCAATCGGTGGGTCACGAGAGCACAACCTGAATACGGCACGCAGGATCCCCTGGCGACTTTTAAGATCTCGGGTAAGACATCTGGATTCATGCACCTGTTCGCCACTCATCCGCCGATTGAGGAGCGGATCGCAGCCTTACAGCAACTATCGGCCTAATGAACATCAACGCACTCGGTAAAACTCAATGTGTTGACGATACTCCTGGACGGCCGCCCACAGGGCGGCCGCTCCGAGAGTAATGTTTGCATCAAGAGCAGCCTCGATCTCAGGATCGTCAATCTCAACCTCATATCGATCCTGAATGTTCGTCCGAACCGGACCCTGTGCTATATCGCGAGGCATGAAGATTTCCTTCCAAACCTCCTTTTCAACCAAACAGACATCCCGAAACCGTTCATACAGTAAGCTCAACTTTTCAGAGTCGGTAATCCTCACGCGCTCTCCCATAAGTCCCTTTCTTCATGAATTTATCTCACCTATTTCTCATCCTGAGACGAGACAGGCACAACATCCTTGCTCGTAACGCGCATCGTGCCGACCTGATTCACTGCATGATACGGCTATTGCCTCAATCAGCCACCGAGCCTTTGGTAAATATTCTTGCCGAAACATCATCAGTCAGGGAGGTATCGTACTGAGGGGCATTGCAGGGGTCAATTGCTACCCGCCATGTTCCGATGAATCCTTGTGCGCCTTCTGTTCTATGGTAGAGTGATCTTGGCTTTCGGATTATGACGGTCCAACCAGTATTATTACATTCGTCAGAGCAGGTTCCTGGCAACCACCATCCTACTTCCATACACCCACACGAATCCGGTCGGCGATTTGGCGTTCGTGACGGGCTGTTCCAAGCCGTCGCCCAAGGCGCCGGTGAGCAGTATCTCTCGGCCTTTGCCCTGCTCCTCCACGCGACACCATTCCACTTGAGCATCCTCTCCGCCATTCCCCAACTCTTGGGCACATGGGCTCAGTTGGTTTCCGTCAAAGTTTGCCACTGGTTCTCCAGCCGAGCCTCTCAAGTTTTTTGGGGTATCATCGGGCAATCAGTCGCCTGGATCCCCATTCTTGCGCTACCGTTGCTCTGGCCTCATCAAGGACCGTGGCTGCTCATCGCAGCGGTCGCCGTGTACTTCACCTTCACGCATTTCACCTCTCCTGTATGGAATAGTCTCATCACTGACCTGCTCGAGCCCAACGAACGAGGCATGTACTTCGCCAGGCGAGCGCGGACCATTGCAATGACCAGTTTTGTTGCTCTCTGCCTGGCTGGGGCTCTATTGAGCTTTTTCGAGCAACAGCAACTCCTTTGGGTCGGCTTTGCCGTGATGTTCCTCATAGCCGGACTCTGCCGTAGCGCGTCGGCTCTCTTACTGAGGAAGGTAAGCGACTTACCACCGCATGAGTCGAGCAGCAACCCAACAGGCTTTTTGGTCTTTCTCCGTACCGACATGTCTGAAAACTTTCGCCGCTTCCTACTGTTTTCTGGGCTCATGCATTCTGCCGTGCTGGTTGCCGGTCCGTTCTTTGTCATCTACCTGCTCCAGGATCTCCATCTCGCTCATTGGCAATATGGAACCTGGCTGGCCGCCGGCATCATCGGGCAATTCCTGACTTTGCCGGCCTGGGGACAGTTCGGCGATCGCTTTGGGAATAAGGCGTTGCTCTCTTTCACCGGGCTACTCGTCGCGTTCTTGCCGATGCTGTATCTGTGCGGGACGACGTGGGTATTCCTGATCACAGTGAATTTTTTCGGAGGCGTGGTGTGGGCGGGACTCGGACTTGGACTGAACAACTATGTCTTTGATGCGGTACAGCCGACGGATCGCGCCAAGGCGGTCGCGGTTTCAAGCATCGTCAACGCCATCGGGTGGAGCATGGGAACAGTCATCGGAAGCTGGCTGATCGGCACCGTCCCAGCCAACCTGCAAATTGGGGCGTTGACTCTGGATCCTCCCTCCAATCTCCCGTTTATCTTCTTTCTGTCAGGTCTGCTTCGCTTGATCGTCTCGGCGACACTCCTCAGGACCTTTCACGAGCCTCGCGAAGTGGAACAACGCGCCCACCACCGATTGTTATGGGAACTGCCGCTGTTGAAACCCTTGCGACAACTCTCACGTCGGGCGATCAACACTATTCAGTAAGGAACGGCTCGGGAGTCGACAGCATGATTCTTCTCCTCTTGTTTGAGCTTTTCGAACGCTTTGTCGGCATTGCTTCGAACCTGGTCCTGCGTCACTGTCGGCGAAGGCTTTGCCGCTTCGCCGGCGCAGCCTCCAGTACCTAGTAGCAACAGACCCATTCCAGTCACGATCAACCCATGGCTCTGCCCTGTCCGGCATGTCACCTTCTTTGGCATACTACTCCTCCCTTTCGTCATGATCGCTATACGATTCGAGCCACATCATATCACTTCTGGTCTGAACACTTTCCAACTCATCTCGTTGACTCGCTAAAACCAAGCGCGTATGCTCCACTTCAGTTCAGTCCCTAACCCGTGAGGCATCCCATGTCGTTGTCCGACCGTCTGACCGAAGACCTCAAGCTCGCAATGAAATCACGCGATCAACTGCGCATGGATGTCATCCGTATGATCAAAGCCGCCATCCTGAACAAAGAAGTCGAACTGAAGCGGGACCTTGATGATGCGGAAATGAGCCTCGTGATGACGACCCTCGTAAAACAGCGTCGGGAATCCGTCGAACAATTTGAAAAAGCTCAACGGACGGAACTGGCTGCCAAAGAACGGAAGGAAATCGAAATTATCGAGTCGTACCTCCCCAAACCGCTTTCCCCTCAAGAGATCGAGACCATTGTCGCGTCGGCTGTCGCGGAGACCGGATCCCGCTCACTCAAAGATATGGGAACAGTCATGAAGGCAGTTATGGCCCGCCTCGCCGGACAGTCCATCGACGGCAAGCAAGTCAGCGACCTGGTGAAAAGCAAGCTCACCTGATTCATCTCTTGAATCATCAGCTATACTGAATCCTATCACCTGGCAGTTTCAGTTTCGTTCGCTCTTGGCCGTTAAGTAGTGGTATGGCGATCCTCATAGTTGATGACTCTCCCGACCAGCGTCTATTACTTCGGTCTATTCTGACTAAGGCCGGTCATCATGATGTTCTCGTGGCCGATTCGGCCGAGGCAGCTTTTACGGCTTTGAACCTTGGCGGCACGAAGGTATCAATTGATATCGATTTGATTCTGATGGATGTACTCATGCCTGCCATCGATGGCGTATCGGCCTGCCGACAAATCAAGCAGCAGGCTCACCTTCGAGACATTCCGATCATCATGGTGACGGCCCAGAATGATCTCAACAATCTGAGAGAAGCCTTCTCGGCCGGTGCGATGGATTACATCAACAAACCCGTGAATGAGGTGGAGTTACTCGCCCGCGTGTCCTCGGCGCTCACACTGAAGAACGAAATGGATTGCCGGAAGGAACGGGAGGAGGAGCTTCGCCGCAGCAATGAGGAACTCCAACGAGCCCTCCGCGAAGTCAAAGTGCTTCGCGGGCTGATCCCAATCTGCGCCTCCTGCAAGAAAATCCGCAATGACGGCGGGTTCTGGCAACAACTCGAAGAGTATATCGGCGAGCATTCCGAAGCTGAGTTTAGCCACGGACTCTGCCAACCCTGCCTCAAAAAGCTTTATCCTGGTGTTTATCAAGACTAGCTGTTACGATCCCGCAAGCTTCCCTGTCAAAGGCTGGTGAATGTATGAGCATTCTCATCGTCGACGACTCTGCAGATGATCGGTTACTCTTGCAGGCCATTCTGTCGACTGCCGGCTATGAAAACATTTTGACGGCGGATTCGGCCGCCGCCGCGTTCGGACAGCTCGGCCTGGACGGAGGTAAGCAAGGCGCTGCGCGAGTCGATTTGATCCTCATGGATATCCTGATGCCGCAGATGAACGGCATCGAAGCTTGTCGCCAGATAAAAGCCGCTGACCGGTTCCGAGATACTCCGATTATTATGGTCACCGTCAAGACGGATCCGGTCGATCTTCAGCTTGCGTTTGCCGCCGGAGCCATGGATTACGTCGCCAAACCGGTCAACAAGGTCGAGCTTCTGACCAGAGTGCGGTCGGTGCTCCGGCTTGTCCACGAAATCGACCGCCGCCGTGCGCGTGAACAAGAACTCCTCGAGGTCATGCGCCAGCTCCAAGAAGCCAATCAGATGTTGCTCCGTCTCTCCTGCTTGGACGGATTGACGGGTATCACCAATCGACGTCAGTTCGATGACTTTCTGGACCAGGAATGGCGGAGAGCGGCACGCGAGTCAACGCCGTTGTCTCTGATTATGTTCGATATTGACCGATTTAAGACCTATAACGACGCCAAGGGGCACACGGCCGGCGATGAATGTCTCAAACAGGTCGCTGCGGCAATCTCCAGCTCTGTGAATCGTCCCGGCGATTTGGTTGCCCGCTATGGCGGAGATGAGTTTGTCACGGTCTTGCCCGGCACCGGCCTCGACGGCGCGGCACAAGTCGCGGAAAGCCTGCGTCGTCGAGTCGAATCGCTAGGCATGAAGCATGCCGATGAAGAACTCGTGACAATCAGCGTCGGGTATGCCTGCACTATTCCCAATAGAAATGCTTCTCCTACCGATCTCATCAAAGCCGCAGATCAGGCTCTCTATCAAGCGAAACAAGATGGACGCAATCGGACTAAGTCGGCCAGCATTCTCTCATTGGTCCGAGACTCACACGACGACTAAAACCGGTCAAAGCTGTTCCCCGACTATTGACGCCCCATGTCACGGTCACGCCATCCACGTGGAAGACCACACAACCGAGCAGCGGTAACCAGGAACCTTTCTCGGACTTCCCGCTCTGCAACCAGGCGCGTCTCCGCTCCCCACAAGCGGAAACTCTCCGAACGAACGCGCCTCTCATTCGAGCAAAGGGCAACCACGCTGCTCAAGCAATATCAAGACAGCCTGCACAAACTGGCGCAGCATCAGGCTTTGAACGGCGGCAACATGACCCGTGTGTTTCGCGCTATTTCAGAGGCGTGCTGTAGCTTGTTGCAAGTCAAACGCGCCAGCATCTGGTTGTTTACAAAGGAGCGATCTGCCATCGAACTGATCGACGTGTGCACATCCCGCCGACAACATTCCAACCCTACATTCGTGTTCCAGTCCTCGCGCTGGCGTGCTTACCTTCGATCTCCGGCACGTCAGTATCACACCATCGCAGTTCACCATGCTTTCAGAAATTCACGATTCATGGAACTGGCACCGTCGTACCTATCCCGTTTCCGTATAGAAGCCATGTTGAGCGCGCCAGTCAGGCAACATGGACGGCTCGTGGGCGCACTCTGTGCCGAGTCCGTCGGCGCGCCCCGACGGTGGAGTCGATTTGAACAACGCCTCGTCAGCCTACTCGCAACCACGGCGACCCTTGCTCTAGAAGCGGCCGAACGGCGTGAAGTGGAACAAGCCCTCCGTGTCGCCAAAGAAGCCGCCGAAGTGGCCAACCGTGCCAAGAGTGAGTTCCTCGCCAGCATGAGTCACGAGATCCGCACCCCTATGAATGCCATCATCGGCATGGCCGATCTCCTCTGGGATACGCCGCTCACACCTGACCAAAGGAAGTACCTACGTATCTTCAGACGTGCGGGTGGCACACTCTTGAATCTTATCAACGACATTCTGGACCTCTCCAAAGTCGAAGCCGGCCGCTTGGAGCTGGAGTCCATCGGATTCGACCTGAACGAAGTCATCGACAAAACCATCGATATATTGGCGATGCGATCCAACGAGAAAGGTCTTGAGCTTGCCTGCCATGTGGAGCGGAATGTACCCTGTCATTTGGTCGGTGATCCGACACGACTGGTGCAAATATTGATCAATCTGATCGGCAATGCCCTCAAATTTACCGACAAGGGTTCCATTGTCGTTCGTGTTACGAACGATCCTGAGCGGAATATTGCCGGTGCCATTCGGTTTTCCATCAGTGACACGGGAATCGGCATTCCCTCCGAACAACTCGTCTCGATTTTTGATACCTTTACGCAGGCACATGCCTCAACGACCAGACAGTACGGAGGGACAGGACTCGGTCTTGCGATCACCAAACGCCTCGTCGAAGGTATGAACGGGCGGATCTGGGCCGAGAGTACGGTCGGAACAGGGAGCACCTTTCACTGTTCCATCCTGCTTCAGACTCAAACAGAACCGCCCCAGCAGAAATCCGCAACCGAGATCAACCTTGCTGGTGTCAGAGTCCTGGTCGTGGACGACCACCCCACCAACCGCCTCATACTCCGAGAACTGCTGAGTACCTGGGGGGCTCAGGTTACGGAAGCAGGCGACGGGATGACCGCGTTGGACGAACTCCGCCATGCATCTGAACGAGGACATGCGTACGAGCTATTGCTCCTCGACTGCCGCATGCCTGAGATGAGCGGCTTCCATGTTGTGGAACAGCTGAAATCCGCGCTTAACGGGAGTTGCCCGACCGTCATCATGTTGACCTCCGATCATTGGGCGGATGATATCGCACGGACTTATGACCTCGGCCTTGGCGGTTATCTGATTAAGCCCATCCGGCAGGCCGACCTCGTGCAATCAATCGGGATCGCCCTTGGCCGGACTAAAGGAACGCCGCCGACAGGTGTGGACGCCACAGCACCACCGTCGACCGCTGCTACGCGGGCTTTGCGCGTATTGTTGGTTGAAGATTCTCCCGACAACCAACTGCTGGTTCGGGCATACCTGAAACAGCCAGACTATTTCCTCGACGTGGCAGAACACGGCGCCGTCGCGCTGGACAAATTCAAGTCCGTGCATTACGACGTCATCTTGATGGACGTGCAAATGCCCGTGATGGACGGCTATGCCGCGACAAAAGCAATCCGCTCATGGGAACGGGATCATGATCTCCCACCCACGCCGATTATCGCCCTCACTGCATTGGCCCTCAAGGAAGAAGGAGCCCGCATCTTTGAAGCTGGCTGCAACACACACCTCACGAAGCCCGTCAAAAAATCCACTTTATTGGAAGTGCTTCGGGCGTACAAGGAACACGTCGTCTAGCGATGCACGCCTCACATCCGGAACCAACAGACCGACTTACGATGGAGATCAGTCGCGATCTTGAAAGTATTGTGCCGATCTTCTTAGATAACCGGAGGAGGGATGTCCGGACAATTCGAGATGCGCTGCTGAAGCAGGACTTCAGGACCGTTCAGACTCTGGGCCATCGCATGAAAGGCGACGGAGGCGGCTTCGGTTTCGATCGAATTACCGAAATCGGAGCGGCAATGGAACGCGCGGCAAAACTGGAGGACCGCTTGACGATCGAACAGCACATCGTACAGCTGGAAGACTTCCTCAAGCGCGTGACCGTTATCTACCGCTAAAGGAGAGAGCAAGCGGCCTGGTCCGACCGACCCGCGATCTGCATCGGCTTCCGACAGCAGGTCCCAGATCGGCACACGTTCGACCGGTTCCTCGTTCGTGTGCGATCAAGGTACTGGTAGAGTCTCAGTAACGGGTTGTGTATAATGCCCCACGGGAAGCGTGACCTTCTATTCCTCCCCGTTCTTCGACCGCAGCAACAAGACTGCATGCTCCTATGCAGCAAACCCTGCGGGACTCTTGGTCACGGTCCCAAACATCCCACGGGTGGGGGGCTAGCTCAGTTGGGAGAGCACTACGTTCGCAACGTAGGGGTCGGGGGTTCAACTCCCCTGCCCTCCACCAAATACCATCTCACAGTCTCACGCCAGTGATCTCAGAGAGGTGAACCGCGACAAGGTGCGTTGAGTTTAAGTGCGGTACTGTCAGGCAGTGAGTCTAACCAAAAGGGAGGCGAAGATGACCAGTACACTCTACCGCGGTATCGTTATTATTGCGCTAGCAACGTTCGCAAGTGTGCCTACGTTGAACGCTCAGCCGTCCCCAGCCGGTAACGTCAAGGACGCCGTCGCGCACGCGAAGGAAGCGGTGGACCACGGCAAACAGGGCCATGCTGATGCGCTTGTGACACATGCGGAAAAGTCGCGGAACTATGCCGAGAGGGGAGGCAAAAACCCCCATTTGAACGAAGCGATTACGCATCTGAACGAAGCCATTGAGCATGGGAAAGCGGGCCACGCCGACGTTGCCACGCAGCATGCCGAAACTGCTCTCACGCATCTGACCGAAGTCAAATAAGGTATCAAAAACCCAAGGGACTGTATGACGGGCAGGGAAGGATGACCCTGCCCGTTTTTGTTTCACGAGCCGCTGAGACCATGGGATCAAGTTGGATCTCAGACCAAGGAACCGCTTGCGTTTCAGGACTCCAGGTTAATTCTAGTTTCTTCCACACTTCTTCAGTACAATCGCGCCCTCATGCCTCTCTCTTCCTTGATTCGATTCGGTACTTCAACGTGGACCTACGAAGGCTGGCAAGGCCAGGTTTATCGACGACAGTACACCAAGACGACTTTTGCGAGGGAATGTCTAGGAGAGTATTGTCAATACCTCTACAACGGCGAACCGCTCTTTCGCACGGTCGGGAATGATTCAACCTTCTATCGCCCACCGACCGCAAATCAGCTTCGGCATTACCTAAACCAGATTCCAGAAGACTTCCAGATGTGTTTCAAAGTCTGGGAGGAAATCACCATTCCCAGCTTCTCCAGACAAGCCCGCTACGGCCTCAAAGCCGGACAACCGAATCCACGATTTCTCGATGCGAAGCTATTCAACGAACTGGTCCTGACGCCATACCGCGAGGCTAAGTTTGAGCCGCACATGGGCCCCCTCCTCTTCGAGTTCCAACAACACGGGATGTCCACAGGCGAGTTTTGCTCACGGCTCGATCGGTTCTTCGGTCAGCTACCAAATGACTTTCGGTATGCGATCGAGATCCGCAATCCTGGTTTGCTCGGACTGGACTATCGGAAAGTTTTAGACAGCCATGGTATAGCACACGTCTATAATCACTGGTCCTACATGCCACCGTTGCTGCACCAGCACAAACGGATGGAAGAGCGTTTCACAGCGCCGTTCACTGTCATCCGTCTGCTCACGCCGCTCAAGATGAGTTACGAAGCAGCCAAAAGACGAGCCGAGCCTTATGACAAGACCGTGGGGGTGTTGCCTCAGATGCGAAAAGAGACTGTAACTCTCATCCAGCAGGCGGTAAGCGAAAACCGACGAGCCTATGTCTTGGTCAACAATCGCTCGGAAGGGAATGCACCATTGACGGTGCAAGCCCTTGCAGGTTGCCTAGGCCATGGCCATGAAGAGTAATGGTCATAGTCATACGAGATCCATTACGCAGAACTGATGAGTGCCTCTCCGTCCGGCTTGGCATCATCGATGAAGACCCGCCGACCGTCGACACGAAGTCGCCCCTCGGCAAAGAGTTGTACGGCGCGGGGACAGATCTTGTGTTCTTGCACGAGGATTTTGGCGGCAAGTGTTTCGGGTGTGTCATCGTCGAGGATCGGCACGGCTGCTTGGATGATGATCGGCCCTTCGTCCACGCCTTCCGTCACGAAGTGCACGGTACATCCGGCCAGCTTACAGCCCCAGTCAATGGCCTTCTTCTGTACGTCCAATCCAGGAAATGACGGCAGCAGCGAGGGATGAATATTCATCATGCGGTTGGCATAGGCATTGACCAGCACCGCCGTGACGATTTTCATGTAGCCTGCGAGCAAGACAAGTTCGACTTCGTGTCGCTGAAGTATTTCCAGTAGTGACCGGTCGTATGCTTCACGACTGTCTGGACGTCCGACAAAGGGTTTGGGATCGACGAAAATATCGGTTAGTCCGTGCTTCCGAGCCCGTTCCAGTGCGACCGCGTCCTTCTTATTGCTGATGACAGCGACAATCTGAGCCTGTACCTGACCCGCTTCGATCGCATCGACGATGGCTTGCAGGTTGGAGCCTCGACCGGATGCCAGTACCGCCACTCGCAATGGGGTCGTTCGGCTAATCGACATACTCGACCTCCGGCTCCTCCCCGGTGGAGGAAACGATTTCGCCGATCTGCCAGCCTCGGTCGCCCAACGCTGTGGCGCGAGCCAGCACTCCGGACACTGAATCGGGCGGTACCACGAGAATCAACCCGATGCCCATATTAAAAACCCGGTACATCTCTTCCCGATCGACCTGCCCAAGACGGCTAATCACGTCGAAGATTGGAGGCACTGACCAGGTTGATCGAGCGATCCTCGCCCGCACACGCTTAGGAAACACGCGTGGCAAATTCTCCGTAATGCCGCCTCCGGTAATATGCGCGATGCCTTTGATCGGAAATTGCTCGACGAGCGCCAAAATCTGCTTCGCATAAATTCTGGTGGGTGTCAGGAGAACCTCGCCGATGGGCCCATCAATCTCAGAAAGACGGCTGGCAACGGTCAGTTTGGCTTGTTCAAACAGCACTCGCCGGGCCAGCGAGTAACCGTTACTATGGAGGCCCGTAGAGGCCAAGCCGATGACTGCATCTCCAGGCACAATGTGTCGACCATCGATGATCTTCGGTCGATCGACTGCGCCGACGACAAAACCAGCCAGGTCATATTCCCCATCAGGATAGAATGACGGCATTTCGGCAGTTTCCCCGCCGATCAAGGCGCACCCGGCTTGGCGGCAACCTTCGGCGATGCCGGCGACCACTTTCTGCGCCTTCGACACAGACAACTTCCCGGTCGCGAAATAGTCCAGGAAAAACAGCGGCTCCGCTCCGCTCACGGCAATATCATTGACACACATCGCCACCAGATCGACTCCGACGGTGTCATGCCTATCCATCATGAAGGCAATCTTTAGTTTTGTCCCGACCCCGTCGGTTCCAGAGACGAGCACTGGTTCTTTGTACTTGCCGGCTTGGAAGCCGAAGAGGCCGCCAAAGCCTCCTAAGTCGGTCAGGACCTCGGATCGAAACGTCGATCGAACAAGCGGCTTGATGCGATCGACAAGCTCATCGCCTGCATCGATATCCACGCCTGCATCACGATAGGTCGTCATAGCATAAAGACAAGGGAAGTTGAGCCTAGGCCGAGGCTGAGCGGGAAACGCGGCAATTACGTTTCAACTCAGCTTTAACCGCAACTTTAACCTACTTCGGGGGCGCATCTTAACGGAGCGTCCGACGGAGGTCAACGCACCCATCGGAATCGTGTCAAGCCCAAATAGAAATGTCCGGTTTATGTTCCGGCCGCCGCCGGGTGGTGTCCTCGTTCCTGCCGCCATCGCTTGCGCCATGGATGATCCGCCGGCGGTTTGATCGGGCGCTGCGATCGGGACACCGCCGTGACCGCTGCCGCCGACACAGGTCGCGCCGCGATCGCGTGAAAGGCGAGCGCCCGTCCGTGGTGCGTGAGCCGCATCGTCCCATCCACATGTTCTTCGACCACCACACGAGTGGCGCGGAGATTGTCGTGAACCTGATAGAGCCGCCCTTCATGAGCAATGGTGAAGTCCTTCCGCAGACACCGGGATGTCTTGATACACAGGCTTCGCTCCAGCACCTGGGCCGTCGGCTTCGGCCGATGCAGATTGACTGCGTGCGCCGGCCGCACCGCGAACCGGCGGTTGTAGACCGGCAGATAGCCCTCCAGGAATCGGTTCGCCGCCTCGAAGGTCCCAATCCGTGCGAGGCGCAACTCCTTGACCAGTCGATCCTGGAACGTCTTAAACAGCCGCTCCACCCGCCCCTTGGCCTGTGGGGAGTGCGCCGCGATCAGCTCAACCCCCAGCTCATCCAGTGCCCGTCCGAACTGACTCTGGGGTGCCTCCCCGGCCAGCTGCTCCGCCACCGTGGGCTCAGCTGGCGACTGGTAGGTCGTATGCTTGTCCGCATAGATGGCCAGCGGAATCCCCTGGTGCCGAATGTAGCGCTGGAAGCTGTCCATCGCCGGGATCGTGCCCTCGTACTCATAGAACCGAGCAAAGACGCGACTGCTCGCATCGTCGATGTAGGCCATCAGGACACCCCACGGGCCGCGCCCCTCCAACCAATCATGATGGGACCCATCCAGTTGCACCAGTTCCCCGACATGCGCCTTGCGCGCACGCCACGCGCGATGCGGTCGCTTCCGGCGTGCGAAATGATCAATCCCCCGCTCCCGCAACCAGCGCCGCAGAGTCTCGTCGCTGACCTCGAGTCGGTGCCGCTCCGTCAACTTCTCCGCCGCCAACGTCGGCCCAAAGTCTCCATAGCGTGTCTCATACAGCCGCAGCATCTTCGCCTTGACCGGCTCCGCGATGCGCCGATTCGACGGCTTCCCCCGTCCCCGATGGACACGTCCCTGGTCGCCCTCCTCCTTTACCCGCCCAAGAAGGCGCCGGATCTGACGCTCCGTCAGCCGCAACATGGTGCCCGCCTCCTGTTGTGTGATCCGCTTGTCCCGCACCTGGCGAATCACATGGATCCGCCGCAACTCCTTGGCACTCATCATCACCCTGTCCTCTCCCACCATCCCGTCCTCCTTTGAAGAACGGGCAGTCTATCAACGAAGAGGACATTTCTACTTTGGTGAAACCGGACATTATCATTTTGGGATTACACGCACCCATCGGAATCGTTTCGAAGACACTTCCTTGTTCCCTGCCTTCTGTTTTTTCCTTGCCGCTGTAAGAATACGTCCTATACTGTTATACGTATCAGCGTGGACTCTTCGAGCATACGAGCTGGCGAAGGAGGGTGTGGTGGCCATTTTGATCGTCGATGACTCGCCTGACGAGCGGCTACTGCTCCATCATCTCCTGAAGAGCTCCGGGTATCGGGACTTGATCACCGTCTCTTCCGCTCGCGATGCATTTACGCATTTGGACCTCGACCATCGCGGCGCAAATGGTCTCGCGGTAGATCTGATTTTGATGGACATCAAGATGCCGGACATGGATGGCGTCGAGGCCTGCCGCCGCATCAAGGCCATCGATGCGTTTGTAGGGGTTCCGATCATCATCGTGACGGCACGGAACCAAAGGGATTGGCTCCAGGCGGCATTCGATGCCGGGGCGACGGACTACATCAGAAAGCCGGTCGAGCAGGTAGAGCTCCTTGCACGAGTGAAATCTGCTCTCAAGCTCAAGCAAGAAACGGATGCGAGAAGGTGCTGGGAACAAGAGGTCACAAAAACCATCACTGACCTCGACCGCACCGTTCGCGACATCGCCACATTACAACAACTGATACCCGTGTGCCCATCATGTAGAACATCTCATCCCACGCACATGTCCGAGGCCGCCCTGAACGAGTACGTGCAGGCTCATCCTCAGACGAAGTTCCAGGATCTCATCTGCCCCACGTGCGCGGGACGCTGATCCTGTCCCGTCGCCGTCCTAGCTCTCAGGTCGCATCTCCACATCGAGCAACTTGATCTTCCGGTGAAGATGGCTTCGCTCGATCTTGAGATCTTCAGCGGTCCGTGAAATATTCCAGTGGTGTTCCCGAAGTTTTCGACCGATGTATTCTTTTTCGAAGGCATTCCGGGCATCTCGAAGCGAGTCGTAGGATTTTGTAAGAACCAAGCTAGGCGTTTGATTGCCTGCCGGGATCACGCCGACGGTTCGTCCTTGTAACGACAGAGTGGCTTGTGAGGCGTCGATCACAAACCCCGGCACCATGATCATGAGCCGTTCGATCAAATTCCTCAGCTCACGAATATTCCCGGGCCATTCGTACTGCTGAAACACGGCCATCGCCTCCGGCGAGACTTCCTTCATCCGCAACCCTTGCTCCTCGACATGCGTCTTCATGAAATGTCGAACAAGAGCCGGGATATCTTCTCGCCTCTCCCGCAGTGGAGGCACGACGATCGGAACCACGTTGAGGCGATAGTACAGATCCTCCCGAAATTGTCCCTTGCCGATTTCCTTTTCCAAGTCCTTGTTGGAAGCCGCCAGCACCCGCACATCAACCTTCATCAATTTGGTCCCGCCGACTCGCGTGAACTGCTGTTCCTGCAACGCCCGCAGCACTTTCGCCTGCGTATTGAGGCTCATGTCGGCGATTTCATCCAGAAACAGCGTCCCTCCATCGGCCTGCTCGAACTGACCGCGCTTCATGGATGTGGCTCCGGTGAAGGAGCCTTTTTCGTGACCGAACAATTCGCTCTCAATCAATGTCTCAGGGATGGCCGCACAATTGACTGCCACGAACGGATGGTCCGATCTGGTGCTGTGCGTATGAATGGCTCGAGCGACCAATTCCTTCCCAGTTCCATTCTCGCCTCCGATCAGCACCCGACTGTTCGTCGGGCCTGCCGTTTCGATGAGCTCCCGTAGCCGCTGCATGGCCGGAGACTGCCCGACCAACTCGAACTTTTGTTGGACCTTGGTCCGCAGCGACCGATTCTCTTGCGCCAATCGGAACTGCTCCAGCGCGTGCCTGACACGGAGCGTGACATTTTCCAACGATAAAGGCTTCTCGATATAGTCGTATGCACCCAGCTTGATGGCTTTCACGGCCGTTTCGATGGATCCATGCCCGGAGATCATCATGACCTGCGTGGTGGGCACAAATTCTTTCACCCGCCGTAGGGTCTCCAGCCCGTCCATCTCCGGCATCCAGATGTCCAGAATCATGAGATCCGGCGGGTCGGCTCCATATATTTTCAGCGCCTCAACCCCATTGGCGGCTACCGACACGTCATACCCTTCATCTTCCAGGATGCTTCGCAGGGACGTGCGAATCGCTTCCTCGTCGTCCACCACTAGAATCGATGCCGACATAACCCCTCGCTCCTTACCCCTATCCCCAGCGGTCTACCCTATACGGGCAAGTCAAACGTAAACACGGCGCCCTTCGGGTGATTGTTTCCGACATGGATTTGTCCCTCATGGTCCGTGATGATCCGACGGACGATCGCCAGCCCCAACCCGGTTCCCGTCTTCTTACGAGTAAAATACGGCACAAACAACCGTTCCTGATCCTCAGGAGCAATGCCGGGCCCCTCATCCGCCACGGTGACGATCACGCGGCGGCGTTTCGTATCATACTTTGTGCCGACCCACAGCCGCCCCTTCTGATTCATCGCTTGAACCGCGTTGTCGAAGAGATTGACGAACACACGTCTCAGTTGTTCCCGATCGAAATTGATGGACGGCAGATCCTCGTCGAGGTCCACCATCAACTCAATATCCTTCTGGGCCTCGCGATAGAGGGTCGCCACTTCCCGTACCACCTCGTGCAACGATTGTCGCGTCATTTGCGGAGCAGGCAGGCGGGCGAATTTTGAAAATTCGTCCAGCATCTGTTTCAGGCTCCCGACTTCGTTGATGATGACATTGGTGGCGTCATCAAACACCCGGTCAAGATCGGGAGATTGTTCGAAGAACTTCTTGCGTAACCGCTGAGCCGATAGTTGAATAGGAGTCAGTGGGTTCTTGATTTCATGAGCGACGCGCTTCGCGACCTCCTGCCAAGCCGCAACTTTCTGCGCCTTAATCAACTCGGTCAGATCCTCAAAGACCAACACAAACCCTAAGTCTTTGTTCGCTTCATCCCGCATACGAGACCCTTTCAGACCAATCGTGATCAGTTTCCCTTGGATATCCAATTGTCCTTCCAGGTCCAAGTCGTCGCGCTCATCGGCCAGCATACGATCATAGGCGGTCTGGAACGAGTCGAGACCGAACTCCTTGAACACCTCATTGGCCGACCGTCCTCTGAAGCGGTCGGCATCCAACCCTAAGATTCGCTCTGCGGAAGGGTTGAAGGTGGTGATCATTCCGTTCCGATCGATGGACAAAAGACCGGCAGCAATCGTATCCACCACCGTTTCGATATAGGCGCGGCGCCGATCCAGCTCGACATTGGTGTTCCGCAGCGTCAGGTTGGCTTCCTCCAGCTCCGATTTACTCCCCTGCAGATCCTGCGTCATCCGATTGAACGACTCGATCAACGTCCCAATCTCATCGGTAGCCTTGGCATCGATCTGCACCGACAGATCGCCCTGGGCGACTGCTTCGGTCGCTTCCGCCAATCGTTGGATCGGAACGGTGATCCCGCGCGCCACATAGAAGCCGAACCAGGTCGCGCTGAAGAGAATCAACACCGCCACGACGGCAACAAAAAAGTACGCCCCGGCTTTAATGGGGTTTTTCATCGCCTTGATCTGTTTGTACGCCGTGTATTGACGACCGATCCCTTCCATCTTGGTCAACAGGGATTCAGGGACGTAGGTTTCCACGACCACGACGCCCTCTAACTCACCGCGTCGGCTTCCGGAGGCCACCGGGATGGCGGCGCGCACCAACCGTCCCGTCTGGGCCTCCTGGACAGAGGTAAACTCTTGCTTGCCGTTAATGACTTGTAAGACCAGCTGACTGATCGGCAGATCCAACACCCCCGACGGAATTTCACTATCAAGTGTCTTGGTGAGAGTCTCCATCTTGCTCGAAAACACCTCGATCCCGGCGACGCCGTATTCCATCCGTTTCCGAGCCATCGCGGCGATCAAGAGATCACGCTGTACCGAGGTCAGCATGTCTTCGCGGAACAGTTCCTGAGCGATGGCTCGTGCGCTGTTGACCGCGAGCGCGACATGCCCCGCGTGCTGCATACGAGCCACCTCATACGAGTCTTTCATGACCTTCTCGATGTGCTCGCTGAACCAGACATCGACAGCCTTGTTGACCAGCCCGCTCGCGACGAAGGCCAGGAGCAGCGTCGGAATCAGTGAGAACCCGATAAACGCAGCGATGAGCTTGGTACGAAATCCTGACCCGACGAGACGGTGCCGCCGTTCGAAATACGCCTTGATCAGATTCCTGGACAATAGAAGTACCAGCACCACGAAGCCGATCAGATCCAAATTGACCAGGAGGAGAACCAGTGCGTAGCTGGTCGTCGGTAGGAAGAAACCGCTCTCTTCGGAGCCAGGCGCAACAACTTGTGAGTAATACAGCGTGAGGGCCACGCAGGGTACGAGAAGAATCAAGACGATCCAGACAGGGCGAAGATGGCGCGGTTTCCGGTCAGGCTGCTTGAGTTGGCTGTCCGAAGCACGACGCCGGTGACTGCCGACTGGGATGAGGTGACCTGCGGCACTTCCTTCGGAAGCAGATCCTACTGTCGGTATGGGATGATTCAGCTCAGACATTCACTCGTCCTTCGGCCACCGTCGGCACAAGAAACAGGGGTTTTTAGCACTATAACCGACTTGCGAGACAGTCTCAAAGCCTGCTGCACAATTTGCAGCAGTCAGAGAGCTCGCGGGACGGAGAATCAAGCGATAGGATTCTACTTTGGTGGGGCCAGCGTGACATACTTCATACGAAGGGCGTACAGCATGTCGCGCAGGACCGTTTGCTCATCAGAGGTCAGATTGCCTTTTGTCTTGCCTTCCAAGACAGACAAGAGATCGATGATTTCTTTGGCCTGCGGCAGATTGACGGGTATCGTTGCCTGGTGAGGATCCAATTGCTCGCCCATGAGCATGAGCGATGACGAGCCCAGTGAGATGACAAAGGACGAGAACGTGACCGGAGGTGACGGAGGTGTTTGGGATGGCTCGGTCGGTGCTGCAGCCGAAGGCTTTGTCTCTTTTGAGGGCGAAGCTGCCGTTGGAGCGGCCTCGGCTCCTCCGCTGGCCCGCCGATCGCGAATGACAAATCCGTGCTCTTCCTCTGCCATGTTCCTCTCTCCCCCACATTCCTAGATGGTGCCGGTACCCTATCATAGGGTCTATTCGGTCGCAAGCCGTGACGGACCTCCAGATGCGTGGTGTGGTCCTTCGCGAGGAACCCGTTGATTTTCTCATGTGGTTACGGGCGCTGCGGCACAAGCTTCAATTGCGGCGCGGTTTGAATTCGCTGGTGGAGACCGACGAAGAAAGGACGTCTCCTGCTGGAAAGTGGGGCGACTGTCTCGAATGGTGAGGCGAAAATCTCTTTCGTCAAATCACTTCAATCAAATAGGTCGTCATCCAAATGTCGATCTGTTGGAATCTGATCTTGAGCCGTTCTTTGCATTCGATGAAGTACTGCCGATTTTTCGGTTCATCGTCCGCATCGACATAGACACGAATCAGGTCATCCCGATAACTCTGGCTCTCGTGCCGCCACTGTCCGCGAATGGTTTGAGTGTCGCACGACACGGCCCCGAATTGTTGTTCCAATTCAAGCAATGTGTCGGCAATCGCGTTGTCGGGAACTGCGGAACCGTCATTAAAACGCAGCGGCAGGAGAACCTCGAAACGCCGAACCATTCTGCTCATAAGTGGGCGGTCCCTCGGCGGTGAATACGATCCCCTCCACCGCGAGAAACGGCAGAGCATCCTCCGGCACCAACATTTCGCCACTCGCCCAACTCTTGAAACGGAAACGACCGGCAAGTCGACCAAGTGCGGCGCGTTTTGATTCCGGATTTGGAAAGCGTATGAGAATCATGATGTCAGTCTATACCATCACTCTTTAAGGGGCAAGTTTTATGAGCCTCCGCACCAGCTCAACTTGGTGCTCTTGACGAGCATGCCGATGGACGAGATGTTCGGTGCGCTGCCGTCTTTGGTACCTCGTAGGCGATCGCACGAAGACATGCGACGGTGATCAGCGTTGAAACGCTTCACGAAAGGCCATAGTGAGAATTGGAGCGAGAAATATTTTCATACTTCTTTGCCGAACGGTCCGGGTCACCGACGCGCGGCAGGGATGCCGCACAACGAAGGCACTTCATCTCTGGAGCTTGCTCGACCATACGGTGGAGAACCTACGGTAGACGCGCGATCGGTGCAACCGGTAGTTAGAGCACTGGCCAGCCTTGCTGGGTAGCGCCGGGAAAGTCAAAGACGTTTACAAAGCCACAACTTGATAGTGCTTCCCAAGCTGATTCTGCCCCAAGAGGGCCGATGTACGATTCAGATTGATGGCAGGAAGGAACACTTCCAAGATCAATGGTTCAGTACACCCTAGGTTCCTGAGTCGGCTAGCGGCGGCGTTTGCCCCTGCTGGTAGCAAAGCCTGAAATCCTGGAGCACCGAAGTTGAGTGAGACCTGCCCATTCGGCAGATGCTCCGCAAGCCCCGGAACGATGCACATAAGATGTCGCAGCATAGCTCCTGGAGTCAGCCACTGGAGCCAGTCGGGGTATGTTTCCTGAACCAGCCGTGCCCATGCGGCTACCTCTGGAATCTCATCAATCGGGCGAGGGTCATGATCAAAGCCATCAAAAGTGACTTCGGCGAAGTGCGGCGTACTGTGTTTTGCAGTGAGCGCTGCAAGCGAGTCGAGTAGCTGCGGCACGGCCTGGATATTATGGCTACGTACCGAGGCCGAAGACACCGAAAACACAGCGCCAGGTATCTTTCGGGCAGACTCGCCTCCGAAGAGGCGTTTGAGGAAGCTCATAGCGAAAACCTCCAGTGCGCTCGGATCTTCATTCCGGTGAACCAGCGCTCTAACAATGTTTAGGCCGATCCGCATAAGAGCTGGATCTGCCAATTTCTAGCCGCATAACACGCCACAACTGTTCGTGAACAATACGCAACAATAGCTGCATTTTCAATTGGCCACGACTGTGTGACCATTTGTGACGGGTTCTTATGCGGATCAGCATAACGCCCATCCTTGCACGGGCTCACATCCCATCCCGGCGCATAAGGCACAAGAACAACACGCGCACATTTTCAGTCTACTCATGCCCACCGTCAAGGCCTCCTCTAGATAGCCGCCATTGAAGCAACAGCCGTTCTCGGTATAGAGTGGCGAGAACCTTCAATTTTCCCCAGACGTTTGGACAGGTCCACAGCCGATGTCGACGCGATTTACCAAGGTGATTGAGATCATGGCGGCGCTTCGCGCTCAGGACGGATGTCCGTGGGATCGCAAGCAGACACACGAGTCACTGAAACCCTATCTGCTAGAAGAAGCCTATGAAGTCCTCGAGACAATCGACCAGCGTGACAAGCAGAAACTGCGAGAGGAACTCGGCGATGTTCTTTTACAAGTCATCTTTCACAGTCAGATTGCCTCGGAAACTGGATCGTTTACCATCGAGGATGTTCTCGATACGCTCGCTACGAAACTGATCCGCAGACATCCCCATGTATTCGGGAATGGTGACCAATCGAGGGATGTTTCGAACAGCGACCAGGTCTTGAGTCAATGGGAAGAGATCAAGCGTGCCGAACGGGAAGCTGCGGGGACAAAGCAGTCCGCACTCGAAGGAGTGCCGAAGACCTTGCCGGCATTGCTGCGGGCCTATCAAATTCAAGCAAGGGCATCCCGAGTCGGTTTCGACTGGCCACAGAGTGAAGCCGGTCTGGAACAGATCTTCGGAAAAGTGGTCGAGGAAATCGGCGAACTGCGGGAGGCGTTGGCCCAGATTCCAACCGAGACCGAACCGGTGTCTCATCAGCCCAGCGAGCGGGAGGCAATCGAAGGAGAACTGGGAGACATTCTGTTTTCCCTCGTGAATCTCGCCCGTTTTCTGAAGGCAAATCCTGAAGATGCCCTGCGTCGATCCACGAACCGTTTCATCGATCGGTTCCATCTGGTGGAGGCACAAGCTGCAGATAAGGGCCGGTCATTGACAGACATGACGCTGGCCGAAATGGACGAGCTGTGGGATGAAGCCAAACGACGGCTGCAGAGCCCACAGTCGGACGCCACACCGCACATCGGAGATCGCGTTCCATGACGAAAAACCAAGAGCCCTACGAAGAGGGCAAACGTGCCGGTGCCCATCCGTTACTCGTGGTATTCGGCATCCTCATCGGACTCTGGTTGTTCGTCGCCCTGATCGTCCCCAGCTCGAAGAACAAACAGGCGACCGGCACTGAAGGTCCCAATGTCCCAGTCATCGAGGATCCGGAAGCGGCGCCTGTCATGTTCAAAGTCCAGACGACCATCCTGGATATGAACACCCTGGGGTTGGTCGTTCCCTCTCAAGCGACGGATAGTCAGATCGTCGGCCTCTTGAAACGCCTCAAACAAGCACGTCTGGATGGTGCACTCAGTGAACAGCTCCCCTCGACCACACCAGGCCACAAACTCGGCGATCACGCCATCGCCGACATCTTTATCTTCTCAGATAAGCAGTTCGCGGGAGAGGATACGATCCGTACGCTGGCGCGAGGGGCCCATGCACCTGGGACGCTCTACCCGAACGCCGTTCCGTTCGAGGTGGCCATGGAGCAAGTCCGCGGCCACTACCGTATCGACCTGAATGATACCGGTAGCCCGGACAAGGGATCGCTCGGTTTCGCGGACGAATCAGGCGTCCACTCGAAACACTACCGAAGAATTTTCTGAGGAATCCGGCTCACATCTTTTCCCGCAAGGAGTCAGATGCCTGTGCGTCTCCTCACTTCTTCCCGGATCACCGATTGATTCGCCTCAAACAACACCTCTAGCTTCGGGAACAGATGCGCGAGCGGCCCGATAAATGGCGCCAGCATCACGTCGCGTCGTTCCGTCAGCATTCCCTCCCCTTCAGCCACCCGCATCTTCCAGTCGGCAATCGTTTTTGAGAGGATGTTGCTCACCACCAGTTGTTGGCCCGGCGAGCCGACAACCATCCCGAAGAGGCGACGCTTCAGCACCTCCAGTTCATCCGGTATTGATACCTTCACGCGCACGCCATGTGGCGTCGCCCACGTGGACCGTTGAATCGAATAATCGTAGGAAAATACTTGCTCACGCGGCTCACGAAATGGACCGTTGATGTCCACAATGGCGAAAGCACTTTCAGCCGACGGCATGGTTCGCTCGCCCTCCTGGGTGACAATGATATTCCCTGTCGACCTACTATAAGAGCTTGAAGTTGGGAAGGACAAGAGGCTATCTATAATGGCAACGCAGCTGAGGACGACCGTTTGGCTCAGTATTCAGAGCTCCGCGGTTCCCTCACCACGACAGCTGCGGTGAAAATCCAGAGCACGAGACAGCTTTTTGACACACTGATATACTCCGACCAAGGATTCCTTCGGGAGAAGGCATGGCCAAGAAAGGCTATCCTGGACTCGTGTTGGTGCCGCCCAGCGATCGAACGATCCTGAGACGCCGGCTGCTTCATTGGGCCTTGTTCATCATCGCGCTGATCTGGGGTGCATCGACACTGCCCCTGTGGCCATCCGCCTCAAACGATAGCGCGAACTGCCCGCCTGGTGCCGGGGAGCAAGCCTCCGGCAAATCCCCTGAACCATGTGGCCAACCGCAATCGGCCACGGAGCCGCCGGCAAGTCAGAGCGAGTTCAGCCTTACGCCGCTTTCACAGGCAGAAGGCCTGGGTGAGTCTCAGAATCCTCCGGCTTCACCGACCCCTGACCCCGATGGGCTCGCAACCCAGAACAATCGTGACCAAGCCTCACCGCCCAAATCCTCCGATCCGACCGACCGTCCCTCTGGTCACAAGGTGGCACCACCAGGTAACGAGAAATCGACATCCAGTTTGCCGGCCGCAAAACCAGCCCAAAGTCCGGGCATCGATGTTCGCTTAGCCGAACAGGGCGATGCATTTGCCCAGTATCGCCTCGGACGCTATTACGCACGGCGTAACGGGTCGCAGACGCCGGAGTCAGTAAACTGGTACAAGAAAGCTTCTCCCGGTCTCCACCGCCTGGCTGAGACCGGCAACGGACAAGCGATGTACGTCCTGGGGGTCATGTATGCCTATGGGCGCGGAGTGACCAGGGATACGAAGCAAGCGCGGCACTGGTTGACTCAAGCGGTTGAACAGAAGGTGACAGCCGCTCAGCCGGTTCTGGCGAGTCTCCAAGCTCAGCATTAGGCCGATCCCAAACCGAAGGTGAGTGAAGAAGGCAAGCGGTAACCGCTTAGAGGACCTCTCAATCCTCCTCTCCATCTTGAAGTTACGCGGAGGACGCCGTGTCAAGCTTCTCTTTCTTGGGCGCAGTCAACCCCTGGGAAAAGGCACCCAGGAGTCCCGGCAGCACGCCTAGGAAGGCGAGCGTAATCGCCCGATATTGCTCCTGCGTCAACATCAAAAATACCATGATGAGCACCAAGCCTACTCCGATGGGTCTCCACACTTGGAACCACGCACCAGTCCTCGCTTGGGCAATGTCCTCATCAAGCCGCTCTTCCAAGCCCGTCCTGATGATGAAACGCCGGAAACTTTCGTTCATCGGACGCAGCTTCAGATCCGCGACGATCAACCCATTTGTCAACAACGGACCGATATCTGGATTTCTGCTGTGCAGAAAGCCGTCCCGTGCCAGATTGAACAATGACCGGCGCTGAGACGCAGTACGTTGCTCCCACATCTGTAGGTACTGGCTTGTCGCCGCTTCCAGAACCTCTCGAATGAGTCGCTCCTTGGCGACCTCAAAATCACCTTCAATGTCCTGTTGCAACATGTTTTCACGAGATGTGAGAAGCTCCTTCGACCATGGAATCCCGGTCAGACGCAGCGCGTCGCGCAAGCCGGACATTTCTTTGGCGAACACGTCCGACAATCCCGGCGGCCATGAAGAAGGCGCTTGGCGATCCTGACGCATTTCGGCAATCCCTTGCCCTGCGTCCGTCGCTGTCGAGCCGCTTGAAGGACGCGAAAAATCCAACGGAAGGACGCGCCGGGCGGCTAACGTCGGCAACACATAACAAGCCCCATAGAGCAAGGCGCTCACGCCCAGGAGTGCCAGCGCTTCTCCGACCAATCCGAACGAAAGCGACCCTCCCAGCGCACAGAGGACTGCGGCGAAAACATAGGTCATCTTGACCCGGAGCGCCACCAAGGGAACCAGGCCGCCAAAGACCAACAACGAATAGAGCCACTGCGGGACGGCTGGAGGGATTTGCGAATACAGGCTGATTGGGGAGGTGGTCCCCTGAGAGCGGTCTATGAGCCCCAACGTTCCGCGCTCTGATTCGTGCCACCGTTCAGGCTCTTCCAGGAACATGTCGGTCTCTGCCCCGCTCTGGCCGAATCGAGGTCTATCAATGATGTGATACAACCATCGAATCAGACGTTCATCCCCTCGTTGGACCGCGGGTCTCGAAGCTGAGCCACAATTCTCGCTTTCCTTACTGTTCCGCCAACAGCTTTGGAACGGAAAATCGGCATACACATAATTCAAGCCTGAAAAATCCAGGAGGAAATCCGTTCGAACCTCGCCATCGTGGTTTGCTTCGTGGAATAACGCAGGAGCATGGAAATCCCGAACCCCTTGAGCTTGAAACGCGCGATCACGGATAAGATCGACCTGAGCGAACTTCGTCAAGAGCCGCCACTCCACATCCACCGCCACTCGAAAGATCACCAACGCCGGTATCATCACAAAAGCCACCAATATCAGCGTCACCACCAGCGCATAGAACCGGCGATACCTCCGTCGGGCCGACACATCTGTCTTGTCCTTACGGATAGCATCGGCGTTGACATGAGTGACCGACACCACCGCCGCGACAAGCGCCGGCAGCAGTCCCCACAACAACATGTCCGAGTAGGAATGAGGGCGCGCGTACCAGATGCCCACTGCGCCCAACGAAACAACGAACAATCCGATGGCCATCTCATAGCGATGCAAAGGCTGCGACTGTGGCGACACCCATCGATACGTTGCCTCATTCGTGCGCGAATACATCCACCATCCCACGATTCCGATGCTCAATGCGATGATCGCATAGAGGAAGAACAAGACACCGCTTGAATAGAGGGCACGAAGATTCAAAACCCGCAACATATCTGTGTCCCAGTAGGTCACCAGCGACCAGTACACATCGGAAGGTTCAATGAACTCTGCCTCAAGAAAAAGAGGAGCGATATGGAAGTGCCGATCCTTTCCCCAGTAGCGCCCATCAAATTGAGTCGTCGCGTGGGCAAAGACGGCCTGTCGAAGGCGTCCGTCTCTATCGGTCTCCTCGAACAAGTTCTCGCGCAGATTCCGCCGGGGATCCGAGTGAAAGAGGACATCCCCCTCCTGATTGATCACGGCAAACCCCAATCCAGGAGGCACGCCGGCACCCGTAACCGAAGGCAATTTGACTTCCAGCCCCGCCACGATAGGCCGACCGGGATTTCGACCTTCAGCGAATGCCGTGCTTTTCCTCGAAAGCACCGCGGCGTTGCCGCCGGTGGTCCGGGAAAAAATGGGCTCAATCCAGAACTTTTGTCCATCCTGTTCACGGATCACTGTTTCATCAGCCAGGATGCGCCGCACATACTGTCGCTCTTGGAGATTCACGTATTTCCATGGATGCGGTTCGCGTGACCGGATGATCTTAAGTTCTCCACTCGATCCCACCCAAAACACGGCCTTGACGTCAGGATAGACGATTTGCACATCGCGATTGTCGTTATGATCCGCCGAGCAATCGTCGGACGTCGTCGGGAAGAAAGCAAACCCTTTCTCTTGACCGCCCGTCTTCATTCCTATGCACAAGCGTTGTGCCAACTGTGGTTCCGCTGGTTCACGTGTTAGTCTGCGCCGACAATCCGACACCGCATTGCACGATTCGTCGAACACATCCAGTTGTTGCAAGCCCAGCTCCACATTGGCCTTAAACTGCTTCCTAATTTCTTTTGAGACCGCCTCCAATCGTGTATCCAAGTGTTGCTCCAAATTGTGGTACGTCGCGATATCGGCCAGACCGAACGTCAGCACGGCGACTCCCAGGAGCGAGAAAACGATCAGCACGACAATGGAGATGGGAGTCAGTCGTTCAGTCGGCACATTTGTTCGCAGCTTGACGTACGGCAGCACAAAGAAGAGAACGAGCAACAGCCCGGCTATGAGCAGAAGAGGATTGAGCGGTATGGCACGAGCCTCGGCATAGAATTGCCCGGCGGGAACAATGCCCACGAGAATCAATGTTTGAGCCGTTTCCGGATCGGCAAGCAGATCCATCGCCTGGGCAAATATCGCATGGGCTATCCCGCCGATGGGCGCCTCGTTGAACAGCGGGAGCTTTGAAACCAACGCTCCGGCCCCATCTTTCTCTGCACCACCATTTTTCGACTCCGAATCATTGCCCCTGTACAGGAGGGCCGAGACATCCTCGAATTCAAACCCGGAAGGATCTCGCGTGGACGGATGATGGTACAGAACCCGTCCCGTGCGCTCAGCCAACAGCACATCTGAAAAGATATCCTCGGTCACCAATTGCTTCATGATCGTGCCGATATCCATCACGGCGGTGATCTTCCATCTGGTCTGTATCGGCCTTGCGCGATCTTGATGCACGTACGTCAATTTGATGGAGGAGACGCCGTTTGGGTAGATGAACTTGGCGGCGAATCCATCGATATCTTTGGTCTCTTCGGCAATTGTCACATCCCGAAGGTCCGGCAGTGCTTGCACGGCCTTCCTATAGGCCTCCTTGCGGACCGCCTTGTCCTGACAGGGTGAGTCGTTACAGGATGGTTCGCCCTCGATCACAGACTTGAGCGCGGTTCCACAATTGGCCACCATCGTTCCTAAGGCGCGGCTGGTGACCGTTAAAGCCCGGAAATTGCGCTCTTGTAAGTGGAGGGTCTCTGTTTCAACGTATCTCCAATACCCGACTCCACAGAGTCCGAGGACAAGAAGCACCACACCAAACACCACTCTGGTCACGCTGTTCGTTTCGGATGGTGACCGAGGAGGGAATATGTTAAATCCTCGCATCATGCGCTCACGATGTATGGGACCCTCATGAAGTGCCAATAAAACGATGCCAAGCGCAATTCTTATACCACGTTGGACTACTTAGGGATAGCCGGGTAAAGTATAGCATTCCAAGCCAGTGCAGGGGCTAGATTCAACAAACGGCGTATCTCAGCCCATTGGGCTGTATCGGTTCCGATACGATCTGTATCAGTTCTGATTCACTTTCTTGAGTCGTCCTGTCCAATCTTGCTCTACGGCCTTCTTTTCTCTTGGCGGCACGGCATCAAGTTTCCCTCGACCTATGGACGCATGATTGACCCGACGGTAGTGGTGGAGACCGGCCACAATCCGGATGGACTGTGATTGAATGTCTCGCTGGATCCGCGAACGACTTCTGCTATTTTTCGCTCGTCATCAAGACTCTGACGTTGCACCGATCATTGCGATCGCATAAAATGCGCCACCGTGGACACCATCACCTGCATCAAGACCAAAACCCCCACTCCGTACAAGCTAGTTGCAATCGAACCGGACACCCATGACACGAAGACGTTCCGCTTCGAGCTTCCTGTCGATGCGACGCTGGATATGTTGCCCGGCGATTTTCTCTACGTTCATGCAGGGATCAACGACAAACAGGTCAAGCGGCCATACACTCCCTCGTCGCTTGTCGGCACGACGGGTTCCTTCGATCTGACGGTCAAGCGCTATGATGCTGGTTCCGTCTCGAAATACCTGCACGATCAGCGGATCGGAGATACCGTGTTGATGAGCGGGCCGAACACCGGTGGGCATTGGGTCGATGGAATGGCGAAGCGAGTGGGATTTGTGGCGGGAGGCACCGGGATTACGCCGATGATCTCCATCATTCGCTGGATTCTGATCAACAAGATCGATGCGGAGTTATTCCTGATCTTTGCCAACAAAACCGAATCGGACATCATCCTCCGACAGGAGTGGGAACGCAATGTCCGAGACTCGCCGAGCTTTCACTGCCACCACGTCTTGGAGCAGCCGCCTCCCAAATGGACAGGTAGTACAGGTCGCGTCACCCCTGAAATACTTCGGCGCCATCTTCCTGCTCCAGCTGCCGACACCTGCATTTTCCTCTGTGGCCCACCACCGATGGTCGACGCGTTGGAAGTCGTGCTGAAGGAACTAGGCTACCCGCAGCAGGCCATTATCCTTCCATAAGTCATCGACAATCGCCAGATCTCGACCTTGGCCTTACGCTCACCCTATTTCCATGGTTGATCGTCTGACCACATCGATGTTGCCTAAAAGATCCTGCACCACCCGCTCGGCCGCCACAGCTCCATCACGAATGCAGTCGGGGATGCCGACTCCGCGATAGCCGGCTCCGGTAAGCACAAGTCCTGGATAGCGGCTCACCGCCGCATCGAGTTGCGCCAATCGATCGAGGTGGCCCAGCGTGTACTGCGGCATCCCCTTCCACCAGCGATTCACTTCACTGTAACTCGGCTCTGCTCTGATGCCGCACAGCGCGGACAGTTCGGCGCGGACTTTCGCCGTCAATTGCTCGTCGTCCAATCGCAGAATCTCTTCTCGCCCTACTCCACCGACATAGCAGCGCAGCAAGAGCTGATCTGCCGGGGCACGATGCGGCCACTTGAGCGAGGTCCACGTTGCGGCGATTAGATGACGCTGCTCCGTTCGCGGCACGATAAATCCGAATCCTTCTATCGCAGTCGTCAGAGTCCGTGGCAATGCCATCGCAATTGTTGCAGTGGACGCATAGGGAATCATGTCCAATAACCCGCCGGCTATCGGCGACAACGGACGCACCAGGTCCGCTGATACATACGCAGGGGTTGCAAGGACCACGCTTTCCGCAGAAAGTGCCGATCCATCTTGCAACACAAGGTCGTACATCCAGCGGCCGAGCTCATGCGACCTCACTCTGAGGGCCTCGACTCGAGCTCCCATGCGCAACTCAACCCCCTGCTGCGTCAACCGACTCGTCAAGGCGGTCACTAAATCGCTGAGGCCATTCTTTAAACTGACAAACATCGTCCGTCTTGGTTGATCTGTCGAAACTGATGAAGCGGCTTTCTTGGTTGCCATCATGCCGCGAATGATGCTGCCATGCCGTTGCTCCAGCTCAAAAAACCGCGGGAACGTGGCTCGCAGACTCATTTGCTCGGCGTCTCCCGCATAGATTCCTGCCATCAGCGGTTCCAAGACCCGCTCATACGCTTGCGCCCCAAACCGACGGCGAAGAAAGGCGCCCAACGATTCATCGCCCGTTGAAGGACCTCGTGGAACAGCGATCTCCAGCCCCATACGCGCCAACCCTGTCCACGTGAGTAGACCGCTTCGAAAGAACGACCCCAGTTGCTTCGGAACGAAAGAGAGCAGTCCCTCTGGTAAGTCATGCAGCCGCCCGCCATAGAGCACAGAGGCTTTCTTGGCCGTGGCATTGGTATTGATGAGTTGGTCGGCAAGGCCAAGCTTCAGGCAGAGATCGAGGCCTGCCTCTTTTTGAGAAAGGAAGGAGTCCGGTCCGGCTTCTGTGACTATCTCGCCGATCCGGTGCGTGACGATCTTTCCTCCCCAGGATGGGTCAGATTCGAGGACGGTGCAATGGATAGGAAGGTTTGCCTTGGTGGCCTTCTCGTGCAGCGAAAACGCGGTGGCCAGACCGGAAATGCCGCCGCCTACAATCACGACTGTACGTGGTCGAGTCACGACTGGATGCAGAGAGACGATTCGTGTGCCGTCAACACGTCGTGTAACGTCGCGATGAGCGCGGGGGAATCGTTCAACATGGCCATGCGTTGGAGTTGTAGGCCTTTGTTCACCGCGAGCTGCTTGAGTTCGATATCAATATCGAAGAGCGTTTCCACATGATCGCAGACAAATCCGATGGGGGCTACCAGCACGTGCCGGTGCCCTCTCTGCCGGATGGTATCCAACATGGCTTCAACTGTCGGTCCAAGCCACGGCTCACTGGATCGCCCCTGGCTCTGATAAGCGAAGTACGTCGGTTGGTTCCCCAAGGATCGAGTCACAGCCTCAACGGTACCCTTGACCTCGTCTGGATAGGGATCCTTCATTGCCACGATCCGTTCCGGCAGACTATGGGCAGTAAACAGCACGGGCACCGATGCTCGCGCATCGGCAGGAAATGCAAGTAGCCCCTTCCGAATGTTGTCGACGATCGCAGCGATCAATCGAGGGTGCCGGTTCCAACTGCCGACATACGTTACTTCGGTCGAGTCTCTCAACTCGGCACGGGCCTCTTCCACTTTCCTCCGATAGGCGCCGGTGCTCAAGGAGGACTGTTGAGGAGCCATACAGACCGCGATGATCTGTTCCGGTGATTCCTTCAGCAGCTCGGTATACGTTTCCTTGATGAAGGGATGCCAATGTCGCAAACCAACATACACTCGATATCGACCATCACCCGATTCATTCAGTTGTTGCTCAAGTTTCTTCGCGACTTCCTGTGTGATGCCGACGGCCGGCGACTTGCCCCCGGTGACACGGTATCGCTCACGAATCTCCTCTACGAGCTCCGGCGGTGTCGGCCGCCCACCTCTCACATCGCGCAAAAACGGCTCGACGTTCTCCAAGCAATCGGGTCCACCCATGGCCATGAGCAGGACTGCAGTATGACGTTGCGATTCAGACATAGGGGTTCAGGGTCAATAGCTACCGAATGATAGCGGATGATAAGACGAACGATGCCGCTGAACGGATGTGCTTTCCCTCATCAGCCATACGCTCTTGTTTTATCGTTGGCTGAGCTTGTGCACCATGTCGATCGTCGCTGCCACGTGTTCGACCGGTGTTGTGGGCAGTATGCCGTGACCGAGGTTGAAGATGTGCCCGGGACGCCCTCCCGCTCGCCGTAAAATATCCTCCACCCGACGTTCGATTTCGTGGAGCGGCGCAAACAGCACGAGCGGATCTAGGTTGCCCTGCACGGCGCGATCATGCCCGACCATGGTCCAGGCCTCGTCCAGGTGAACCCGCCAGTCGACCCCGATGACATCACCACCTGCCTCGCGCATCTGCCACAGAATGGCCGTGGTGCCGGTGCCAAAATGAATCATCGGCACGCCTTCCCGCTTGAGCCCATCGAAAATCCGCTGGACGTGCGGCATGACGTATTCGGCATAGTCGCCAGCCGAGAGACAGCCGACCCAGCTGTCGAAGAGTTGAATGGCCTGAGCTCCCGCCTTGATCTGTCGCCGGAGATACCCGGTGAGCACGCGCGCGAACTTGTCCATGAGGCGATGCCAAGCGGTGGGATCGCCATACATCATCTGCTTGGTGTGCAGATAGTTGCGGGACCCTCCGCCCTCAATGGCGTAGCTCGCGAGCGTAAACGGCGCACCGGCAAACCCGATCAACGGCACTCGTCCGTCGAGGGCGCGTCGCGCTTGGCGGATGGCCTGGGCCACATACTCCAGTTCGTCCCCGTCGATGACCTTGAGGTGATCCACCGCCGCTCGGTCGCGAACCGGATTGTGAATGACGGGCCCTTCCCCGGCGGCAAACTCGAGGCTGATCCCCATCGGTTCCAACGGCAACAGGATGTCGGCAAAAATAATGGCGGCATCCAACGGGAACCGATCAATCGGCTGCAGAGTGACTTGGGCTGCAAGCTCCGGCGTCTTGCACATTTCGAGGATCGAATGCTTCGCGCGCAACGTCCGGTACTCGGACATGTAGCGTCCTGCCTGGCGCATAAACCATACGGGCGTGCAATCGACTGGTTCGCGGCGACAGGCTCGAAGAAATCGGTCGTTCATCGCAGCGGCATTTTAGAGGCGCATCAGCGAAGCTGTCAATTCCAACCCTGCCGCCATCATGCCAAGACAACAGCCGCAACCGGCATCTGTTGCGGAAACAGCGGCTAGTGTAGCGTCCAGGAAATATGTTCGTGGTGAGCCTGTCGAACCATGAACGGAACTGCCTGAAATCTTGCGCCCTTCGACAGGCTCAGGGCGACCGGATTATCAAATGCATTTATGGGACACAATACTAGAAGGCTGCCGGTCCCTTCCTCGGTCATGAGAACCCCCGACTAGTATTCGATGCCTCACAACGAGAAACAAATAACCAAGACCAGAAGAAAATGAAAAAGAGCTGTGTATTTGTGTATTAAGGTTACTGCGGAACGTCCTGGGCGCAACGGAACCCAATATTGCTACCCCGTTCCGTGGGTAGGTTCCTTTGCCGGTAGGCGGAGCGCACGTCGGCCGGTTCCCAGGACCAGGAGCCACCGCGCACCACCCGAGACTTGCCGTTAGCCGGCCCGGTCGGATTGCGCTCAGGACCCTTCCTGTAATAGTTCTCGTCATACCAATCCGCCGTCCACTCCCAGACGTTACCAGCCATATGGTGGAGTCCATACGGACTGTTGCCCGCTTCGTAACTATCAACCGGTGCGAGGGGGTCGTCATAGAGGTTGGTTGTGAAATGTTGCCCGAAGTTTGCAAGCCTCACTGTCGGTTGTTCGTTACCCCATGGGTATGTTCGCCCATCCGTTCCGCGAGCAGCCTTCTCCCACTCCGCCTCCGTAGGTAGTCGCTTCCCAGCCCACTCGCAATAGGCCTTTGCATCATGCCAATCGACCCCCACGACGGGCAGGTTCCGATGCGTTCTGGTGTCCACCTGATCCCAATAGTGAGGTTTCGACCTATTCTGCGCCCGCACGAATTCGGTATATCTCGCGACCGTCACTTCGAACTTGTCCATGTAAAAGGCGTCCAGATAGATCTGATGACGCGGGTGTTCGTCTTTGCGTCCTTCACTATCTGGCGAGCCCATCCAGAATTTTCCCGCAGGAATCAGCACCATCGGCGCGCCGTCCTTGCCGGTGATATTCGTCGGAGAGTCGACTGCTGGTTGCGACTTGGTAACCGTCGCCTGGGTTGACGGCTCTTGTGTCTTGGAAGGGCGGGCTGTCTGCCGCGACTTGGTATCCGTCGTCTTGATAGCCGTTGTTGCTTGGGTCGTGGTGGGTTTCGCTTGCGGTGCCGCCACCGGAGGCTGTTCGACAGGCACGAACTGAGTGGGCGGTCTCATCACCTCAGTAGGAGCGCTCGTCGATTGCGTAGTGGGCTGGTATTGCGGTGAAGGGCTTTTGGAAAAGATCAGAAAATAGGCGAGCGCACCTATCGCTGCCAGCAGACCAAGACCAATAGGAAGAACGGAGAAGGACGATGTCGATACGACCGGATGAGTCGGATAGTCCGAGTAGTCCGCACCGGCTGATTGGTCTGTGTGAATGAGTTCGGCCCCCTCTGTCGGTTCCGGAGATACAAGGGGCTCCCCCGCCAAGTCCTGGGCCACAGCGCGAGCCTCTACGGTGGGCTGTTTGGCGCCAGTCACTCTCGGTCTGGTTCCCCTTCTCTTGCTCTTGCGTGATTTGGCAGCCATCTCCCTCTGGGGCGTTGGGGGCGATGATGCCGCCGGTAGCTCCTCGCCAGGCCCCACAGGGGCTGTTGGCACATCAGCGCTCACTACCGTGACGGTGGTGTCCGGAGTGGACGGCTGCTCATCAAGCTGCCCGCCGGCTGGTTCCACATCGTCGGTATGCTGCGGGAGCGGCTCTCTGTCCGGTTCAGGTGTCGGGCTCGTTGGTGCAGGCAGTGGCTCTTGGCCTTGGGTTGCGGGCGGTTGTTGAAGCACGGAGTTCGTCGGAGTACCGATCAGCTGGGCGATATCGTCAATAAACTGGTCGAAGCCGGCATGGCCCTGGTCCGGATGCCAGTCCATCAAATGCGCAGCTTGCAGATGCTCAAATTCCAGCGGGATCTCGACCTCGTCCAACAACATCACCGGGAAGAGGATTCCCCTTCGCAAACCACTTCTCGATTCATTCTTCACCCAGGTACTCTTCACCGAGGTGTTGGTCCATACCACCACGACGGACCTGGCAGCCTTCAACGCCTCGTGAATGACCTCGTCGAACGACTTACCCGCAGGGATCCGCCGATCCCACCAAACCGACCATCCCTTCCGTTCCAAGGCTCGCGCTAGGGCCTGTACTCGGCCCTTGTCTTCGCTGGAGTAACTGATGAAGATGTCACTCATGGCTCTAGCCCTATTTCTGTCACCGACGCAGTTTCATCTCAACGATCCGTTGTCTGGGAACAAGAAGGACCCAAGTGTAACGTGAGTACGTAGCACTGTCTAGAATCTGTTTCAGGTCGCGGGGCTGTGCTTCGAAGAGCCTGTCCTGAGTTCATCGAAGGGCTCATGCTTCGACAAGCTCAGCACGAACGGAAGACTTCAGTACATTCAATGACGGCCCCGTTCGTCCTGAGGCTCTCGAAGGATGAACGGAGGGTTTTACCGCAGCCTGCTAAATGAATAGATAGTGGATGCCAGTCCGGTACAATCACACCCGCGGGATCATGCAAAAATCAGGTTTTACTTTCGTGACCTTCCATGTATAATGACGACCTAGCCTATCCTGCAGGACCAATCAGCTTAACCGGGACCACGGCTCCCTGTCTCCCACCACAGTGACGTTGCCGATCCCCCGACCTAGAGGAGAATTGTATGTCCGACGTGCCAACGAGTAGCCCGACCAAAGCCCAGGCCTTTTGGTATTCATTTCTGCGCTGGTTTGATTCCTGGGCCGGCCTTGAACACACAAAATCGGAAGGTCCTCCCAAGGTAGACTGGGTTCGGAGTATCCCCTTTATTGCCGTACATCTGATGTGTTTGGGCGTGTTGTGGGTCGGATGGAGCTGGACCGCGGTCGCCGTTGCAGTCACCTTCTATTACATCCGCATGTTTGCGATCACTGGGTGGTATCATCGCTATTTCTCACACCGCACGTTCAAGACCTCACGTACTGTCCAGTTCCTCTTTGCGTTGTTAGGCGGTTCATGTGCGCAGCGAGGCCCCTTGTGGTGGGCCGGCCATCATCGTCATCACCACATCGCATCGGATACACCGGACGATGTGCACTCTCCGCGTCAAGGCGGGTTCCTCTGGTCGCACATGGGCTGGATTATGTCGCAGACTTTTTATGCGCCGCGCCTCAAAGGGATTGCCGATTTTGCCAAGTTTCCGGAGCTGCGGTTTCTTGACCGATTTGATGTCCTCGTTCCCACCATTACCGGTTTCGGCATGTTCGGATTCGGCAAGCTGCTGGAGGCCTATGCACCTGGGCTCGGCACCAATGGGCCCCAGATGCTGATTTGGGGATTTTTTATCTCAACCGTGGCGCTGTTTCACGGAACCTGCACCATCAATTCCTTGTCTCACGTCTATGGCTCGCAACGGTACGAGACCGGTGACGACAGCCGAAACAACTTCTTCCTGGCCCTGATTACCATGGGAGAAGGCTGGCACAATAACCACCACTATTACCCAGCCGCAACAAGACAAGGCTTCTACTGGTGGGAAATCGATATGAGCTACTATTGCCTGAAAGGGCTGGAATGGTTGGGGCTTGTCTGGGATATTCGAGGTGTCCCGATATATGTGCGCGAAGGAAAAACCAAGCAGGATTCAGACCGCAGCGTACTCAAGAAGAAGATTGAAGCAGCCGTAAAAGCAGCGGAACTTCCAACGCCTCAACCCGAGCTGAACTTGACAACTCCTTAAATCCAGTCGCTCTCGTCATCCGACCTTGGCCGGTCCGTCACTCGATCGGCCAAGGTCTCCCGAATACGCCCGCTTTCCTCGTCAATCGACCTCCGCTCCTCATCAGATAGAACCCACGCATCTCCAGGACTCAGCTCGAAGCGATAGTGATCCTTGCCGAGCGTAAACCACTCGACATAGGGGTGCGGCTCCAGATTCGGGTGTGGATCGAGCGAAATCAGGTTCACCGTTCCAACCTGTGGGTTCGCCATGTCGCCGATGACCTGTCCGGCCATATCGTCGTCTTCGAACCGACTGTTGCGGAATCGAATCACCTCTCCAGCGATGTCCGGCTTAAAATTGCCGCACAAATAAAAATCCACCGGCCCGATCACGGCAAAGACGACCTGGCCCACAACCGTTCCATCGACGCGGTTATCCAAAAATCCTTCGTGAACCCACCGGCCATTACCGAACTTCTGCGCCATACAACTCCTCCTTGTGAAAACGATCAGCCGCCGAACGCGCCGATCACCACCGCCAATAAGATGAGTGCGCTCCCGATCCATCCTTGCACATCAAGCGTCTCCCCAAGAAAGTACCAAGACAACCAAGCCGCATAGGCAGGTTCGGACGCAAACAATAATGCTACCTGTTGCGCGGGCACCAGTCGCTGCGCCCACATCTGGACGGCAAACGCCAGCGTGGCCAGAATGCCCGTGACGCCAAGACCGATCAGCAAGGCGGCTGTCGGCGAAAAGGCGCTCTGTGTCGCCTCTTCCCACCAGGGAGCAGGAAGAAACAATACCGTCATCGCCACCATCTGCCACACAAGTAGCGATGGAGCATCGACTTGCCGCGTGAACCGCTCAAGACAAATGATATGTCCGGCAAACGCGACGGCGCATCCTAGAGTCATGAGATCTCCCAGATTCATAGAGCTGTCGGGCTTGACCAATAGCCAGAGCCCGACCACCGCAATCGCCGTAGCCGACACCACCCGCCTGTCGATCCGCATGAGAATCATCGGCACAAAAATCACATACAACGCCGTCAGAAAAGCTGAATTGGAAGCACTCGTATGGAGGAGTCCGACCGTTTGCAACAGGTATCCGAGAAAGAGAAAGACGGTCGTGAGCGCGCTGGCCTTCAATACGGCATGATCACGGTGCAGTCGACGGCGGCAAATCACAAACCACAGCAGCACCAGCAGCGTGCCCAGGAGGAACCGGAGCAATAAGAAAGAAAGCGGAGGAATCTGCTCAAGCGCTGCTTTGGTTGCGGGGAATGTGGCACCCCAGATGACCGTGGTCAGTAGGAGTGCGAGTTGAGGCATGGATAAAGAGTGCTGAGTCCTGAGTGCCGAGTGCTGAGCAAGACCGCCCATTCCTTTCTCAGCACTTAGAACTCAGCACTTCATAGTTTTATGGCTTACAGAGAGGGCACCGTCGTTGTAGGTTGACTCCGGCCTGCTCCATAGCACGGAGCGCCCGTTCCTTGTCCGGATAGTCGAACCATCCTCCCTCCCAGAAATCACTGGAGGTCGCGGTGGACGGAACCTCTGAACAGCGGTCGCGGTGGAGTGTCGCACGGTCGATCGCGCGTGCAATGTGAACCCAGTAAATCATGGCAGATCGGTCAGGGGTGAACGGACAGTGGTGAAGGACTTCGGGAACGATTGCAGGTCACCCGATTGCCCTTCACGTATCGCCCCTTACCGACTCTCATGAGAGGAGCTGCCACTCATCCTTCTCAATAAAGACCTTCACGCCGGTTTGCAACTTTTTGACGTCGTCTTTTTCGAAGAGCCGCATGTAGCGCTCGATTCGATCGTCGTCATCGATTCGTTCTTCCTGCATCATGCCGGTGTTGCCTTTGTACCGTCGAATCAGCACTGACATTGAAACCCTCCTATGAAGCTGGCAGTTTAATTGTGTATGTTGCTAGAATAAACGTATCCTTGTGAGCCGGTCAAGGTCGCCTGAGCAAGGTCGTCTTGTCAAGTCCGAACCAGAGTTCTGTATGATAACTCTGCGATAGAGACACAGAAAGGATCCAATTCCGTGCCCCTCTACGAGTATCGTTGCGGACAGTGCGAAAAGCAATTCGAAGCCAGTCAGTCCCTGTATACCAGGGTCGAAGACACGGAATGTCCATTTTGTCGGGCCCGACAGGCAACCCGACTGATGTCCTTGTTTTCATCCAATGTTGTCGGTGATCGCAAACCCGGCTTTTCCGAGCTGAAAGCCAAGGCCATGCATGAGGAACGGATGCGGAGCTTCGCCAAGTTGCCGCCGGTGAATGTCGCACTCAACATGCCGCCGCCGAATGTCGCCTCAGAATCAGATTCCGTGCCGACAGAAGGATCGAACTCTTGAGCATCTCATATCAACCCAGTCGTGACCTCCTGTGGGAACAGGCCACTCGATGACCGTGGGACAGTTCGTAACCGGGCTGTTCGTCGGACTGGCTCTCTGTGCGTCACACGCCCCCACCTTCGCTCAAGTAGCGGGAAACCTGATCATCGCCGGCAACGGGCCGGAGCAAAGGACCGTCGAGGCCCTGGCTCGAGCCTTCGAAAAAGCCAATCCTCGGGTCTATGTCGATATTCTGTGGGATGAGGATTCCAAACCGTTGCAATTGGTCAAAGCAGGCCGGGTTCAGATTGCCGTCACAGGGGCTGAGGATCCTGCGCTAGCGGCGACTCAGATAGGTTGGGATGGAATCGGCATTTTGGTCCATTTGTCAAACTTCACCAAAGAAGTGACCAAGCAGCAAGTCGCCGACATTTTTTCTGGAAAGATCAAGGAGTGGTCGGAGCTGGGTGGACCGGAGACCAAGCCTCTCTTGATCGATAGGCCACGTAACCAAAACGTTCGGGAAGCCTTCGAAACCCAACTGGGGATAGCGGGAAAAATTCCTGATTCCGCCAAAATGATCGGCGAAGACGAGGTCGTCGTGAAGACCGTCGTCGGCACCCTTCCTCCCCTCTCTGCAGCCGCCTATATTTCATTGAGTACCGGCCTCTCGGCCGTCTCGGGCGGCGTCGCCGTCCGCTTGCTGCCGGTGGATAAGGTCGAGCCGGAAGTGCCGACTGTGAAGGACGGCCGCTACAGCCTCCGTCGCCCTCTGTTGCTGCTTTCGAAAAAGGAACCGAACAGTCTGGTTGAGGCCTTTTCACAATTTGCACTCTCCTCTCCCGGGCAAACGATTATCGGAGAAATCTATATTCCGATGCCGAACAAGTAATTCTCCATGGAAGGAGGTCACGATGTCTCCCCGATTCCTGTTGCCGTTCGTGATGGTCTCGTTGTGTGGGTTTGCCTGCTTTCCCCTCCACTCGGTTGCCGAAGAGGGAGTGATCGTCGACGGAGCGGGCTACACGCTGCACGATACAGAATCGATCAAGGGCCACGACGAACAGCACGTGTCGAAAGATCCTGTCTGCGATAGCAGTAGAAAACCGAAGATCTTGCGCGTGGAGCCGGATGAAGCCAAGCCGGGACACACGATCACCATCAAGGGAGAGAATTTCGGAACGAGGGATTGTTTCCGCGGCGTGGCATTCAGTGCGGCGGGCCCCACCCAGATCGACTACAAGTTCGTGAACGACACGACCATCGAAGCGACAGTTCCTGATGTCCGGCCCGGCATGTCATTCATTGATGTCGTCGCCGGCGGCGGCACTGCCCGCTCAAGAGCCTTTTTGGTGCAGGCCAAGTAGCGACTCGACAACATTATTCCGCATCATGTATTTTATGAACGCGGATACACCTTCTTTCTCTGGAGCTTATCTCATGCAAACCTTCCGGCGCCAACGAGCTGTCTTGACCGTACTCCTGATCGCAAGCCTTTCTGTTTCCCTACCGGTTTCAGCAAACCCTCCCGCCAAAGAACGACTTCCCCTGATGCTCAGCGGATCAGGGTGCGACAGCAAGGAAGCTGAGATGAACAACGTCTTGCAAGCCATTCCAGGCGTGACCGGCGTGTATTTCAACCGGATCCCTGACCATGTGCTCGTGGATATTAGCCCCAGCACCGTGAAGCCGGCGGATGTGGTCAACCGCGTCAACGCTGCGGCCACATCCTGGCAATGCAAGGTTGAGCTCATGCAGTCCTGCATCACTGCAGACATGCCATCAGCATCGGCAGCCCCTCACCATCCTGAGTAGCGCGCATGCACCATTGAGTTCCTCCCCAATTTACAGGGAAAACACAGATACGGCACGGAGGTGAACCGTCATCGCCCGCTATCTCGAAACATAGCAGCAGACACTTACCCTGCCCCAATTGCCTATTTCATGGCCGAACCAACTGATCCGGTCGATAAAGAATCAGTCTGACCGAGCGTTGCTTACCTGGCGTAAGTGGCGCAATGACTGGACAACCGCTTGTTTCTGAGGTTATTCTTTTATTCTCCACGGCACGTGCCTTTTCATCGGAAACTTGCTGCGTGATCCAGCCTACCCGGAATCCTTCTAACAGCTCAAGTTTCAATGCTCCTAAAGATGTACACTCTCCTGACAGAATGCGAAATGTGGTCGGTAGTTCGGTGTGCCAGGCACCCTGACTGCTGTGGAAACTGACGTCCGTGATGTGATAAGAACCAGGTGGCAGCTTCAGCGTGAAGTCACCGTCAAGAGGAAGAGGTGTAAGTACCATATGTGTTCCCTGTGTTTTTTCTTCGATCCACCACTTTGTATATGTTGGCCACTTAAGACCAGCTGATAAGGATCTTTCATCTCGAGTGAGATGAATGGCGCCGACGAGCAATCCATGATTCTCATCCATCATAATGGTTTCCGATGATGAGACAGGGTTAACAACCATCGTGCATCCAAGGGCTACACTTGCTAAGAGAAAAACACCCAGTGCGGCTCTTGACAGACAAGACAGTTGCTCATGGCTCTGGCTCTGTTGATTGCGATTACCGCATCGCTGACTGCGCTCGGCCGACGCCGACAGGGAGACATTGCTTCTCGGTCCGTGGTTCACAGTTTCGCCGACGAGGGCTAAGCATTTTGAATACATGCAGTTGTTTCTGGTGCACAAAGACCACATCGCCTTGTTGAAGTGTTAATTCACGATAGCGCTTCTTTATGTGTTCTTCCCTCGGGATCGACGCATGGGACGACCTCACTCACTAGTCATTGAACATGAAAACTTGGAAACTTGGCTGGAAACTGCTTCTCCAGTGCTGTCACCAGCGTATCGGCAATCGCATAGACATGTTGCTGCATCACCTGCCACGTTTCTGCCTCGTGGCCGTAATCTTCCTCTTGCAACTCGTTGATAAGCTCAGCATGATGAGCCCCATGAGCAGCGAACAGACTTCGGACAGTGTCCTTCGGGAGATAGCGATTGGCCCCACTGAGGAATGCGGCGATCTCGTCGGTATTCGAGGCATAGTCGGCCAGGGCCGCGTCCTGCCGGCTTTTACTTCCGGCAACGGTGGCCTCGGAATATGCTTTGATCGCGCCATAATGCTTGACCAGTAAGGTAAAGAGCTGCTCAGTCGCCGCTTCGCCGTAGAACGGCGTAAACATTCTCGCAATCTGTTTTGCGTTGGCCATCACTGCCTTCTCGGCAAAATCCAGCGCTTTGCGATTGTTCGTCGTATTGTCCAAGGCGACATTCCGAATCCAAAAGTTGTGTCCTGACCACAGGTCACGCATGACGGCCTTCATGTCCGCCACACTGCGAGGATTTACGTCTGCCACCGAGCGCCGTTCGTATGCACAACCTACTAGGCCAACGACCGCGAGTACGAGAACTGCCATAACCCGATGTATCGGACTCATAATAACCTCCATTTATGTGCGACGAGCGGGAGGGTTGCTCCCTGCCAGTGCATCAGCACCGCTTCACTGACCGAGGCATGGCATTCTGAATACATGCAGTTGTTTCGGGTGTACAAAGACCACATCGCCTGGTTGAAGCTTCAACTCTCGATAGCGTTCCTTCGTCAGCTCCACCGCGATCAGTCCTGGCGATTCCTTCGACTCCAATTCCAGATGAACTCGTGAGCCCGCAGTATTGACGAACTGCACGGTCGCTTCGAGCTGTGCCGGCGTGGTCCGGCTTGGACTCAGTTCCAGATCATGAGGACGCACAAACGTCACTTCTTGTTCGCCCGGCAGATCGTCGCCCGGAGATAGCGCGATGCCGCCCTCTCCGTCCACGATGCGGCCCTGTGACATGCGGCCGTGGAACACATTGACGTCGCCGAGGAACTGGTACACGAACGGCGTCTCCGGATTTTCATAGACCTCATCCGGCGTGCCGATTTGCTCGATATTGCCCTGATGCATGACCACGACACGATCGGCGACCTCTAGCGCCTCCTCTTGGTCATGCGTGACAAGAATGCCGGTAATATGTAACTCATCATGGAGCCGCCTGAGCCAGCGACGGAGTTCCTTGCGGACCTTGGCATCCAACGCTCCAAAGGGTTCATCCAACAACAGAAGCTTCGGTTCCACAGCCAGCGCTCGGGCCAATGCCACACGTTGTCGCTGGCCTCCAGACAGTTGGCTGGGATACCGGTCGGCCATCGCCTGCAGCTGGACGAGTGTCAGCAGTTCACGAACCTTTTCCTGTATGCGAGTAGCCGAAGGCCGTTGCGCCCGGGGCAGGACATTCAGCCCAAATGCGACATTGTCCGCGACGGTCATGTGGCGGAACAACGCGTAATGCTGGAAGACGAATCCCACCCGGCGTTCGCTGATCCGCTGATCCGTCACCTCCGTGCCCTGCAGAAAGATGCGTCCATCATCAGGGCGTTCCAGTCCAGCCAGAATTCTCAGCAACGTCGTCTTGCCGCAACCGGATGGGCCGAGGAGTGCAACGAGTTCTCCTGCCTCAACGTGAAGGTTGACATCGTTCAATACCGTAAACGCCCCAAACCGTTTGGTGACATGCTCGACCTGGATACTCATAGTGGGCTCCGTTGGGAAATAGACGTTTTCGTCCCGTTACCGCCGGGTCATGTGCTGATTGGCCGAGACGGTTTTCCGTTCGATCAGCGCCTTTGCTGAAAGCGTCACGATCGCTAACAAGGTCAGGAGCGAAGCAACCGCGAATGCCGACACGGCGTTGTACTCGTTGTATAAAATTTCGACATGCAGCGGCATCGTATTCGTCAGTCCTCGGATATGGCCGGAGACCACCGAAACGGCGCCGAATTCTCCCATCGCGCGCGCATTGCACAAGATGACCCCATAGAGGAGGCTCCATTTGATATTCGGCAGCGTAACACGCACAAACATCTGCCAACCCGAAGCCCCAAGCATGATCGCCGCTTCCTCTTCCTCCCGCCCTTGCGATTGCATCAGTGGAATCAGCTCGCGCGCGACAAATGGGACCGTAACGAAGATCGTGGCCAGCACAATGCCGGGCAAGGCAAAAATGATCTTGATGTCATGCTCCGACAGCCACGGGCCCAGCCAACCTTGCGCTCCGAAGAGGAGCACGTAAATTAAACCAGAGATGATCGGCGAGACGGCCAAGGGCATATCAATGAGGGTAATCAGAATCTGTTTGCCGACGAAATCAAATTTCGCAATGGCCCAAGCTGCGGCCACCCCGAACAAGGCATTCAACGGCACAGCCACAGCCGCCACCAAGAGTGTTAAACGAATGGCCGCGAGGGCATCTTCGTTGAGAAAGGATCCGACATAGGCAGAAATACCTCCTTTCAACGCTTCAACGAAGACGGCGACGAGCGGGATGAATAAAAAAAGCGTTAAGTAGAGGAAGGCGGCGGTAATAAGCAGCCGACGGACGAGAGGGCTTTCCGTGGCGAGAGAATCTTTCCACTGCACATTCTTATCGGCGGCTATAGTGACAGAGTTCATACCTTCCTATTGATTCATGTGGCGAGCCGTGCTCCACCACTGAAGAAGATTGATCATCAAAGCAAGAACGAACGAGGCCACCAGCATGATCACACCGAGCGCAGTGGCTCCCGCATAGTCATACTGTTCCAATTTGGTCATGATGAGGAGCGGGGTGATTTCTGATTTCAGCGGCATATTGCCCGCAATGAATATGACGGACCCATATTCCCCGACGGCACGGGCGAAGGCCATGGCTATTCCGGTGAGGAGCGCCGGCCACAGTTCAGGCACGATCACCGCCCAAAACGTTTGCCATCGGTTGGCCCCCAACGTCGTGGCGGCCTCTTCCACTTCTTTATCCAAATCCTGCAGTACCGGTTGTACGGTGCGGACAACGAAAGGCAATCCAATGAAGGTCAACGCGACCAGCACACCCAGCGGTGTGAAGGCGACCTTGATACCCAGCGGTTCGAGATACTGCCCGATCCATCCATTCGACGAATAGATCGCAGCCAGCGTAATGCCGGCGACCGCAGTGGGCAGGGCAAAGGGAAGGTCGACAAGGGCATCAACGACTGACTGTCCAGGGAAGTGGTACCGAACCAACACCCAGGCAATGATCGATCCGAACAAGCCGTTGATGACCGCTCCGACCATCGAGACCCCGAATGTCAGTTGGTAGGAGGCGATCGCTCTCGGGGTCGTGATGATCTCCCAAAACCGTTCCCACGACAGGGTGCTGGTTTTCACAAAGAGACCGCTGAGAGGAATCAAGACGATCAGGCTGAGATAAAAGAGAGCAAATCCCAGAGTCAAGCCGAATCCAGGAAGGACGCTGGGTTGTTTCAGGTTGAGATTCATGAAATTCGTGTCCTTGTGTTGTGATGGACGACTTCCGTACGTATCAAATCGCCCTGGTCGTCACGCGCGTCTCCATCGAACAATCAGCTTCGGTCGGCACATACCATTCTTTCCCGGGCGCTTATCACGACTCGATGATTGACGAGGTTCTTCCCATCCGAATGCCGCTCTTCCTGCACCCGATAACGCAACGCGGCCCGCGCCAATAGACACAAGGTCCGGTAACAAAGGGCTGCACCATCCGCCGTCCCAGCAACGATGCCAATGTGCGGTATGCTTTCAATTCGATTACTCATCGATCGAACGCCTCCCATAGCGCTCTTACGAACCTTGCATTCGGTAGACGACCTAATTCGGCTTGTAGATTTCATCGAACACGCCGCCGTCCGCAAAATGCGTCTGTTGGGCCTTTTGCCATCCTCCGAAGACTTCGTCGATCGTAAACAAGTTCACCTTAGCAAATTGGCCGGCGTACTTGGCCGCTACCGTCTCGGAACGAGGACGGTAGAAATGCTTGGCGGCGATCTCTTGGCCTTCATCTGAATAGAGATACTGTAAGTAGGCCTGTGCTACGGCTTCGGTACCTCTTTTCTTCGCCACCTTGTCGACGAGCCCCACGGTCGGTTCAGCAAGAATGCTGATCGATGGGGTCACAATCTCGAATTTCCCCCCCCCAAGTTCCTTGAGCGCGAGATACGCCTCGTTTTCCCATCCCACCAACACGTCCCCGATCCGCCGCTCGACGAATGTGGTGGTGGCGCCCCGCGCACCGGAATCGAACACCGGCACATTGGCGTAAAACTTCGCGATAAAATCCTTGGCTTTCGATTCATCGTTACCATATTTCTTCAGTGCATAGCCCCAGGCCGACAAGTAGGCCCAGCGGGCCGCTCCCGAGGTCTTCGGATTCGCGGGAATAATCGCCACTCCTGGTTTCACGAGATCGTCCCAATCCTTAATGCCTTTCGGATTCCCCTTACGGACCAGAAATACGATCGTCGAGGTATAGGGAGCGCTGTTGTGGGGAAGGCGACTCTGCCAGTTGCGAGGAATCAACTTGGCTTTCTCGGAGATGGCGTCGATATCATAGGCCAAGGCCAGCGTGACGACATCCGCATCGAGGCCATCGATCACGGCCCGCGCCTGCTTGCTGGACCCCGCATGCGATTGCTTCACCACGACCGTTTGACCTTTTTCCTTCTGCCAATACTTCGTAAATGCCGCGTTGAACTCCTGGTACAATTCCCGCGTTGGATCATACGAGACGTTTAAGAGCGTGACATCTTCAGCATGCGCACCAAGTGCGCCTATGAGGAGGAAGGCAGCGCTCAGCGCAATGAACACCTTCTGGAGAATCTTCATATCCTGTTCCTTTCCATCGTTTCTGATTCAGCGACTATTCCGGCCATCAAAATGCAAGCTGTAACCGGGTAAACAACGTTTGTTCTTCCGGACGATCTTGCACATTGGTTCCGGCTGCATTGATCGGGAGAATGCCGTCTCCTGCACCACCGGTAAATCTTGTTTGCGTATAGTTCAGTGCGACTCTCGCATTTTGATTCAGATACCAATTCACACCGACCTCCCAGGAGCGCGCGCGTTGTGCGCTTTCCGAAAGATTCGCGTAAGCACCGGTGTAGCTTGTGCCTGTCGGATTCTTGAATGTGTCTGGATCAAGGACGATTTCGTGATACCGCCCTACAACCTCCCAAGCGCCCCATCCTTTCCCGAAATCAAAATTTTGTCTGGGTTTGACACTCCTAAATGAAGCCCGTTCACCGGTTAAGAGATAAGAGACCGCGACCTGCCACGCCTGATGGTGCAGCGTTTTTCCGGTATTGGGTGTGATAACCGTGTTGGAACCGGCTCCACCCGCCGGAGGAGAACCACCGGTCGATAGACTGACGTCTTGGATGACCTGTGCATATTCACTGATGATTCCCAAAGATCCGATGTAATAGTAGGCTTGAGGCGACACACGTATACGGTTTCCATCCGCTACCGCCGTGCTATTGTAGCGAAAGAACGTATTCTGGCTAGCTGAGAGATAGCTGGGCAGGCCATTTCTGGTGGCATCTGCCGGAGACGTATCGGTAAAGTTGAGATTTCTCTCACCGCTCGAGTCGGTGTATGTGGCAGCTGCCCCGATACCGAGACCGCTCAACACTGAATCGTCATTCACAAACGGCTCGGCAAAGAGCCGCCCCTGCAACTCTGGGCGTCCATCGAACTCAAAGCCCGTGTCGATATTGCCCGCATCGTTGACCCCGTTCATCACGCCAAACGCATAATTCAACCGAGCCTTGAAAAGATCGCCATGCACCGTGATGCCCAAATCACGATTCGGCAGAAGGTCATTGGTGACATAACTCCTTTCAATGAACTTGATGTCAGCGGCGCTTTGTAAGCGTTCCAATCCGACAAAGGGTTTATATTTGCCTACGCGTATCTTAAAGGCCGGATGGAAGCGGGCATCGATGTAGGCATCGAAAATCCTCACGGTGCCCATGCCAAAATCGGGAATGAAGCGGAAATCGTATATTCCAAATAAGGTACCTTCGATGATCGGACGAGCACGGCGTAGGTACCATGAATCAGTGGCGTCATGAAATCCATTGGCATCGAGGTTGCCGGCACGTTGATCGGTGCGGTTCCGGATATCGCTCGCACCTTCCAACATAAGCCGTTGATCGACTTGGATGAGGCCGCGGAATCTAATAACGTTGTTCCCATCGGCCGATTCCAATGAGAATCCTGAACTGCTAGCCTTCACGATCGGTGTCGTTTTCTTTGCACTTTCTGCGGCTTCCTGCTCCAGTTCACGCTTCCGCTTCAGAATGCGGATCTCTTGATCCATTTCCTCAACTCGCTGTTCAATGGACTTCTCGGGCGATCCCGCCTCTTGCGCGTTAGCCTGCATCCCCAATCCGAGGGTGATGGTCGTGGATACCACGATTCCCCCGAACAACCATGACGTCCGCATCTGAGAAACTCCTTCTCATGAAGCGAATCTCCGGTTGTCCGGTCAATCCACCGATTAAAAATTCCACTACCACAGTCCCGGCTTCCAGTTGTGTGGATGGCTGGACTGTCATATGGCCTGTCTCATTCACGAAAGTCCCGTAAGTCGTCATTGCCAGGTTATCGAGCCGGGCGCAAAAGTGTGCCGTCAAAGCGCGTCTTCTCTTTTCGTTCGATCTGCACCACTCTGGAGTCGTGAACGATGATTTCGACAGATCCGTAACGCATCCCTTTCAACGCGAGTCGGATTGCCTGCTCGACCGTTTGATCGGAGTACGGGCTCGTTGTCTCTTGATCCAATCTCGACATTCCCTTCAACTCATCTTGTGCGAGTCGCGCCCTGTTGAGGTGATACCTTCTGTATCTCAGCAATCTTTATATTTCCGATCATAATTAATGTATACGCTTTATACTTAAACTAAAGTTACTTTGTCAACAAATTAAATTATTAAACTTATTCCTTATTATGACAGGCATCTTTGCAATATATTACTCCAATGTTTTAGCCAGAATAGGTAAGTTACTAGTAAATTATAATTGACATATAGCAAGTATCATTGCTATACACCTCCGCCATGTGGACGCGGATCAAACACCGTGACAACACCGTTCAGTTTTCCAATAACCTCAAAACTGTTCGCACCAAGCAGGGCTTCTCTCAGGGTGAGCTCGCCAAGCGAGCGGGTATTACGCGACAAGCCGTCTCCTCCATTGAATCGAATCTGTACTTGCCGACGACAGCTGTTGCCCTTCGGTTGGCCTCAGTACTGGCTTGCCGCGTCGAGGATCTGTTTAGTCTCGCTCCGGTGGAAGACATCATTGAAGGCACCCTCATCGGTCGGCTCCCTCAAGCTGAGACGCAGACTCAATCGATCCGCGTCAAAGTTTCGACCGTCGGAAAACGGACGATCGTGCGACCTGTCGCCGGCTTAGGCGAGCAACTTTCCTTTGCAGTTCCTGCCGACGGATATGTCACCGACACACCTAACCGGTTCTCCGGGACAACTATCCGCGTGAAACTCTCGCGCGATCGGGAAGCGATCCAACAGGAAATTTCCGTGGCCGGCTGCGATCCGGCGATTTTTCTCGCCGGTGAGCATTTACGGCGACACAAAGACCAGACGACGGTCGTCGGCTGGCCGATGGGAAGCATGGCGGCGCTGCAGGCCTTGCAGCGTGGCGAGGTCCACGTCGCCGGCATGCATCTCTTTGATCCGGCGAGCGGAGAATCAAACGTGCCATTTCTCAGGCGGTCACTGAAGGGATCTGGCTACGAGGTTGTGACCTTCGCGACCTGGGAAGAGGGATTCATGGTTCGCCGAGGCAATCCATTGTCCATTCGCACGACAGCCGACCTCGCTGAGCGCTCAGTGGTCTTGGTCAATCGGGAAGAAGGCTCGGGTGCAAGGCTGCTGCTCGATCAACGATTACGAGCCTCAAGCGTAGAGCCGACTCACGTTCAAGGATACGACCGGATCGTATCCTCTCATTTTGAGGTGGCTCGAGTCATCGCGGAGCGCCAGGCTGACGTTGGAATTGGAATTCGTTCGGCGGCGCAACTCTTTGGACTCGATTTCATTCCACTCCAAACCGCGCGCTACGACCTGGTTGTCCCTAAGCCATACTTACAATCCCATCCGACCTTAGCTCACTTGTTTGAGACTATCGTCAGCGGACCATTTCGAAACGAGATCGAAGCCTTGGGAGGATACGACACCAGCGAAACCGGGAGGGTCCATGTGCTACGGGTCGCCTGACCATTCGTGAGAAAACACAGGCGCTGTCGCAATCGGAAGAAGGGAAGAATCGATGTCGAAGAAATCGCTATGGTGGGTCTTGCTCACGGTGCCGGTCCTGTTCTTAGGAACGACCACGGCCAAGGCCGTCGAGTATGGGGAACTGGTCGAGGACGAGGTGTGCCTCCCCACCGCCCCCATCATCAGTTCGGGGCGGTCCGTCGAAATCCCGTGCGGACCCTGGGTTTTCAAGAACACGGAAGATCCGGTGTTCAAGTACATGCGGGATACGGGATGGATTAGCCACGAGCGCTATTTTGCCGTCTCCGATCAGACCGGCAAGAACTGGATTGAGCCGGCCGATGCGGTCCTCAATCGCCGGAAGGACATAGATTGGAATCGATACCTCAAAACCGGGCTGCGCCTTCCCGACTGGCTCGACCTGGGACTTGAGCAACGGAGCAGAATTGAGTCGTATGATCACCCCTGGCGAGTAAGCCAAGTCCCCGGGGACGGGGCGCCGGATACACAAGTTCCTCTGCGGTCGCGAGTTCGTTTTGGATTAGGAGGCAACGGACCAGTGCGATTTCTGTTCGAGGGTAACGATTCCCGTTCGTTTCTTCTTAGTGGAGCCGAGGGATCTTTCCGCGACACCACCATGGTCAATGAATTCGATATTCTCCAGCTGTTTGGAGCATTGAAATTGGACAATGTACTGGGGACTGGACTGCGGACCGATTTCCATTTTGGACGGATGACCATGGATGTCGGCAACCGACGGATGATTGCCAGAAACGATTTTCGAAACACCTCAAACTCGTTTGATGGCTTCCATTGGCTAATCGGTCGGGAGAAGCTCTGGCAGGTCAGGGCATTCGTCGTGGAGCCGGTTATCCGACTCATGGAGCAGATGGACCAGCAAAACAAGAATACGCTCTTTTGGGGGACCTACTTCGAGGGCCAGCATTTCCCCTGGTTCCAGATGGACGCCTACTACTTGGGACTGAACGATATACGCGTGGCGAATGTGGCCAACCATCGCACCTATTCCACGTTCGGCGGTCGCCTCTATAAAAACCCCAAACCGGGAGAACTGGATTATGAAATTGAGACCACCTGGCAGTTCGGTCACCGAGGCGTGACGGACCACTTTGCCTATTTTCAACACCTGGATCTCGGCTATATGTTCAACGTCCGGTGGACACCCCGACTCCTGTTCCACTTCGACTATGCCAGCGGCGATCGCAAGCCGGGCGATAGTCAGGACGAATCGTTCGATACATTATTTGGCGCACGTAACTTTGAATATATGCCCACCAGCATCTGGGGTCCTTTTTATAGAGCCAACCTCTGGTCGCCGGGGTGGCGGCTGATCATCACGCCCAACCCTAGCTGGATTTTGGAAGTCAAGCATCGCGTCTGGTATCTCGCCCAGAGCAAGGATTTCTTCGGCCAGTCCGGCTTGCGGGACCCCACTGGGAACTCCGGCAGCTCGCTGGGGCAGGATGTGCAACTGCGCGCCCGGTGGGCCGTCAACAAGAATCTGGACTTTGATGCCGGCTACGTACACTGGTTCAAGGGATCCTATTTTGACAGTCCCACGATCCTTGCCGAAATGCCGACCGGAGGAAACAAAGATAGTGATTACTTCTATTTTCAAATGCGAATCAGGATCTAGAAAGGAGTGGCCATGATACTGAGGCTTCTTACAGCGTGTGTGGTGATCCTCGTGACGATGGCGGGGACCCCGGCCTTCGCCGAGCCGGTGCTGGTGGCGGTGGCGGCGAATTTCATTCCGCCGTTCCGTGAACTCGCGATTGAGTTCGAGAAAGCCACCGGCCATCAGCTGAAGGTGGCGGGAGGGTCCTCCGGCAATTTCTACGCACAAATCAAGCACGGCGCGCCCTTCGACATATTTTTCTCTGCCGATGCGGAGCGGCCCAAACTGTTGGAAGACGAGGGATTGGGCGTCAAGGATACCCGCTTTACCTATGCGATCGGCCGGCTCGTGCTGTGGAGTCCGAATGCCGACCTGATCAAGGGAGTAGAGACGCTCCGGGCCAAACAGTACAAAAAGCTGGCCATCGCGAATCCCAAAACGGCGCCGTACGGAGTCGCGGCGATGCAGACGATGCAAAAGCTGGAACTCTGGGAGAGTTTACAGCCTCAAATTGTCATGGGAGAGAATCTTGGTCAGACCATGGGGTTCATCGAATCGGGCAATGCGCAGTTGGGGTTCGTGGCCTTGTCTCAGGTCATGGATGCCAAGTTCAAGGACAAGGGCAGTCGGTGGGAGGTCCCCACCACGCTCCACGAGCCGATCAACCAGGACGTGATCTTGCTGACGAAGGGCCAGAAGAACCCCGGGGCCAAAGCCCTCCTGGAATTCGTGGGCAGTCCGCCCGCCAAGGCGATTATCGAACGCTTTGGGTATGAGTTGAAGTAGAGAGGACGCATGGACACATTGACAGACATGCATCTGAGCGCCCTGTCGGTCAGCCTGCGGCTGGCGACGATGACCGTGATCGTTCTGCTGATTGTAGGCACGCCAATCGCCTGGTGGCTGGCTCATACCAGTTCCCCGTTCAGACCCATCGTGGAGGCCGCGGTCGCGCTCCCCATCGTGCTTCCACCTACCGTCTTGGGATTTTACATCCTCGTCGCGCTGGGCCCATACGGGCCGTTCAGCCGTATCGCCCATCTCTCGCTCGCCTTCACCTTCACCGGTCTCGTCATCGCCTCGGTCTTTTACTCAATGCCGTTCGTGATACAGCCGCTGCAAGGCGCCTTTGAAGCCGCCGGCAAGGCTCCCTTGGAAGCAGCCTGGTCGCTCCGTGCTTCCAAACTCGACGCCTTTCTGACCGTGATCTCCCCGATCGCGCTGCGCGGCTATATCACCGCGATCGTGCTCGGGTTTGCCCATACGATTGGAGAGTTCGGGGTGGTGCTGATGGTCGGGGGGTCGATCCCGGGACAAACGCGTGTCCTCTCCACGACCATCTTCGAACATGTCGAAGTGATGGAATACGCTCAGGCTCATGCCGTCTCTGCTTTCATGCTGATCTTTTCGTTTCTGGTGCTGTTGGCCGTCTATGTCGCCAACCGACGATTTCCCATCCATGCATCATGAGCCGACTGATTGCACAGTTCCATGTACGCTATCCGACCTTTCAGCTGGGCATCGATCTGGACGTGCCGGCCTCAGGCATCACCGTGCTCTTCGGCCATTCAGGGTCTGGAAAGACAACGCTGTTGCGATGCTTGACTGGACTGGAGCGCGCATCCGACGGGTTCATGCAGTTCGGCAACGATGTCTGGCAGGACGAGAAAAGGGGTCTGTGCCTGCCGCTTCACAGACGGCCGATCGGATATGTGTTTCAGGAGCCTCGCTTGTTCCCCCATTACGATGTACGCGCGAACCTTCTGTATGGGTACAAGCGTATTCCTCCAGAGCAACGCCGCATTGCTATCGAACAGGTGGTCGATATTCTGGGCATCGGCCATCTGCTTGAACGCCGCATTCATAAGTTGTCTGGGGGCGAACAACAGCGAGTGGCGATCGGTCGAGCGTTGTTGACCAGCCCCAAGCTCCTGTTAATGGATGAACCGCTCGCCTCGCTTGATGTTCAACGCAAACAGGAACTCCTTCCGTTCATCAGTCGACTTCATGAGGAGCTGCGCATTCCGGTGATCTACGTCAGTCATGCAGTCAATGAAATCTTCCAACTTGCCGACCGTATCGTGCTGTTGAAAGCGGGAAAGGTCGCCGGGATCGGCCCGCTCAATGAGATGCTCACTTCTCTGAAATTCCGAGGACATTTTGGAGCGCACCGGATCGGCGCAATCTTGGATGCCCGTGTCGCCGCTCATGACGTGGAGTACGGCCTGACCCGATTGGAATTCAATAGCCATGACCTATTTGTGCCCCTTCAGTCTGTCGTCGTCGGGCAGGTCATGCGTGTACACATCTTTTCCAGCGATGTCAGTCTGGTCATAGGACGGATCGATTGTCCTACCAGCGTATTGAACGTTCTGAAGGCCACGATCGTAGAGATCCGCGAAATAGACATGGCCTCAGTAGACGTGCTTCTAGATATCGGAGCGCCGCTCGTGGCCACCATCACTCGAAAATCGCTTGTCACTCTGGGGTTAAAACCTGGCGATCGGGTATTCGCCCATATCAAAGCAGTCGCGCTGAATGAAGAGTTGGTGGAATAGATGGAGTTTTTCTATGGCACACCCCTATTTCATAGCCATAAACATCTGGGGGAATAGCCCGACTTCCGGACAAGGACCTCGGTCGGACAGTCAGGTCATCAACTGGACTGAGGGGCTGGTTCACTCTCGGCATGTCGGTCTGACTCGAAGCTGCGTGCGAATTCGTGTAGGAAGGCGAGCCGATCTCCGCGTGAAGCTGCCGATCGACGATGCACGTTGCTTCTTTGCGGGGCAACAAGTCATCGCCCTGGTTCCTGCCGAGGCTGTTCGCCTGGAAACAGGGCTGTTCCGTCGGAGCAGACAACATTTGAATCGCTGGTATGGTCGAATCGTGCTGATCGAACCATCTTCACGGGGATATGTCATCACCGCAAAAGTTCATGGCGAGAGTTGGGCTCTCAAGTGCACAGTGCCTATCGTCGGGGCAAGTCGTCCACCCCGGACATGGGATCCGGTCAGTATTGTCGTCGATCCTCACGCGATTGAGCTGATTTCCAGTCAAGGAGAGGCTCTGCTCGAGCTGAATGAGTGGGAATGCATGCGGCATTGACATCCAACAATCAAGAGCGTGCCTTCGACACAGAAGTAGGAAGGCCAATACGACTACATCAGAAAGGCCCGGCAAGCGAGTATGCCCTCCCACTGCGGGGCCTTTGCATCCGGAGGGGTGCGATGGGGTTTTAGCACCTTCGGATGAGAGGAGAGTCACCCTAGCGATCGTGGCTCTCCTCCTCTTTCTATTGATCACCGGTCAGCCCCATTGATAGCGATCTGATAAAAGATTGCTCCTGGATGGTCAATTCGACGATAGGAGTCAACGATGGCAAAAAAGATGACGGGCAATGTCCTCACGGCTAGGGAAGCGGCACGATATGTTCGGCTGACATTGCCGACCTTCTACCGGTATATTTGGGAGGGGAAAATTGAGGCACCCAAGATCGGGGGACGATATCGGTTTACGAGATCGTTGCTCGACGGGTGGCTGGGCAAAAAAAACACAGGCGTCGATGATGTCAGTGGGCGCAATAAGCTCATCGGTCGAGTGACGGCGATCAAGCGGGACGCGATCATGGCACAGATCGATGTCGACATTGGCTTCCACAAGATTACGGCCGTGATCACTCGTGATGCGCTGGACGCACTCGGGCTCCGCATCGGAGATACCGCGATTGCCTTAGTCAAAGCGACCGAAGTCATGATCGTGAAAGACTAAGGTGCTCGAGTCGCTCAGCGTGCGTCGAATGAATGGCAGCCTCTTCATGAAGGAGAGTGCGAGGGAGGTGGTCCGCTGCGGACCCATGGGTTCCATGTTGGGGTGGCCCTGTTCTTCTTTGCCATGGTGATGCCATGTAAAGCGGCCGGGCAAGAAGCGGTTCTGGACATTCTACCGCTCCGCCCGTTCAGTTTCGATGTGTCATTTAACGACCGCACCTTTGCGCCCACTCGCACAGTCTTCGCCCTTCAGGCCGGAATCACGGCTCTTCGCTATGGCCCTCTTGAATTGCGAGGGATCTATCAATATTACAGCCACCATACGCCGACTTTCAGCACCAACCAACATTCGTTGTTTGCAAACCCGCGCTGGAATAATTTCATCGACATATTGGATTTCCCCAAGAGCAAACCGATCAATCGCCTCCTGCGGCATGCCCTTTTCGGACCGCTGGAGCACCGGGCGGTCCCTTATGTTGGACCGATGCTGGGTGGAACCCTGTCGGCGGGCCTTACACCAGGCTTCCTGTACGGAGGACAGATCGGTGTACGATTTCCTGTAGCCCAGGGGTTTTCCGTCGACATGGGACTTCAGTACTCTCAATTCCAGGTTGAGTTCGAAGGCATCTACGGTTGGTCACAACAATGGTTCTTCACCATCGGCGTTCGATATTAGGGCGATGATTGCCGACCGCGCGCCATATTGAGACCATGGAATGGCATGGATCGTGAGCTTTTGCATCATAAAACGGCTCCGCCTTTCGCTCGTCCTAATGATGCTGATCGTTATCCTGCAAGGATGCGGTCTTCTGTATGATGCCGTTGAGCTCATACACCCGCTGACGCGCGAGGCATTGTCATCGATCTGCTCGCGTGCGCAGTTACGTGTCGGTATTTCCGTCGAGCCGTTTCGCCCGTTCGTCTTTCCTGCCGTGTATACGGACGAAGGCATTCGCGTCACAGGCCTGGATGTCGAACTGATCCGAGAAATCGGCGACGCGCTGACGGCGTACTGCGGCGGAGCAACCCCCATCGTTCCAGTCCTGTACCTCACTCGATTTCGCGATCTGTTCATCAAAATGACTGAAGGACAGCTGGATTTGTTCATCTCGTCCGTCAGCGGAACCGTTCCCGGCGCATATCCGCCGGGCCTGTGGTTTTCATCTCCTTATTTTCATGAAGACGGTATCGCAGCCATCATCCAGAAGCCCGAAGTCGTCGAACGTGTATGGGCTCAATTTCGCAAGCAGAACGGAAAATTGAATACGCTCGCTGCCGTCCAGGAAGGCTTTGCCGGATTGACCGTCGCCGTTCAGAAAGGCCGATCGTCTCATCTGTATGCCGAAGCCAATCTCAAGCGCATCCACATGGTCATCTGCGATTCACTTCCCGCTTCGGTGGAAACGAAGGACCTGAATATCGATGTCATCCTGACCAACCATTCCATCCTGGAGTATGTGACAAAACGGGTCTGGCAAGATTGGCGGCTCCTGAGACAAAACGACGGCAGCCCCTTGATTCTGACTCATGAGGATCTCTCCATCGTGACAAGCGACGACCACAGGCGGTTACAATGGTTCTTGAACAACTTGCTGTTTCATCTGGAAGAATCAGGTCGGCTGAGGCAGATGCGTAGGAAATGGGTGGAAGAGGAATACGCGCCTACTCGACGGGCGGCAACAGAGGGGCTGCCACTTGAAGTCACGCAAATTCCTCAGCATTATGATCAAGGGCAGTGCCAACCGGCTGAAGGACTATGAGGAAACGGAGTTGGTGATGATCGTCCCTTCGAAAGCATTCTTACTTCTCGCGTTGGCCTTGATCTTGTTATGGCCTTCGATCGGCTCGGCACAAGCTTCTCACAAGGAAGCTGAACAGGCTGCAGAGCTCCTGGCGACGTTCCTCAACGCAGGGCGTGTCATCGTCGAGCGGAATCAACCATTGATCAACGATCCTCGAAAAGGCGATAAAAGATTCACTCCTGAGGTTTTTCAACAGTTGGTGCTCGATGAGTTTCTCCAGCAGACACACATTGATCTGAAACATCCTCCTTCCTCGTTGCCTTCTCCGACCATAGATCTGCTGAGCATGCTGCTCCTCGCGAGCAAAGAGGTGGTGGCGGACGCCCAACTGGTGATCAATCAACGTGGGATCGGATACAAGAATTTTATCCCGGCCTCGTTCGGCAGTCAGGCCGCGCGGAAATTCTCGAAGCGATCGAAGGTGACGATCAAACAGACCGCTCTGGATCCGAGGAATTTGAAAAATGCTCCGGATGCGTATGAAGAAACAGCGCTGAAACGCCTTGCCGACGAACCGGCCTCAAGCGCTCCGATTGTGGAGTGGGTCGATGGTGGGCGGCTACTCAGAACCCTGATGCCCATCTATTATACGGAGGATTGTCTTGTCTGCCACGGGAAGCCCAAAGGAATCCTTGACATTTCCGGCTACCCGCGAGAAGGCGCACAAGTAGGAGAACTGGCCGGGGCCATCAGCATTCAGATCCCCTCGGACCATCGGTAGCAGGCAGCCCGTGCCGACGGAGGAATCCTGGCGGTAAGGAGTGCGCCGCGCTAACACGCCCGTTATTATGCCTCTGTGTATAAGTATTGTATCGAGGGTACGTGGAAGAAGCGCGACTCGGGGCGCCTCTCTCCTAAATCATGATCGTGAAAGAACAATTCCTCAATTTGATCGACCTCGCACTGAATGAATCGTGCTTGTCAGATGAAACCGAGTGGTCCATACAGACTAGCGACAAATTCTTATCGAACCTACATCCTTTTCTCATCGGACAATGTTACGCTACGATTAGAAGTCATGAGGATTGTTTATCTACATAAGGAGGACGGACGATGAAGCTCAGCGCACGCAATCAATTTCAGGGAACCGTTACACGAATCACAGAAGGACAAGCGATGGCCGAAGTGACCGTCAAGGTCGGCACACTCGAGTTTGTCGCTGCCATCACTGAAGGGTCCGTCAAGAGCATGGGCTTGAAGGTCAACGACTCTGTGACCGTCGCCATCAAGGCCACTGAGGTGATGGTCGGAAAGTAATGCTGTTCTTCCCGCATCGCGGGAGGCACCTGCTGTAGGTTTTTCACCGCTCTCATCACGCAGCCCGCACTGAGTGAGCTGACCATCTGCAGCGAGGTGTGGGCTGCCTTCAATATCGGCTCTGTGCATCTCATCCCAGGCCAATAAACCATATTCCACTTCCCTTCATCTGGCCGGTTTCACTTTACCACATCATGCACCCAACCCCGCTCCGTCAGTATTTGCCGAAGGGCACCCGCCTGTCTGGCTTCCGCTGAACGGGAGTTGACCGCCATCGCCTATCGGTTGAACACGCGCCCCCGCAAATACCGTAACTTTGCTATATGCTGAAAGTCTCTGCGCACGTGCACCATAATTCACACGTTGCACTCGGAACTTGGAACTGCCTCGCTCTGCTTGAATCAGAACAAGAGGAGAATCAATGTCGAGGAGGATTTTTTGGTGTGTCTTGCTGACTGTGCCTCTTCTTATAGGACCAGAAAGGGCGAAGGCTGTCGAACATGGTGACGTGATACAGAAGAAAGACGGGACCTGGGTATTCAAAAACACGGAAGATCCCGTGTTCAAGTTCATGCGCGATACCGGATGGATCACAACTGAGAAATATTTTACGGTTTCTTCACAAACAGGGAAAAATTGGATCGAGCCGGCCGACGCCATTCTCAATGTGCGTCGAGAAGTTGATTGGAGACGATACCTCAAAACCGGGCTACACCTCCCCGACTGGATCGATCTGGGACTCGAGCAACGGACACGATTTGAGTCGGTCAGTCACCCCTGGCGAGTAATCCAGGTCCCCGGGAACGGAGCGACGGATGCGCAAATTCCACTGCGGTCTCGAGTTCGTTTTGGATTGGGCGGAAACGGGCCAGTGCGATTTCTTTTCGAGGGTCAGGATTCACGTTCCTTTCTTATTAGTGGAGAGCCCGGAAATTTCCGGGACACTACCACGGTGAATGAATTCGACGCTCTACAGTTGTTCGGGGCATTGAAATTGGATAATGTCTTGGGGACCGGGTTACGGACCGATTTCCACTTCGGCCGCTGGACCAGCGATTTCGGCCGTCGTCGACTGATCTCGCGGAACAATTTTCGGAATACCACAAACTCGTTTGACGGCTTCCATTGGCAAATCGGTCAGGAGCAGCTCTGGCGGCTCAGGGCATTCGTCGTGGAACCGGTCATCCGAAACACTGAACAGCTCGACCACCAAAACAGCAATTCGCTCTTTTGGGGAACTTATTTTGAAGGTCACCATTTCCCCTGGTTCCGGATGGACGCCTACTACTTGGGACTGAACGATAGGCGCGTGGCGAATGTGGCCAACCATCGCACCTATTCGACATTCGGAGGGCGCCTGTATAAGGATCCCAAGCCCGGTGAGCCAGATTATGAAATTGAGACCACCTGGCAGGTCGGAACATTGGGAGTGACCAATCATTTTGCTTTTTTGAACCACCTCGACATCGGGTATACATTCGACTTCCCTTGGACGCCGAGATTGCTGTTTCACTATGACTATGCCAGCGGCGATCGCCAACCAGGCGACAGCCAGAATGGATCGTTCGATACGCTGTTCGGCTCACGGAACTTTGAATATATGCGCACCGGAATCTGGGGTCCCTTTTATAGAACAAACCTCCAATCACCGGGGTGGCGGGTGATCCTCACGCCCACACCAAACTGGTTTTTGGAAGTCAAGCATCGCGTCTGGTTTCTGGCGCAAAGCAAGGATTTCTTCGGCCAATCCGGTTTACGAGACCCCACTGGGCAATCCGGCACTTCACTCGGACAAGACGTGGAGCTTCGCGCGCAATGGATAATCAGTTCTAACCTGGATTTCGACTTTGGATACGCGCATTGGTTCAAGGGGTCTTATTTTGACAGCCCCATCATCATTGCCCAAATGCCGACCGGAGGGAACAAAGACAGCGATTATTTTTTCGCTGCAATACGAGTCAGAATCTAGAAAGGAATGACCATGAAACAGAGGTTTCTCACATGGTATTTGTTTGTTCTCGCGAGTACGGCCGTGATACCGGCATTCGCCGAGCAGGTTCTGGTCGCGGTGGCGGCGAATTTTGTTCCACCGTTCCACGAGGTGGCGACGGAGTTTGAACAATCGACGGGACATCACGTTGAGATTGCTGCCGGTTCCTCCGGCAATTTGTATTCGCAAATCAAGAACGGGGCGCCGTTCGATGTGTTTTTCTCTGCCGATAATAAGCGCCCCAAGCGCTTGGAAGAAGGAGGGTTTGGAGTCGAGGATTCCCGCTTCACCTATGCCCTCGGTCGTATCGCGCTCTGGAGCCCGAATGCCGACCTGGTGAAGGGAGAAGAGACATTATCCTCCAAAAATTTCACACGCCTGGCCATTGCGAACCCCAAGACCGCTCCTTACGGCCTCGCGGCGATGCAGGCATTGCAGGCGTTGAGGATCTGGGAGAAGTTACAGCCCGGGAACGTCATCATCGTGGGGGAGAATCTTGGCCAGACTATGAGATTTATCGAGTCCGGAAATGCCGAACTGGGCTTTGTGGCCTTATCCCAGGTCATGGACCCGAAGTTCAAGGGGAAGGGAAGTCGCTGGGATGTTCCAACCAACCTGCACGAACCAATCAAGCAGGATGCGATCTTGCTGACCAAGGGAAAGGATAACTCTGCGGCAAAAGCGCTCATGGAGTTCATGAGTGGTCCTCAGGCCAAGGCGATCATCGAACGGTATGGGTATTATCTGAAGTAACGGGACAGCGCGGAGAAGGCACACATGGGAGCCCTGACGGACCTGTTCCCATCGAGGCCTGTCTATCAGTGAGGGAGCATGGCCTGAGCGAAACTATTTGTACAAACCATCGAGGGAAGGAACACCTCTGACTGCAACGACGTGACTTATGCGCCTTGCACTTGTCAGCCGTTACTGAGGTCATGTCAATCGGTGCGGAAATGAAATCAAACGCGACCTCAAGTTGGATAAGCTCGGGTGACTGCTTTTCACCATCGACAACCGGGACTCCCGCATAGACCAGGGGCAACAACTCTGGCGCATGCAGGCGCCCGAAGGTCTGCTCTGCGACCTGCAAGACTTTCCCGATCAAGATGGTCGCCGACTCCAGGCGCTTGTACCGCTTGCCCGCCGCAACGATCGGTCGCTCGGTAAGATTTTAGACGGCGCAATTCGAGCCATTGCAAAACCGTACCAGCCAAGGTAAGCTCGCACGCTCATCGAGCATGTTCTCCTCACCTGCTCGATACTCAAGCCAGCCGACGATCTGCTATAACGGAGAGGTGCGAGAGCGGCCGAATCGGGCAGTCTCGAAAACTGCTGTCGGGGTAACTCGACCGTGGGTTCGAATCCCACCCTCTCCGCCAAACCGCACTTCGTGTGTACCGCCGGCTCACCAGGCGCAGCCTCTCTTCATTATCGCCGGCGGATAAGCACCTTCAGTGTTCGACCCCCCTCAGGAGGAGCATGAGCGCCTCACCGAATGCGACTTCGGATTGGCTAGTTCGAGTTTGAAGGTTACGCGGATTCAGAGTTTAAGCCACTTCTAGAGGTTCGCTAGGCTCTCAAAGACTGAAATTCGTACAGCTCGCTGTTCAGCCAGTTCGGAGAAGCTCATAGGTACAATATCGCTAAACACTAGACAGGCTTCGATTTCGGAGGCATCTGGACTTCGCGTGTATCTTCGAACCACATCCATTCGGCTCTTCAAAATTGCAATACGTGTCAGGTGCCTCTTAAGCCTGTCAGGCTTGCCATTCAAACCATCTTCGCCACGAAATTCGTGAACCTGACGAGCAATGTCTCCGACGGTCATGGCTAGCTCCAAATCCTTGCATTCAATCGCAAGAATACGTTTGCCCCGCCACGCCAGAACATCTATGTCACCATAATCGTGGTCGAGCTTAACGTTCAGAATTTCAGTGAGCTTTACATTTGGCTTCGTGTTCCAGTCCAGTTCGCGCAGAGCGTTGGATACTTGCTCATTGAATTCATGCCCACGCCTATTCTCTGCAGCTCCTATCCACGACCTCATCCTTCCGCGGGGAAAATCTTTGGCGTCGTAATCGCCCTTGAGACAGTACTGAATTACTTTGGCCGCGCCATCGCGGACTATACCTGGCGCTATTAGGTAACGTGGATTGCCATCATTCGATAACCGGATTATCGGCCTGCTGATAAGCGAGAGTCGCCGCCGAAAGCGCCATGGTGACCAATCTTTCGCTAAGTAGCCAGTCGGAGTCGACGTCCAGCTCTCACGCGGGGAGAGAGAAAGTGCATCGAGAATGTTTCGGATGATGGGCGCTGGTAGCTGGCCAGCTTTGTCCATCGCACCCAACTCATCAAACATACAAGTGAACGCGAATGTTCGGCGCCGTAAACCCTCATCATCAATGTTGTCCATGAACTTGCGCAGCTCATCTATTGAGAACCCGTACGCCTCAATCCAGGCTTCCCAAAATTCGGGTGGAAGAGCTTCTTCGACGCTCTCGCGGATACCGCCTTCCTGAAAGTTTCTCTTGTAATCCCGAGCGCTGTGACGAAAGTGCTTGGCACCCAGGGTTTGTCCGTATGGGGTTGCTATCTTTTCATCAAAATCGATGTGCGTATGTACGTCGCCAAGCGGCGTAATTCTCACTTCTGCCTTCTTCCCGCCATACCAGATAGCTTCAGACCAACCGCCTAGGTAATGCATTCTCATGACGTTGGCGAGTAGTCGAGTTGTATCAAGCTCCCCGGCTTCAATGCCTCCGGATTCTGGGCATTCGCATAGTGCCATCTCAATGAGTATCCTTGTACTCAGAGAACCGGCATTTAACTTTGCAATCTGCCTGACTGAGTCAAGCTCGGTTTGTTCTTTATCAATGTGAAGAGCCAATACCGCCTTGGCTGTACTCAGCCACTGATCGGTTTCCAGCATTATGGATTCATGGTTCTCTATTAACTGCCAAATCAACGATTCACGGGTATACTTCTTGAGCTCTGCGCGAACCTCTTCCCACACGCAGTCAACCACGCGACCAAGAAAGGTGCAGCAAGGGTGAACGCCGGATATGCATGGGCCTTCGGCGCGTGTTCGTGCTCTCCATCCAAGTCCAAGACACGAATACGCGGTGTCCTCTTCCGAGATAAGGATTGGATCGCTATGCACTGATTCACGAACATAATCGCGAAACTCTCGAGCCATGAAAAAATGCATGTGTCGTGCCCATTCGTCGGGCACTATCTCAGCCATCACTTCTGTAATTAGTTCGTGGCTCGGGTGAATTCCAATCAAGGCGAATGCGCCTCTGACGAGCCCTTCAACTAACAGGCTTTCTCCCACATTGGTTGCTTGCCGAAATGAATACAGAAATCCCTCTTTTGCATGAACACGAATGATGTTCTGTTCAACTGTTACTTTCAGAAGAGCGCTGGCAGCATCACGTGTCGGCACATGCGCGGCCGAACTAAATTGGTCTGCATCATCAAACTGACAAAGCCAAACTACCGGTCCCGCGGGCATTACTGGAAGCGCCATTTCTAACACATGCGCTGCACGTCCCAGCCATGCTGCTAGTCCATGCCATAGTCGATAATGGAAATGCCGGTCCTGTGAGTTCTGAATCTCTGTTGTCACCCACCAGACCGTCTTTGAGGCCTCGAACACAGCGACAAGCTTCCCTTGCTCAAGATCGTCCATGCTCACATAAAGCGGTGCGTGTTGATCTTCCTTAAAGTAAGCGCTGAATTTTTCGCGTCTGACCTTCACGATCTCGCCGTTCCATTTCTGCGCGAAGTGCAGATTCCATGCCTCAGCACCGCTCTTTCGAATATCAAGTAATGCGTTCTGCGGGATCATAATCTGGAGAGGTGTTTCCGAATTATGATCGTCTGGCATTCGAGCGTGCGGAATAAGATGGCCATCAAGATTTTGGGCCCATGCGAATAAGTTGAGTAGCCCATTGAAGTTCCGAAGATGAACATTCATCTGCTGCAAGCGATCTTGTGAGTCGAGCAACCGCCACAGTGTGAGAGGAGAAAACGTCGGTGTCCAACTGATCGTTTCCAGGTCTGCTGCAGAGATATGCTCGATCCTCCAACGCGGATCTCTGACACCTGGAAAGTCCAGCTCAAGCGGACGGCCCCACGGGCAAATCACGATCAGTGATATGGCATTGCGAAAATCCTCCCCCACAGAGAATTTCGCATGCATTTGCGAAATGCTGCGCTGTACTGCCTCGCTTATGCGCGACCCGTCTGGCATGCCATTCAGTCCTGTTTCTTCATACCCATCGAAACTATCCACTACAAAGCAAACGTGGAGAAGGCGTCCCTTATCAATGTAGCGTCCGATATTCGAAACAAACATGCCGTTGAGACGCTGGAACTGGATATGAGAGCATATGCCTCCGCCGAGAAGCGATATTCCCGAAAATGTCCGCGAATACTCCTTTACGTATTCTTTATAGAGAGCATCTTTCATCTCCGCTGAGATGCAGAACTCGATGATCAGTCTGCGAAGTGCAACTGTTACAGCGGTTGGCAATACCAGGCAGATATAGTTCTGAAACCATGCAATAGGACTGCGTTCCAGACTGGAGTGCCCTAGCGTTTCGTTGCGCAGCTTATCCTTCTTCGAAGGGTCGAACGCAAAAGGCTTTAGGTCTCTGACTTCTACCGACAAGCCTCTCAAATCTTGTGGGGAAAACATGATGTGCTGCGTGGTATCAGAGATGCGTCGTAGAAGTCCGTTCGAGACGCTTTGCAATGGAAGCGTTTGTCCTGTCTGATAGGCTGAAACACCCGCTCGTCGGGCAACTTCATTTGATAGGCGAAGCAATGCCAGAACGCTGCGCCTAATACCAGAGTACGGTTCCGAGGAAGGCATCGCCTCTAGCACATTAAGAAAGCGCTGAAGATGAAATGTAGACGCTTCGTAGATTCCCTCAAATATTAAAAAGTTCTGACTTGCAAATAAGACGCGCGAAACGAGGACATCCTCCGATGGGTCCTCCAGCCTTCCGGCTATTCCTTCGCCAAGCTCTGTCAGCCATGACCTGAAGTCAGCTTGCTTTGCCTTTTTCCTACCTTTGGCACTTGCAACTGCAAGATGCTGGAGGACCTCAACGCGTAGGGTGCTAGCTTGTAATTCAGGTATGGTCATTAATCCGGCGATTGAAGCTATCAAATGAGATGGTTCAAAACATGATAGATCGCCTACAAGCTTCTTGTGTGCCTCGAAGAATGCGGAAAGGCGGGGTTGCACTGGCACACCGAGAAATGGAAGGTTCGGTCCGCGTTCGGTATTCTTGTCCATCAGACAATGCGCATCCCGATAGTCTCAAGTCGACGTCGAGATTTCATCGAAAGAATCCTACTGGAAATCCTACTCTCGCTCTCCGTTGTCCTCGCCCTCGCATTATGAGGACATTCAATGAACGCTGGTTCTGCCTTGTCAAGTCACCTTTTTTGTCTTCTTCTGTAAGGCCCTCCGCAGTTCCACCATCGCCAGCGTATCTCTCTCACAATAGCGCAACAGCGCCTCCCGTATGGAATCCCGTTCCACCCAATCACTTTCGAGAAAGACCATTCGGTAGTATTCAGCCGCCGCCTGCCCTCCCTCTTGAATCGTGAGATCGCCATACCCAAGCGACGGCACAACCGCAGGCAACACCGACTTGATCGAATATGATCCATTGAAGGCGGGATGATAATAATGGCCCTTGATGACAGGAAGCAGGTCCCATAGCCGCTTCACAATCGCTTTGAACGCCGATTTGAACTCAGGAAAAGTCTCCGCAAGTTGGCGTAAGATGGCCTCCTCATAGGCTGAATACACAACGATACTACCTTTCTCGCCGAGGGACTCAATCAAGGCCTCCGTCCAACGCCTGCGGGGTTCCGATGCCTCGTTGTGAAGAAACTCCCGGTGGATGATCTCACCGGATTCGAGTTCAATGTGATTGGACCACTGAACCGGAAGAGACTGATAGGGCCTCGTTGAGGGAAACCGTGGCAGTGCCAACATGACGGTTTCGCAATCGAGATGGTGTATGGGATAGCAGACCGAACGAAGAATGTGACCCAAATCCGACGAAATCCACTCGACGTTGTCTTTGACCTTTCTTTGTACATCCGACAGTCTTGTTTCACCTGGAATTTCGTCGATCGTCCTGATACCCTGCCGGACAAGTTGACTGACAATCTCTTTCTTGCCCGGCAGATGATAGATCCAGCGCTGTGGTTTTTCCTTCGTGCAATGGGCCCAGAAGGGACATTCGTAGGGGGCGTGACAATGTTGATCGGGCTCGATCATCGGTGGTTCAGAATTCAGCACCGTCGCCTTCATAGCAGCTAATCGTTCAGGCACCTGCCCTCCTCGATCTGTCACAGCTTCCGACACATCTTCAATCGAGAAAAGCGCCTTCAGATCAACCTCCCCACCTTGGTAGAGATATCCCCTGTCGATATGCATCAGACAGGTCCCATCAAGCCTCACCCCGGCGCCTTGGACGACGTAGCTTTGTATGGATAGATCATCAAGATGGATATCTTTCACCCTGGTTGATGACTTCACTTCGATCAAACGCCAGGATGACGATCCCCCCTGAGCATTCTGCACGCGCTCCAAAATATCGACGCGCACAAGGACTCCGTCATGTTCGAATGCGCCTTCGAAGATGGCGGGAATGCCCGAATCTTGAAGCAAGGCGGCGGTCTCCACGATCGCCGCCTCCCGCTGACGGAATCCTGATTTGACCAGCACACCACCCCGAAAGCGCTGCTGCGCCAAAATCCCGATCTCGGTTCCCATGTCCAGAATCGCCCGAGTCGACGCATCCGGCGGGGTCGCCAACGTAGGCTGATAAATTTCCAGATAGAGCCGCTTGTGGCATTGCAATCCCGAGAGAAATTTTGATTTCGACAAGCGGGGTAGTGCGAACGTCGTGGGAGATCCGTTGTGAAGGTCGGCCATCATCATACAGTTCACGATGCGATCAGCAATTTCTCAGCTGGCGTGGTACGGAACTCTGCTAGGATAACGCCCCATGGGCAACGGTGTCACTCAGATCAGGCGGTCCGTGATGATTTTGGCGCTCCCCGTCACACTCACCACGCTTCTCCAACGGGCGGAAGGCATTGTCGCCATTTTCTTGGTCGGTGGGCTGGGTGCCACTTCCATCGCAGCGGTCGGCCTGGGACAACTTCTGGCTTTCGTGGCAACGACCTTGGTCTCAGGAGTTTCGGTTGGGACGAATGTGATCGTCGCCCAGTTATGGGGAGCGCGGCGCCGACAAGACGCGGGAGAAGCGGCCCGTCACTTCTTGTGGCTTTCGATCGGCATTTCGCTCCTGTTGGCTAGTCTTGGAATAGTCGGCAATCAGTTCGTCATGCAGCAACTCGGCGCAGAATCCGCCGTCATTGAGCTCGCTCTCCCCTATTCGACCGTCATCTTCTTCGTGATTCCCTGTACCGTACTCATCCAAGTTCTGTCGTCCATCCTCCAAGGCACAGGTGATACGAAGACCCCCATGTACGGTCTGATCGGCGTCAACCTCCTCCATGTATTCCTTGCCTACCCTCTCATCTATGGACAATGGGGAGCTCCCAACTTGGGTCTGAAAGGAGCGGCCATCGCTGTTGGACTCGCCGAAGCGACGGGGATGCTGTATCTCCTGCTGCGTTGTCGCCCCATTTTGAAAGAGTCGTCCACGTTGCGCATGGACTTGATTCGATCGATCTGGGACGTGGGAGCTTCGGTATCCGGTGAACGCATCGTTCAACAGGCCGGCATCTTTATCTACACGAAACTCGTCCTCCTCTATGGCACCGTGGCTTATGCCGCTCACCAAGTCGGGTTATCGATTGAATCATTCTCATTTTTGCCTGGGTATGGGCTCGCCATCGCCGCCGCGACCATGGTGGGGCAAAGCATCGGGGCAGGGAAGTACGCCAGAGCCAAGCTGGAGAACTGGGAGGCCAATCGGATCGCCATCGTTCTGATGGCCTGCATGGGGATCATTTTTTTCTTTTTCCCCTATGCGCTGCTTCGCGCGTTCACCATCGATGAAGCCGTGATCGAACTCGGAACGATATTTTTAAAAATTGTCGCCTTATTGCAAGTGCCGCTGGCTCTCACCATGGTTCTGGCCGGATCGCTCCGAGGCGCCGGCGACACACGCTTCATTATGGGCGCCACAATGATCGGCATGTGGGGCGTCCGCGTCCCGTTGGCGCTAATCGCCTCCCTCTGGATGCGTCATTCCGTCTTTTATATCTGGGCGGCGATGATCGCTGACTGGACCGTGCGGATGGGGTTATTACTCTGGCGATATCAATCGGAACGGTGGCGGCAGATTCAGGTCATTCGGTAACAGTGACCGGAACAGTTACGACGGCTTCCAGACAGCCTAAGGCCTGCTATCTTCTGATCGGATGCCTGCCGCAGAAGTTGCGGCCTCCGAATCTCCGGATGTATTGGGCTGTCGGCACACATTACGTGCGAGCAGCTGTTTCATAGAGCGAGACAAACTCCTGCGAGTTGAAGTCATAGACCCATACATCCCCGGTTGAGATGGAATAGACCCATCCATGGAGACCGACTTTGCCCTTGCGCAGTTGAAGGGCTACCGACGGATGTGTGCGCAGATGCTCAAGTTGGACGCGGACATTCTCCTGGATCGTCTTGATGAGACGGTCTTTACCTTTGATATCGGGATAGAGCTCGCGCATCAACCTCCGTGTGGTTTCAACCTGCCCCACCCATTCTTTGACTGCCGGCAGGTTTTGCACTTGCTCGGGATGCAGGAGAGCCTTCATAACACCGCAATCGGTATGGCCGCAAACAATGATATGAGGCACCTTCAAGACCGCCATCGCATACTCTATCGTTGCGGTAGTACCTCCCTGCATGGAACCGTAGGGCGGCACAATATTCCCGGCATTTCGCAGGATGAACAACTCACCTGGCTCCACTTGTGTCAGGAGCGTGGGGTCGACTCGCGAGTCGGAACAGGTAATGAATAGAGCGCGTGGAGCCTGATTTTGTGATAATCGTGTGAAAAGCGCCTTCTTGTTTCCGAATACTTCATTGCGAAACTTTAAGAAACCTTTCACGAGTTTTTTCATCATCGAACCTCATTGTGATCATCGATTGGTCTACCGAACATCTACCTCATAGCCCCAAAAGGTAACCGGTTCATAGCTGAATTGTCGGACCCCGTACGCGACAGCGACCATTTCCACCCTGCGGAGCCGAGCAGAACTGATTCGTGCCATGCCAATCCGGCAATCGATAGACGCACTATAGCGTCTGTCCAATTTGCTTATTGGAGCGCACGTCGTCTAGTAAAAACTCGATGTCTCCCGTAACGACATCGTACATTGCGCCCACAATCGCAATCTTCCCCTTCCTGATGAGCCCATCGATTGTCCTACTCTGCTTGTGCAGTTGTTCAACAACTCGCACAACATTCCGACGGGCCACGACATCGACTACCGTCCCTGCCTCCTCGGCCGATCGTTCACTCAAATCTCGACAGATCTCTTGGTCAGCCGATTGTTGAAGTTCGTTGACGATGTAATGGAAGTGTTCGAACTCTGATGCTTCAGCGCTCATCTGGGTCAAGCAAAGGAGCTTGACAGCTGCACTGACGGCACCGCATCGCGTGTGCCCCATGACAAGAATGAGTTTCGCTCCGGCCACAGCACATCCGTATTCCGCGCTGGCGAGAACCTTCCGACTTGAGATGTTGCCGGCGATACGAACACTGAAGATGTCGCCCATGCCCAAGTCAAACACTCGCTCTGCGGGAGTTGGGGAATCGATACAACTGAGGACGACGGCTAACGGATGTTGCCCTTCCGCCGTGACACGGACTTGGCGATTGAAGTCTCGGGTGAGACGCCGCCCGGTGCGTACTCGTTCGTTGCCGTCTTTGAGGATTTGCAGGACCTGCTGCGGAGTGATGGTATCCTGCAGTTCGCGGGTCGAATAATCGACATACTGGATCTCATCTTCAAAGTTATACTCGCCTCGGAATCCCACCAGACTGACCTCAACGCCATGGGCCGGCCCGGTTTGTTCCTTGAAGTCTCGAATCAAACCCAACACGTCCGGATCGATGTAATCCGTGTTCCGTGCGTCAAGCAAGACATGGCCGTGGCGAGGCACTTCATTCAGCACCTTAGAAAGAGCAGCACGATTCAAGAAACTCACTTGATTGGCCAGTTCGATATGGACCACCTCTCCGCCGAGGTGCTTTTCCACGAAGCGATGCACCGGGCGGCGCATATTGCTGTTGAGAATGAAGGCGATGGCCACAACCATGCCGATGGCAATCCCGATCAAGAGATCCGTAACAACTATGGCCGCGACGGTTGCCGCAAACGGAATGAATTGGTAACGGCCCTCGTTCCACATTTGCCTCACGAGCGTCGGACTCACCAGTTTGATGCCGGTCATCAGCAAGATGGCCGCCAGGCAAGATAACGGGATGGCATTCAACCATGTGGGTATCAGCGGAATACTGACCAACAGCAACGTGCCGTGAATAATCGTAGCCAGTTTTGTTCTTCCACCGGTGTTGACGTTTACCGACCCCCGGATGACCACGGAAGTGACTGGAAGTCCGCCGACCAATCCACAAACCACGTTTCCGATGCCTTGAGCCAATAATTCCTGGCTTGGCGGCGAGGTTCGTTGCTGCAAATCAAGCCGATCGACCGCCTGGAGATTCAGCAAGGTTTCAAGAGAAGCGACGATGGCAATCGTAAAACCCGCAGTGTAGATGGCCGGATTTGTCCACTGTAAAAAATCGGGCCGCGGAAGGAGGCCGAAGAGCTCACCTAAGCCTCCCGCGATCGGCACTTGAACAAAATGGCTCGGTTTGATGAGCCAGGGATCACCGAGTTGCTCGAACCACACGCCCGCCCCGATACCGAACAGCACCACTGCCACAGGAGCGGGGAAGAGTGACTTCTTCAGCGGTTGCCACTTGTCCCAGAGCACGAGCAGCGCAATGGATACCAGACCGATAACAGCGGAGCCCAGCTGGAAATCCCCGAACATACGGATGAGCTCAGTAAACGTCGTTTCGAGATCCGGTTGAAAGAAGGCCATTTCTCCTTCAGGGTCTGGGTCATGTCCGACGAGATGCGGAATTTGCTTCAAGATGATGATCACACCGATCGCGGCCAACAACCCTTTGATCACGCTGGACGGAACGAACGCGGCGATGAACCCTCCCTTGGCAATGCCCACGATGATTTGAATCAATCCGGCAAGAATCACGGCCGTCAGAAAGACAGAAAATGACCCGAGTGAGAGAATGAGTGAGGCGACGACCGCCGTTAAACCGGCCGCCGGGCCGCTGACGCTGGTGTGCGATCCACTGAAAATTCCTACCACGATGCCGCCGACAATTCCGGCCAACAATCCGGACACTAACGGTGCACCGGAAGCCAGCGCAATCCCGAGGCATAGAGGCAGAGCCACGAAAAATACGACGAGGCCTGCTTTGATATCTGCCAGGACCGTGGCTGAGGAGACGCCATTCGTTGAAGACATGATTGCTTCGGATTCTTTTATAAACAGTTCATGATTGGACAATCCTTTGCTACGAGAAGCCGCCGTAAGTTATCGTCCGCAGATTCCGAAGGGGATACCGGCCCAACCACGGTGGTGCACCCAAGCGGAAAGCCGCCCTATAAAAGCAGAACGATGGCCATGAGGCCGTGGCGAAGAATTGGACCACTCATGGTGATACTCCCTTAGCGTTTATGGAAATGGGGGTGGATGTACGGCATCCACCCCCCTGGTACATACTGTTGCCCTCTCTACTTTGAAGACTGCTCAGTCAATATGATTATGATCCTCCCGTTCCCACGCTTCATTGTGAAAGGCCAACTTGCTTCTCATCGAAGAGTCAAGCGGCGGTGCGGCCGACGTCGGGCACTCTTTGACAGCCAGAATTTGTTGAAGTTCACCCGGTGCGGGCTCAAGGCTCTCAAGGACGTGCCCCGTGATCCACTTTGAGAATTGGTTCTCGCTCTGCAGGTCCCATAGCCCGAGCGATGTACAACCTCGTGGCTGGACCTCAAAGGTGGTGGGAAGCATGGCCTGCCAGGTCTCTCGACCATCGAAGCTGATGCTTTTGACGCGATAGAATCCGGCCGGCAGCTTCAGCACAAATGATCCGTCAGTCGGAAGATTGGCGAGCACGAAACGTTTTCCCTTGGCTTCCTCCTCAAGCAGCCACCTCATTCCCAGCGGCTGCTTGAGCTCTTTTGGCTGGATTGTTCCGTGCCAAGCGAGCCGAATGTTTCCGAATAGCAATCCGTGGCGCTCATCCACCGATACGCTGTCTGAGTTCGATAGGGGAGTCACGACCGTGGCGCATCCGGCTGCGAACCCAGCTAGCGAAAGGACACTTGCGAGGACGAGACTATGACGATGGCGAAGGATCGAATAATTCAGAAAGCTCCACTTTTGAGGCGGACAGGATAAGGCTCTCCTCGAACCTGTCTCTACCGGCGCGGTCGGAAATCCATTATGAGCAGCCTTCTTGTTTTCAATGGTTCTCATACTGCCCCCTTTCCAAGCCTGAACATCTTTCGTTGACGACGTTCAGGCTTGCAGGAAATTCTTTGCTCAGAGGTCGCCCTATCGTTGGTGGGCATCCTCCGAGATCGTTTGAGCGAACTAAAACCCGCCTACATGACTATCCAGTGCAATCGAATGCTGTACAGGCGACCCCACAGGCTCCACGACCGTCGGACACCCCTGTACTTCAAGAAGGCTGTCTGAATCATCCTGAGTAAACCTGCCCTCGGTAACCACCTCGCGTGTGATCCATCCCCTGAAGAATCCTGTTTCTATCTGCAGCACCCACGTCCCCAGGGAAGTGCATTCTCGTGACTGGACGCTAAATGCGGCAGGAAGCATTGTGTGCCAGACCCCCCGCATATTGTTGAAACCGATCCCCGTGACTCGATAAGAGCCAGCTGGGAGTTTCACTGCGAAAGAGTTATCAACTGGGAGATGAGCGATCTGAAACCGCTTGCCACTGGTTTCCTCTTCAAGCCACCATTGCATATCGACCATCCTCATCTTCTCAAATTTCTCCGTGTGATCCATCTCATGCCGAGTCAGATGAATTCTCCCCAGTAGCCATCCATGATCCTTACCCGCCTCTGTCACCGTGATGCCTGCTGGTGATCTCGGCACAAGGACGGTGGTGCACCCAAGTGTGAGGCCAGCGAACATCAGAAGCGTGCTTATGAAACACACATGACGAAGGATCTGATTATTCATAAAATCCTCCCCTCTTTCCTGATCGATCATGCACCTGAAAGACCTTCAAGCTGCTTACAAACAGCCGGACTGTCCTTAAGACACCAACAGGTTCATAGCTCGCGCATCGGTAAGCCGCGAGACAACAGGCTGCTTGATGCTATCGTGCCGACGAGATCAGGCTAGGTAGGGAGGATGGAACACAGATGTGATCAATATCGGAAGATGTCGGATAGGGCGAAACTCGCTGACCAGATGGAAACGCTCAGGCCTCTCCAGCTCAGGCAACGGTGAGATGGCTGAAAAGTCCTCGGAGACAGGTTCAGATTCTGCACGCATATCCGAATTCAATAGGCTCAGCAGCGTGACCGGTGTCCCGATCATCTGTGCAAGTACGCAGACACAAAGAAACAGCATCACGCATGCTACGCCGGCTGCACGGTATGGAGAGCAGACCGTATTTAAACCTCTCTTATCCATGGGAGAGCAAAGCTGTGGCGCCCCCTCCTCGACAGCTTGTGACTTACGAATCCTTCAACCGCAAAACACGGACATCCCTGAACGCTTTCAATGTCCTTGGAGCTCTCGCACCCCTTACTGATCCTCTTAGAATACAGTGACACACAAGTCAAAAAGAAAGCCAAGTCCCATCGCGCCCTGAAATACCCCATCTTGTCACTCTATTGTGCCAGACTCAGTAAGTCCCATTTCCACAATGGTGCTGCAGCCACTTAGCCCGCACTGAATAGGGCGAACACAATGATCGCGAACACAAAGATACCCAAAAAGATATAGGAGAGCGCATCGTTCATGCCAGGCATTGTTAGTCACCTCCTTAGCCGGTCGGTTTTATTGCAACTCAATTACTCGCCAGTCTGCCCGTAGCATTTTCCCAGCAACAGCCTCTTCGACACGAACTCATAATCTGAGCTTATATTCATCTGATAGCGACCTTCCTCAATAGATGGTCTTGGCTCCTGTGGCTCAGCCAGCTTCCGGAGAGACTTACACCACCTCTTACGCTTATGCAGAGCCTTACTACAATGAGAGCTGTGTTTGGGGAGGATGGAAGACCGAAGTCAGAAAGATCGGAAGGTAACTTGCCGATTGGAACTCCGCGTGCAGAAAACGCGGACCGGATATTCCTGGTTCAGACACCACAGATGGAAGAGAGAAGTCTTCGTAGACAGATTCTGAAAGCAGATCGGATGAAACGAGCAGACTCGAAAGGGTGATGGGCGTCCCAAGCATCTGCGCCAGGATGCAACCAGAGAGAAGTAGCATCATGCACGTTGAACTCATCGTGCGAGACAACCCATACATCTCTCTTGCCTTCGAGATGATCATGACAAAATCATACTCCCGCAAGATATGGCGTGCAAGGTGTCCTGCAAAGGCGAATGTGCGCAAAACGATCGCCGTCGTGACGCTCCTTTACAGAAAGCTTGATCGACTCAATAGACTTATGGCGATTTCGTTCCTTCAGACCAAGCATAGGCTGCACCAAAACACAAGCCGGCCACCGCCGCCTGGAGGAACGCGTTCTCTGAATGGACGGCAATCGCCCACCACAAAACAGCCGCGAGTAGACCCGAGACCGCGCCTAGGAGAATCTTGCCACCCCCAAGCCGAAGCCAGTCCGTGAAAATCACCCATGTGGTCATATAGGTCACCCCGGCGGCAATGGCTGCCCAGAGGTGCATGAGATCGCGTTTGAACAACAACACTTGGATCGCCCCCGCAATCGCGCCAAGAATGAGGCCCGTGATCGCTCTTTTTAGTAACAAGGAATAGTGAAACGTAGTATCAGGCAATCTATCCTCCATCCTACCGGTCAAGTTTAAGAGCCCTCTCGTGCACTGCTGGGACGTATGGAATGCTATACCGCTGACCATCGGTAAAACTCAATACACCACCGCAACCTTGAACGCCTCATCAGTACAGCCACACCTGCCCGCCGGATCGGAGTACAACGCCGGATTGCGGTGTGAATTGCTCGACGCCGAACAAGCAGCGGCGCTCGGGACGCATGAAATATAACTTCACGCTCTCAATCGCCGACCCACCGCTCATCTCCGTTTCAGGCTGAGCCCCGAGAATTTGCCGCCAAGCCGAACGCCATCGCGAAGGGCGCACATGGATGGGGTCGAAGCCATACCAGGCTGGATCAAGCCGAAACAATTTGGTTCCGTAGACAGCGGACAATTTGGTCAACCCCTCGTTAACCAGTTCCGCGCGATCGAGTACTTGCGCCAGGGAGAGCCGACAAAACGGCACCAGGACTGTGCGGAATGCGAGAAACTTGAGATTTGATAGGCGGTGGATGCTGGCCAGCGGCAAATCGGTGAGTACGATATCATTCGTGAAAACCCTCAGACGAGCGAGCGCCTCCTCGACCCATCCAAGCGTTCGCTCCACCGAGAAGCCATACAGGATGTCATTGCCGACATCGGTCACCAGCCCTCTTGTGGTCATCGAAGGGCGCCGCTCCAGCTCAGCCCACAGGCCTGACTTGAGGATACTGGGTAACGTGCGATGGAGAAACCTACTCGGAGATCCATAAGAACGACCATGACCGAGCGCCGACAGCACTTCGACGTCTGGTCCCCATACTGATCGAGCCGTCGAAACGATGGTCTGGAAACCGCGTGTCAGATTGCTGGCGCCAAGTGCAACGACGCGAACCATTGCTCTCGGTCAGATTACGGCCTAGGAGGACAGTTTGTTTGCCTTGTATCCAGTCCCGGTCCCTTGGTGATTTCAATCCTCGCGACACCTTTCACATTCGCACAGAGATCGCCAAGTCCCGGCGTGATCAGACGAAACGGGCCGCCTTTCGTGTCAGGCAACGGGGCTCCATCAAGTTCGTAAACGAGAACCCCATGTTCTCTGGCCTGATCAAGTGTGAGGCAGGCGGAATAGTTCCCGTCCGAAGCGTGAAAGGCAACATGATCCGCACCGATGGTCAAAGCTGGAACATCGAGTAGCCCCTTCAACCGAATCCCTCGGCCCCTCGTACCAGGCATGACGGTCGAAACATCCACATGATGCTCGGCCGGCAATGATGCGATCGCTGCACGATCGAAGGACAGGGGCTGAACCACAGCGCCCTCTATTCGTACGCGCCCCTGACCGATCTGCTCCTTCTCCGTGATCGTCTTGATCATTGCCGTCAGGGCTTCGTTCACCGGAGTCGGAATGCCGAGATCCCGCCCTTTCCTGACGATGAAGCCATTGAGGTAGTCGATCTCCGTCCGACGCCCCGCTTTCCAATCGTCGTACATAGAGGTATGGATGTCACGAATCTCCTGGGATGCTTTCACAACCCGTTCGGCCATGTCCGGAGGTAAAGGTACCTTGAGGGTCGCCGCAATGGCCGCGACTTCTCCGACGATCTGCCGGATCACGCCCGCCATCTCCGGATGGTCAAGCGCCTTGGCCACATGGTCATCAATCAGCACCGTAATCGGATTGAAGACACAGTTCCAACACATTTTCTCCCATTTGCTACGACGAATATCTTTGGATAGATGGCAAGGAACGCCCGCTGATGTGAATAGATCACGGATAGCGAGAAGGCGCTCGCTCTCATGCCCCATCAGTTCGCCGATCGACAAGGCTCCTTTTTTATAATGGTCGATCACGCCAGGCTCGACGATTTTGGAGTAGATATAGGCGACGCCGCCGACCACACAATTCCGTTGGATTCGCGCAAGAAGCCGGTCTTCTGTATCGATCCCGTTCTGTAGGGTAAGAATCACGGTTTTTTCAGTAAGCACCGGCTCGATCTGGTTCAGAACCTCGTCGAGATCATAGGCTTTCACGCCGAGCACGATGAGATCCGGTCGAGGGAGCTGGCGTGCATCCGAGGCTGCTTGAGGTGTGACCGTAAATGTTCCATCCGCGCTGCGGATCGTCAATCCGTTTTGTTTCACCGCCGCCAGCGTGTTTGGCCGCAGTAAGAACGACACGCCGGGATTCTTCTTGGCCAATCGCGCTCCGAAAAACCCGCCGACAGACCCGGCTCCGACCATCAAGATCTGTTTCATGTTCTCATCCTCATGGTTGCCTGTGGAGCGAGACGGCTTGACAGCCGTGGCCCCTCGTGGTTCTTTAGCGACACCCCGCCGAATGGTATCCTGCTACGACAAGGCTTTGGAGGAAATCCGCTGCGCATTTCTCCACGACGCCACAGAGGTAGCTTCCTGCTCAGGCGGGTGAAGCGCTCGTACTATAGCATGCGGTTGCGCGACGACGCAGCCGTTCTTAAGAGGCCGAAAACATCATGACCTCCGGTTCCGATCTCGGGATCGTGAAACAACAACTCGCCACTGCCCGGAGCATTGCCGTGCTCACCGGCGCCGGGATCTCGGCCGACAGCGGTGTGCCGACGTTTCGCGGAACGGACGGCTTGTGGAAGAACTTTCGCGCGGAGGACCTGGCGACACCCGAAGCCTTCGAGCAGGATCCTCGCCTCGTGTGGGAGTGGTACAACTGGCGGCGCGAGCTGATTGCCACAAAGCAGCCGAATGCTGCTCACAAAGCCATCGTCGAACTGGAGCACCGCTGTCCCGACTTCTGGCTGATCACTCAAAATGTGGACGGATTGCATCGAGACGCAGGCTCACAAAAACTCTCTGAGATTCATGGCAACATTTGGAAAGTTCGCTGCACCGGCTGTGGCGTGGTAGAAAACAACCGTGATGTGCCCATTGCCATTCTCCCGTCCTGTACCCATTGCGGGTCGCTGCTCAGGCCTCATATTGTTTGGTTCGGAGAATCTTTGTTCGCCGAGGATCTCAACTGCTGCTCCAGTGCACTCAAACACTGCGACGTCTTGCTCGTCGTTGGGACGTCGGGAGTTGTATACCCTGCAGCCGGATTCGCGTCGATCGCAAAACAGGCCGGTGCGTTCGTCGCCGAGGTCAACCTCGATCCCACTCCACAGTCGGCGCTGGTCGACATCTCACTGCAGGGCCGTGCGAAAGATCTCGTGCCGTTACTCCTCGAACCGATCTAGAAGCGGGAACAACTCCTCCAAGCTCTTGATGGTCCGAACGCCTGCTGCTTGCCGTTTTCCGTCACGATCCAACAGGACGGCGTGAAGCCCAGCTTGCTTCGCACCTTCAACGTCGTCTCGCAGGCTATCGCCGACATGCAGGGCCTCCTCCGGATCGATCCCGTGCTTCTCCAGCGCCATGTGAAAGATCTGGGGAGCAGGTTTTGCGGCTTGCGCCAAGCTTGAGATGGTCACCGTGTCAAATGCATCGGCGATTCCGAGTCCACGCATCACGGTAAATAGACGGGAATCGAAATTCGAAATGATGCCGAGCTCCAGATCCCGTTCTTTGAGCCGAGTCAAGGTGGAAGCTGTTTCAGGAAACAAGCGCCATGAACGATGGTCCTCAAACACACGAAACACGTGATCGAAAAACTCGTCGAATCGCTCGAACATGCCTACACGATAGAAAACGTGATGAACGATATCGAACCACCACAGCCGTTCACTCTGCTTGATCCGAGCCGGTTCAGCCGCCGCAAAGACCGGCGGCGGGGCTTCATGGAACGCTCGGCTGAATGCTTGTTTGATCGCGACCAACGAGTCCGGCTTCTGGGAAAAGCCACACTCCACTGCATATCGAAGATAGATTTCAGCGACCGACCCCTGCACGTGAAAGAGGGTATCGGCTGCATCGAAAAACACCACTTGTATCGCCGAGCTCATAATCGGTCTACTGTGATCTCATTCGGTTACCCGATCGTGCGTCGAAATACATCGTAAATCCAATCACCTATCGATGGTTTTCTTGACAAAGAATACCCCCCTTGTTAGCTTCGAGGAAACTAAAAAGTTGGGAGATTTTTTCATGGCTTCACCGATCTTTGTGGTGGACAGCAGCCCGGCGGTGAGACGGTTGGTGGAACAGATCTCAACACCCGAAGGGTTTGAGGTCGTTGGGTTTCAAGACGGACCAGCCGCCCTTGAGGGCGCTCGGCGCAGCAGCCCCTCGCTGATCATTGCGGACTACCATCTCGACAACATGACTTTTTCGGGGTTTTGCAAGGAGATCAACAATCTGGATCATCTGGCAGAAACCTGTCTCATTTCATTGGTAAATCCAGCTGATCGCCCGGACGAAAACCTCCTTCGCACGTTGGGTGTCAAAGCATTTCTGAAGAAACCGTTTCAATCTGAGGATTTGCTCGGCGTGCTGAAAGCTCTTCAACAGAAACAGGCTGGTTCCTCGAATGGCCAAGGTCTGAAACGGCGCGTCTGGCCGCCGACTTCGACCTCAACCGACTCCGATGATGATGCGGCGATCAACCACCTGCTAAGTGGCGACGGTCAGGAGGAAACTGTGGACCAACCTGGAAGCTCACTCCGTGCATCACTGACGCCGTCGGTCGCTCCCGCGGCCCCTGAAGATGCCATGAAAGGCCTCTTCGACCAACTCTTGCAATCGATGACCACCCGAAGCCAGCAGAGTCTTGCCGAGCTGCTCCCTCGCGTGATCGACGAGAAATTGGCAGCCCATGTCCGACCAACCGTTCAGAAGGAGGTGCAGGCACAGCTAGGAAACATTCTCTCTCAGGAATATCTCACAACGATCATTCAGCCCCTCGTCTCTCAGTCATTGCCCGCACTCATCAGAAAAGAACTCGAGGCCGGCGAGCCCATCATCCGGCAAACCGTATCCGATGTGGCCAAAGCTTCCATCGGAGGAAGCGTCGATCGACTGGTCAAGGATCAGGTCGAATCCGGAATCCAACAACACTTGCCCACGGTCGTGCGGGAACAGGTAGGATCGGTCGATCAGCTGGTCAAAGATGAGCTTCAACGTGCGGTACTGAAACAGGCCCCGCTACTGGCAGATGACTTGGTAAGAGCCGCAGTTGGAGAAACCATTGAGCAGGCTGTCCAGCGAATCGTGCCTGATATCGCCGAGCAGCACATCAAGGCTGAACTCAGACGTCTGATCGAGACTGAAGAAGCGTCACACTCCTCTCAGGCCTAACTTTTCTTGCCTCGCTTACCTCGTCGAGTCTTGGCGAGAGCTTTCATGCGCTTGACATTCTTCCGGTGTTTCTTTCGCGTTTTCCGATCCTTCTCACGACCTCGTGCCATGGTCCTCCCTACGGTAATGTGACTGACTATCTCGTTACGTGCGACTGTATAGCACATGCCTCACAAGGCCACAAGCTGAGACTGCGGCCATTTTCTGAACAACCTAGACATGCTAAGATGCCGGCCGAACTTATTGATCCGATTCAAATGGCTCCATTCCAACTCGAAAAAGCCTATGACCCGAAAGCCGTCGAAACTCGATGGTCGCGTGAATGGCTCGGGCGCGGATACTTCCACGCCTCACCGGAACAACCAGGTCAACCGTATTGTATCGTCATTCCCCCACCGAACGTCACAGGATCGCTCCATGTCGGCCATGCGCTCAATCATTCGCTCCAAGACATTCTGATCCGGTGGCGGCGCATGCAGGGACGTAATACCCTCTGGCTCCCCGGAACCGACCACGCCGGCATTGCCACGCAAAACGTGGTGGAAAAGCAGCTGATGGCCGAAGGCCTGTCACGAGAGTCGCTGGGACGGGAACAATTCGTCGAACGGGTCTGGCAATGGAAAGCGACGTCGGGTAACACGATCATCAATCAACAAAAGCAGCTGGGAGAATCCTGCGACTGGGACCGTTTGCGATTTACGATGGACGAAGGCTTGTCCAAAGCCGTCATCGAAGTTTTCGTACGGCTGTATGAAGACGGGTTGATCTATCGTGGCGAGCGGCTCATCAATTGGTGTCCACGCTGCCTGACGGCCCTCTCCGACATTGAAGTGGAACATGAGGAGGTGAAAGGGAAACTCTATCACCTCCGCTATCCGTTAGCGGACGATCCAAGCACCGGTTTGATCGTGGCCACCACGCGGCCGGAAACGATGCTGGGCGACACAGCTGTCGCCGTCCATCCGGACGATCCTCGGTATCGCCATCTGATCGGCAAGAGGGCCCGCCTGCCGCTGACTACGCGTGAGATTCCGATCGTAGGCGATTCGATCTTGGTGGATCTCGAATTTGGAACCGGAGCAGTCAAAATCACTCCGGCACACGACTTCAATGACTATGAAGCGGGAGAGCGGCATAAACTCGCGCGCCTTGCAATCCTCGACCATCACGCGCTGCTTGATGAAGACGGCATGCAAAAAGCCGATGTGGACCACACCGTCATTCACTTGCTGCGTGGCCTCCCCGTCTCGAAGGCCCGAACAAAGGTGGAAGAGCTGCTGGAAGCGCGCAAGCTGCTTATAAAAGTTGAAGCCCACAAGATGGCCGTGGGGAAATGTTATCGCTGCAAGACCGTTGTGGAGCCCTACTTGTCCCCACAATGGTTCGTCGATATTAAGCCGTTGGCTGAGCCGGCCATCAAGGCGGTGGAACAGGGTCGCATCCGTATCGTTCCCGAAGGATGGGCCAACAACTATCTCGGCTGGATGCGAGATATCAAAGACTGGTGCATCTCACGGCAAATTTGGTGGGGGCATCAAATTCCTGCCTGGTACTGTCTCAGCTGCAATGCCAAGCAGATCATCCGTACAGCAACTCAAACGACCATCTTGCAAGGAGCATCTCCTATAGTATCTAAAACCGCTCCAACGAATTGCCCTTCATGCGGCGGGAAGGATCTCTATCGGGATCCCGACGTCCTCGATACCTGGTTCTCCTCCGCCCTGTGGCCCTTCTCGACCTTGGGATGGCCGGAGCAAACCTCTGAGTTGAAGACCTACTATCCAACATCGGTTCTGGTAACCGGCCTCGACATTCTGTTCTTCTGGGTCGCCCGCATGATCATGATGGGGCTCAAGTTCATGGGGGACGTGCCATTCAAAGACGTCTATATCCATGCCTTGGTCCGCGACGCAGAAGGCCAGAAGATGAGCAAGTCCAAGGGCAACGTGATCGACCCGCTGCACGTCATGGGTCAATTCGGCACCGACGCCCTTCGGTTCACCCTTGCCTCCATGGCCTCGCCGGGACGCGATATCAAGCTGGCCGAAGAACGGATCGAAGGCTACCGCAATTTCGCCAATAAGATTTGGAATGCCGCGCGATTCGCCTTGATGTACCTCGACGGGCCGCGCACCGCTCTCCCGCCAACGCAACGGACGTTCCCGGACCGCTGGATCTTGAGCCGCCTCGCCCACACCATCCGCGCCGTCACGGCGGAGTTGGAGTCATACCGATTCGATCGTGCGGCGGCAGTCCTCTATCAGTTCATATGGCATGAGTACTGCGACTGGTACCTGGAATTGATCAAACCGGTTCTACAAACACCGGAGCACCCCGATGGCGCGAGCACCAGACACACGCTTGTGGAGACGTTGGAAACGACCATGCGACTGCTGCACCCCTTCATGCCGTTCATCACAGAAGAAATTTGGCAGACAATCCCCCATCAAGGAGACAGCATCGTCGTGCAGAACTATCCGGGCCCTGACCAGGCCTGGACCGCGCCTGATGCAGAACAGCACTTCGCGTTGTTTGAACAAACAGTGGGACTCGCACGGACCGGTCGAGCCCTCTTGAATTACCCGCATGGGCAGCAGATTTCGTTTCACGTCGGACACGACGACCCAAACAAGCAGAGTCGGCTCCATGAGTTACAACGACACCTGGCCCACCTCAGCCGTGGCACCATTGAAGTGAGTTCGCCGCGTGATTGGCCGGCGGCACGATTGCTGAGACTTGTCATGGAAGGCCTCTCGGTAGGCATCGCAGTCGCCGAGGACGTCGACCTCAAGAAAGCAATTGAGCGCCTGGCAAAACAAATCACGGAGACCGACAAGGAATTGCAACGGATCGACGGGAAACTGAAGAACGCCGAGTTCGTGTCGAAAGCTCCGCCCGACGTGATTGCCGAGCATCAGAAGCGCGTGCAGACCCTGTCCCGCGATCACGTGTTGCTGACCAACAGCGATCGGCAGCTCCGCGCCATGTTCGCAACCTGACAGATGGCCACACTCCCTGCCGCAGATATCCGGCGAGTCGTGCGTCAGGGACTTGAAGAAGACCTGGCTCAGGGCGATGCCACGACCGTATCGCTTTTCCCCTCTCCGGTACCGGCTCGGGCCGAGATCATCGCGCAACAGCCGTTGGTTGTGGCAGGAATGGCCGCAGCGGTTCAGACCTTTCTCATGGTCGATCCTTCCCTGCGGTTGTCGGTCTGCAAACGCGACGGCGACCAAGCTAAGAATCGAGAGCCGCTCCTTCATATCGAGGGTGACGGGCGGTCCATTCTGCAGGCCGAGCGAGTTGCTTTGAACTTTCTCCAACACCTGTCCGGGATCGCCACCTTGACGCAACGGTTCTGCCGGGCCGTGAGCGGCTACCCTGCCAAGATCCTGGATACCAGGAAAACGCTTCCAGGCTGGCGCGCGCTTCAGAAGTGGGCCGTTTCGCTCGGCGGTGGGATCAACCACCGCCGATCATTGAGTGACGGCATCTTGATTAAAGATAATCATCTGGCCCTCCTCCAACGCACCCGACGACCGGTTGAACGGGCATGTCGATTGGCACATGCCCATCGGTCAAGCATGCTCCCGATCATTGTCGAGGTGGAATCCCTCTCTGATATCCGGCAGGCACTCGCCGGGAAGCCTGAGGTTATTCTGCTGGACAACATGGCTCCGGACCTGGTCAGACGTGCTGTGGCATTGATCAAGAAGCAGGCCCTGGTGGAAGTATCAGGCGGCATCACGCTGAAGAACGTTCGTGCCATGGCTGCAGCCGGCGCCGATCGCATCTCCATCGGAGCCCTCACCCATTCTGCTCCGGCAGCAACGATCAGCCTTGTCATGACGTTGGCTCGGCCTTCACAACGCCGACGTTCGTAGTCGATGGTGTCCGCCACCCCACTCAATATCGATAGTATTCGCAGTACCCTTGCGACTACGTCACTTGGTCACGTCTTGTATCTCCACCAGGATCTGCCCTCAACCAACACAGAGGCGGCTTCACTGGTTCGAGCAGGTGCACCACACGGCACCGTCGTCATTGCTGAAAGCCAGTCAGGCGGCTATGGCCGACATGGACGCACCTGGTTCTCGCCGCCGAGGTTGAACATCTATTGCTCCGTCATTGTACGTGGGATGGGGGAAAACCTTTCCCTTTCTCAATGGTTATCCTGGGTGCCGCTTGCCAGCGCTCTGGCCGTGACCGAGGCCGTTCAACAGATGGCGGCTGTGTCCCTTTCGTTGAAGTGGCCGAACGACCTGCTTCTCCATGAGCGCAAAGTCGGCGGGATTCTCTGCGAGAGCAGCTTCGCGACAACTAACGACCCGGTCGTGGTCATCGGCATCGGGCTCAATGTGAATGTTCCTCCGGTGTCTTTTCCGGAAGACTTGCGACCGATTGCGGCCTCATTGATTGAAGCTTCACGAGGACCGATCGACCGGAATCGACTCATTGTTCAACTGCTTCTGGAACTTGAACATTGTCTCGACGAGCTTCAATCCCATGGGTCGGTCCGGCTACGCCAGGCCTATACAACTCGCTGTGCCACATTGGGACGCCGGGTTCGCGTCCAGTTCACGAATGATCGATTAATCGTCGGCATCGCAGAAGCTCTTTCTCCCGACGGCGCGCTGCAAGTTAAGACCTTGTCATCTCACTCTCGATCACAACCGATGTCTCTCGTCGAGGTCCGCGCAGCCGATGTCATGCATCTGCGAGAGTAGCGAAAGAGGACCAGGCCGAGTAGAATGAGTCCGATGCTCTTAGCCATCGATATCGGGAATACCAACGTTGTCGCGGGAATCTTTGACGGGTCGACCCTGTTGACCCATTGGCGGTTGGCGACCGACCCCAAGACCACTGCCGATGAGTACGGTGTCCTTTGCCTCAGCCTCATGGCCCGAGATGGGCGCATCCCAGAACACATCACCGGTGCGATCATTTCCAGCGTCGTTCCCGCCCTCACGGACACGTTCGAGTCGATGGTTGAAACGTCCTTTGGCTGCATTCCGATCACCGTCTCGCCCGACATGGATACAGGCTTAACACTGAACTACTCGAACCCGAAAGAGATCGGAAGCGACCGTATTGTGAATGCGGCCGCGGCCTATGAGAAGTTTCGCCGCGACCTCATCATCGTCGATTTCGGCACGGCGACGACATTTTGCGCGGTCAACCGAGATGGAGAATATCTTGGAGGCGTGATCGCGCCTGGCCTGACTATTTCTGCGGAAGCCCTGTTCACACGGGCTGCAAAGCTGAGCAAAGTTGAGCTCGCCCGGCCCAAGACCGTCATTGGAACGGATACTGCCGGTAGTATCCAGTCGGGGCTCATCTTCGGCTACGCCGGTCTCGTGGATACCCTTGTTCAGCGCATGGAAGGTGAAATGGGGCGCACATCATATGTGATCGCCACCGGTGGATTAGCATCGGTGATTGCGCCGGAGGCACGATCAATTCAACATATTGAACCGTTTTTGACCCTTCATGGGCTTGAGCTCCTCTATCGCCGTGCGCGGGACACGAGCCTGAAGCACTGGGTCTAGTCCCTTAGTACCCGCATCATTTTATTTTCCCTTTATCTGTTGACTTCACTCCCTCTATGGATATCTCCCCGCTTGTACGGGTATCAGCATGAGTGACGACCAAGAGCAGGAAAAAATAAACACCAATACAATCGATAACTTAGAGGAAAATTCTCGCGTCACAGATGCAGGCCCCTCGGGTCAGGAAGAATTGGCCGGCAAGACGGAAGAGTGTAAAGCGCTCAATGACAAGTATCTCCGGCTGGCCGCGGAATTTGAAAACTATAAACGGCTGACCCAACGTGACCAGCGTGAGCAGATTCGATTCGGGAATGAACAGCTTCTCAAAGAGCTGCTGTCGGTTGTCGATAACCTGGAGCGGGCGATCAAGGCGGCTCAGACCAACCGAGGCGATTCGGCGCTCGTCCAGGGTGTGGAACTGACACTCAAGCAACTATCCGGCATCCTAGCCAAGTTCGGTGTGCAGGCGATCGAAACATCCGGTCAGGACTTCGATCCAAGCGCACATCAGGCCGTCTCGTATGGGCCATCGAACGACATACCGGCGAATAAAGTATTGGACGAGTTTCAAAAAGGGTATCGGCTGCACGATAGGATACTGCGGGCGGCAATGGTCAGTGTATCGTCGGGCCCGGCCCGTCCAAGCGAACATGACTCAACGACGAACTGACCTGATTCAGTCGTCGTTGTCGAGAAGGAAGGAGTCCACCAATGGGTAAAGTCATCGGTATCGATCTCGGGACCACCAACTCTTGTGTGGCGATTATGAGCGGCGGAGACCCCGTCGTGATCGCCAACGCCGAAGGGAGCCGGACCACTCCTTCCGTCGTTGCCATCACCGATAAAAGTGAACGGCTGGTCGGGCAAATCGCAAAACGGCAAGCGATTACCAACCCCGAGAACACTATTTTCTCCGTCAAGCGCCTGATGGGCCGCAAGTTCAAGAGCCGTGAGGTTCAAGAAGCCCTGAAGCGGCTCCCCTATAAAGTCGTTGAGGCCGACAACGGCGATGCCCACGTGGAATTGCGCGGCAAGCGCTATAGCCCACCGGAAATCTCAGCGATGATCCTGCAGAAAATGCGGCAGACCGCTGAGGACTACCTCGGCGAAAAGGTCACTGAGGCCGTTGTGACTGTCCCTGCCTATTTTGACGACAGCCAGCGCCAGGCAACCAAAGATGCCGGCCAGATTGCCGGTCTGAACGTCCTGCGTATCATCAATGAACCGACAGCTGCCTCCCTCGCCTACGGCCTTGACAAGAAGAAAGACGAACGGATTGCCGTGTACGATCTGGGCGGCGGGACCTTCGATATCTCCGTGCTTGAAATCGGGGAAGGCGTCTTCGAGGTGAAATCCACCAATGGTGATACCTATCTCGGGGGTGATGACTTCGATCAACGCGTGATGGATTGGCTGGTCGATGAGTTCAAAAAAGATCAGGGCATCGATCTGCGGAAAGACCGAATGGCGCTTCAACGCCTGAAAGAATCGGCGGAACGGGCCAAGATCGAGCTGTCATCGTCCCAAGAAACAGAACTCAACCTGCCCTTCATCACAGCCGATGCCAGCGGTCCCAAGCACATGGTCACGAAACTGACGCGAGCCAAGCTCGAACAGCTGGTGGACGACTTGATTCTGCGCACGATCGAGCCTTGCCGTAAGGCCTTGTCCGACGCAGGCGTCACCGCCAAGGATATCCAAGAAATCGTGCTGGTCGGCGGCATGACCCGCATGCCGAAAGTGATCCAAGCGGTGAAGGACTTCTTCGGAAAGGAACCACACCGTGGAGTGAATCCCGACGAAGTCGTCGCCATTGGGGCCGGCATCCAAGGCGGAGTCCTCAAAGGAGAGGTCAAGGACGTTCTGCTCCTCGATGTGACTCCATTGTCGTTGGGCATTGAGACGCTGGGGGGCGTATTCACCAAGCTCATCGAGCGTAACACGACCGTTCCGACCAAAAAGAGCCAGGTGTTCTCGACGGCAGCCGATAATCAAACGGCCGTCACCATCCGCGTCTTCCAAGGCGAACGGGAAATGGCGAATGACAACAAACTACTTGGGCAGTTCGACTTGGTCGGCATTCCACCGGCGCCTCGCGGCATGCCGCAGATTGAAGTGACGTTCGATATCGATGCCAACGGCATCGTGCACGTATCGGCTAAGGATCTGGCCACCCAGAAAGAACAATCCATCAAGATCACGGCTTCCAGCGGTCTCAGCAAAGACGAAGTCGAAAAGCTCGTCCGAGACGCGCAGTCGCACACCGAAGACGACAAAAAACGCCGTAAATTGGCGGAAGCCAAGAACCAGGCGGATAGTCTGGTCTATCAAACCGAGAAAAACATCACGGAATACGGTGACAAAGTCTCCGCTGAGGAAAAGACAAAAATCCAGGATGCCGTCGCAGCCGTCAAGAAGGCGCTCGAGGGTACCGATGCCGAGGCCATCGAATCAGCGACTCAATCGCTCATGACGGCATCACATAAGTTAGCCGAGGAGATGTATAAGAAAGCCGCCGCATCTCCAGGCCCGCAGCCTGGCGCTTCGTCTCCGGACAGCAGTGCCGGCGAGACCAAGACCGACGAGAAAGTCGTGGACGCAGAATTTGAAGAAGTAGACAAAGACAGGAAATAGCATAGAATAGCGCATCAGAGAACCGAGTTTTCGGCTTGATCGGGAACTCGGTTCATCAATGCATTTTGAGCACAATGGCATCCGTGTCAAAACGCGATTACTACGAAACACTCGGTGTTGATCGGAACGTCTCCGACGACGAGCTGAAGAAGGCGTACCGGAAACTAGCCCGCCAGCACCATCCGGATCTCCACGCCGGCGACCATCAGAAGAAGTCCGCCGAAGAAAAATTCAAAGAAATCAACGAAGCCTACGAAATACTGAGCGATCAGGAAAAGCGAAAGCGCTACGACATGTTCGGCCATGCCGGCGCACAGCAAGGTGGGCCTGGTTTTGAAGGGTTTGATTTCGGACGCGGCGGATTCGGGGATGTGTTCAATGACATCTTCGAGGATTTTTTCGGCCAAGCGCGAGGAGGCGGGGCAACTCGTGCTGAACGTGGCAACGATCTCCAATACAACCTCGAAATCACGTTTGAGGAAGCCGTCTACGGGAAAGAGGCCAAACTCAAGATCCCGCGCTGGGAAATTTGCGTCGACTGCAAAGGGACCGGCGCAAAGTCGGCAGCAGCCATCAAGCCATGTGCCAGCTGCAAAGGCGCGGGGCAACTACGCTTTCAGCAGGGGTTCTTCAGTGTCAGCCGACCTTGTGGTCAATGTGAAGGCACCGGCCACTTTGTCACGGAACCCTGCTTGGCCTGCCAAGGGCGCCAACGGATTTACAAAGAACGCACCATCGCCGTCCATATCCCAGCCGGCATAGAGACCGGCATGCGACTTCGTCTCTCCAACGAAGGAGAGCATGGTCCGAACGGTGGGCCTCCCGGCGACCTCTATGTGGCCGTTACTGTCAGGCCTCATCAAATTTTTCATCGCAAGGGCCTCGATATCGCCTGTGATGTGCCCATCAACCTTGTCACAGCCGTTCTCGGTGGAAAAGTGGAAGTCCCGACCCTCAAGGGAGAAACTGTCATTAAAGTGCCGCCCGGCACACAACATGACAAGGTCCTTCGGATTAAAGGGTTGGGGATTCCCAGCCTGAAGGGAGGTTCGACAGGCGATCAGGTCTATACGATCAAGGTCAAGATTCCCACCAAATTGACGGCCAGACAAAAAGAACTGCTGGTGGAGTACGCGAAAGAAAGCGGCATGACCATGGAAGCCAACGACGAGGGCTTCTTCGATAAGATGAAGACCTTCTTCGAGTAATCTGCCCCTCCTCATCCGGGTTGCAACCCACAGAGTTCCCGCATGCCCGTGTTTTTCGTCCCCCCTGAGTGCATGAGTCAACAGACGATATCGGTCACCGGCGATATGCTCGTGCATCTCCGAGACAGCTTGCGCATCCGAGTCGGCGAAATCGTTCTCTTCGGCGATGGAGTGAGCCACCACTATCGTACGGAGATCACGGCGGTCACAAAGCAACGTTTGACCGGACGAATCATCGAGACCATCACCCAGCCGGCGCCGATGGCTCCTTTTCTGATGCTTGGACAAGCGTTACTCAAGGGCGAGAAAATGGACTGGGTGATTCAGAAAGCTACCGAGCTGGGCATGGATGAACTCGTGCCGATGGAAAGCCGACAGAGTGTAGTACAACTCAAAGCAGACCGCGTGGGCCATCAGCTTGCCCGATGGCAGCGTATCGCCTTAGAAGCCGCTCAGCAGTCCGAACAGTGGCGCGTGCCCACGATCGCCCCGACACGATCCCTCGCGGCACTGTTGACCAGCCGTGCGACCGGCACGATCACGCTCATGCTTGTCGAGCGACGGGAAGGCAAGACTTTACAAACAGTCGAGCTACCGCAAAACGTGACCGGCTCCGTGCTGGTCTTGATCGGACCGGAGGGAGGCTGGAGCAAAGAAGAAGTCCAACTAGCCGAGCAGGCGAATGTCGTACCCATTACCCTTGGTCGGCAGATCTTGAGAGCTGAAACGGCCGCCATCGCCGCAATCAGCATACTCCAATCGCGCCTCGGCAAGTTGGAATGAGCGAGGCCGGCAGTATGGGAACGGCCGCTAGCGCTGCGAACAGCCTCGACCATGCAGTAATTTGGATTCGCTCGTCCGCTATTTCTTCCACCTCACAGGTCCCCCCTTTGCTTTCCTTAGCCTTGACATTGGGTAGCCGATTTACGGATGATTACACGCCATTCAGTCTTAGGAAGGCACCACCAAGGTGTAAGGAGGCCGGGTATGCATAAGCTCCTGATTGTTCAGCCAAGCCACTATCGAAACAAGTCGGATTTCTCCCTCTATAAGACCAAGAGGCGAACCCTCGCAGGCCTCACCCTCCCTTATCTTGCGGCGCTGACACCCCGCGATTGGCGCGTTGAATTGGTCGACGAACAGGTAATGGACATCGACTTTGATGCCTCGGTAGACGTGGTTGCCATTACCGCGTGGACGATCAATTCCTTCCGTGCCTACGATATCGCGCGTAAGTTCAGAGACAGGGGTATTCCTGTGATGATGGGAGGTCCCCACACCTTTTTCCATAGCGACGAAGCTGCCGAACACTGTGATGCCGTCGGAATCGGAGAGGGTGAAGATATTTGGCCGATGATGTTGCACGATGCAGCGGTAGGAAGACTCAAAAAGGTCTATCGTGCGAGTGCCCCACATGACCTCAAAGGGTTACCCCTGCCGCGATATGAGTTGATGAACGGCAGGGGACCTCAATGGCTGCACACCTATTCGGTCCAAACTTCCAGAGGATGTCCTTTCAAGTGCGAGTTCTGCTCAGAACGTTTTTATGTGGGCACGCGCTATCGGTTTCGCCCGGTTCAGGAGATCGTCGAGGAGATCAGACACATCAAGGCCAAGAACGTCTTTTTCGCCGATAGTATGTTCGCTGGGAAAAAAGACCATTCGATGGAGCTCATGGAAGCGTTGGTTCCCTTGAAGATCCGCTGGTCAACCCTGTGGACTGCGTACCTATGCCGAGATCAGGAGTTCATGGATCTCGCCAAGAGGAGCGGGTTGCTTCATGTGAATATGGGCATGGAAAGTATCAGCCGTGAGGTACTGGCCGCCATGAACAAGAAATTCAATAAGGTGGACCAATATGAGGAGATCATCTCCAACCTGCGTAAGCGGGGCATCAGCTACTCCATGAATTTTGTGTTTGGCTACGACGAGGAGAGCCCGGAAGCCTTCGACGCAACGCTCGCGTTCCTTGAACATCACAAAGTCCCGGTGGCCTACTTTTATACGCTCCGTCCCCACAAAGGAACACCTCTATATGACCGGTTCAGAACAGAGCATCGCCTCATTGACGAAACGCAACTGAATCGATGGCCCGGCAACTCCTGTGAAATCAGGCCGAAGAACTGTTCGGCATCGGAACTCGATGAACGCGTCAGGACGATGTACGGTCGTTTTTTCTCTCCAATGTCTATGCTGAGAAGACTTCCTCTTCCCGTGACCAAGGCCCATATCACATCGTGGTTTCTCAACTTTGCCCAACGAAGAATGTCTCGGTGGGATCGATCCATCATGAACCACGACTGGACCTAGCTCACCATGCACAATTCCTCCAGCAAAAAATGAACAGAAAAATAGTCGGGCTGAGCTAGGAACCTGTCCGACATTAGCCCTAGCACACTTGTGTGCGGCCTTCGACTTCTGTAAAAGCTTGCGACGTCGGGAGAAGCAAGGAGGCTGCGTGATGACGATTCGGACCTTTCGCCCCTATGATCCTGAGACGCTGTGGTTGTTGTCGGAGGATCACCTGGCGTACTTTCTGGCTGATCTAGCGGAGGAATTGAATCTCCAGCCCATCCTGGCGAGTTACGGTCCGCAAAAACAAAGGGCCTCCCGGACCGGCGGGCCGACATCACAAGCGAAACCGTTCCCGGTAGGCGGCATACTTCTTCTCTTCCTCCTGAAGATCCAAACCAAAGTCATGGAGGGTATACCGGTGTGTCCCAAAACGGTTCCTTGGGTTCCTGTTCACGAATTCCCGAACCTTGTCCCGAAGTCCGTCGGGCAAGGGCAGGTCAAACTGTCCATAGACTCGTTCCACAGCTGCCACCGGGTCAGCGACCAAGTCAGTGTAGTAGAGATCGAGGAAGCGCTCCGAGGGAACGCAGCCACGGTCGCGCGAACGCAGCGCCCTGCGGAGAGCTTCGGACCATCTTCGACTGCACTCTCGTCCCACTTCAACAGGATCAACATTGTCGCTGAAGGCAGATTTGAGGGTTGCCGTCAGACTGGCGTGGGAAGCGGTCACCTCTATGGGGTCGCGGTGTGTCATCACGACACAGGCGTCAGGGTAGGCCTCGAACATCGCCTCGAAATCGAACATATGAGCCGGCGCCTTCAACACCCAACGCTCCCCCGGACACCGCCACTGCAAGTGCTGCAGAATCCTACGGTGCATCTCGTATGAGAGGCGGAGGTCCTGAGATTCAAGCCAGTCAAGATAGGACGGCAGCCGGTGGGTCGATGCAAACTGGTAACTCATGAAAGAATGGCTGAAGATCACGAGACATTCCTCGGGAAGCTCTGCACCGACGGGGTGAATACGGTTGAAGTCCTGAACCATTCGATGGAACCAGCGGATCTCACGATCAACCAGGGTAATGCGCCGGTCAACGAGGTACGTCTCTGCCTCCGGCGGCGGGCTGGGGTACAGGGTTTCCCAGGTGCGTGGAACCCGGTTGGCTGGGTCAAGCGCCAGCAGGCCATGGAGAAACGTCGTCCCGGTGCGGGGCAGGCCCGTGATGATGATCGGTCGTCGAATGTGCTGCTCACCGATACCGGGATGACGCCTGCGATCTTCCTGCAGCCGCAAGCGGTTGACCAGGAGCCTGGTCAGTTCGCGACGAGCGGCCAGTCTCCCTAAAGGGTGAAGATGGGCTTCCGTCTGAAGAGCCGAAATGAGGCGGCGGAGGGGTTCTCGAAAGGAGGCGTCACCAAAGTCGTCATGGCCGGCCCGGCGGCGTGCCGCCGTTATAAGTTCCTCCTCCTCAAGGCTTGCCAATGCTGCCTGACCGACAATGCCGCTCAGCGCGTTGATCGTGTGGACGAGGAAGGAGCGTCTCACCGTCCAGCGCTGTCGGGTGGATGCCGGCAGACCGCCCCATGCCGGGGGGAGGACGGTGGGTCCCAGAGGATGAACGGCGACTTCTTTTCCTTCAGCTTCAGCCATTAATGAGAACTGTTGACGCACCAGACATTGATCACGGCCATTGTGTAACACGTTCCCTAGGGAGTTCGCTAGGGCCAGTGTTCCCTAGCGGACAGGTCGGTGACTCAGATCACACAGCTCTCGTACCCGTTCCTCACCAGCCGGTCCTCGGCTGATCCGGGCGGCTCATGCCCGTTACTCAAGCCGCACGTTGAGCAGCACCATCAATGATGGGAGGAAGAGCAGCGTCGAAAGAATGAGGAACGCGAGACAGAGAAGAGTTCCTGCATAGTTCTCACAGACTCTGATGACTGGTCGTGGAGGTTGAGGGGGTTGTAGTCGAAGAAGACTCGTGGAACGGCCAAGAGCGAGACCAACGCCCCCAGTGCCCCGACGGCGACGATGCCGCGCGGATACCGGTACGGCAGATCGACGAGCCAGGGCCAGGAGGGGTCCCCCCGCCGGCACTCCTGCACGGGGAGGACGGTCAGCACAGCGGGCAACACGGTGATGTTTCCGAAGAAGCTGATGAACATACTCGACCCTGAGATGAAGCCCAGTTCAGCCACGCCTGCATAGGCCGTGGGAACGAAGGCGTAGAAGCCGAGGGCCGTGGTTGCAGCGCTGAAGAAGAGACTTCTGCCGACACTGGTGGCGGTCGACGTGAGGCTAGTCTGCTGATGGCCGCTTTGCAGCAGCAGCTCCCGATATCTGAGGCAGAACTGTATGCTGTAGTCGATGCCCAGTCCGATGAACAGCACGGCGAAGGTGACGGAGATCATGTTGAGACTGCCCACGGTGGCAAGCGCGAATGCGGTGGACCAGATGAGCCCCGTGAGCAATGTGACCAGGCTGCAAACGATGAGGCGCCCTGAGAAGTAGAGCCCCACAGACAGGACCAGCGCCACAAGCAGGAGCGACGCGACGGTCGCAATGCCGGTGCTGTTGCGGACTTCGAGGAGGTTCTCGTACGCAAGGGCGAAATCTCCGGTGATCCGCACGCGCGCGGTTCCGGTCTGATTGTAGCCGAACTGCCCGGCAACCCGGCGAATGGTCTCGAGGGGGACGCTTCCCGCAGACAGAGATGCCTCCGCGACTCGTGGCTTCAGGATGATGAACTGGCGGCATTGCCTCGCGGTCTGCTCTGTGCCGAACGCCAGGCCCTCCCATGACATCGGGTAGACCGTTCCGTGAACCGCGCCGGCGAAGGCGTGGCTCATCCCGTCGAGGAGGAGGGCAAGGGTGCGGTCTTGGGCCTCACTGAGATCTGCTTGCGCCAAGGCCTTTTCAACGACCTCGAACAGCCCGCGGAGGCTGAGGTCCTTGGAGAGCAGCGCCAGAAGGGGTTGGGCTGCCGAGAGTCGGTCTCCGAGTCTCTCCAGTTCTTCGGTGTTCAGGTACAGGAGGCCGTTCTGTTGAAAGAACGCGCCGGCCCCTGGTTCATAGACGTCGGCGAAGAGCGCCTGTTCGTTCCTCAGTCGCTCGGCTAGAGCTTTCCGTGCTGCCGCTGCCTGTTCCGTGGTGATGCCGTCGATGACCACGACGACGGTGTCGCTCTGTTGTGGAAAGGCCTTGGCGAACTCCTTGTACCATCCGCGGTAGGACAGCTTGTCGGACATCATGGCATGGATGTCGGCGTTGAGCTTGAAATTGACGGCGGAGTAATAGAGGGTCCCAAGCGTCAGCAGGACAGTGCCCACGAGCACGGCGCCGGCATGATGCTGAATGAGGAGCACCCAGGCTCTCAGCAGGCGCTGTGTGCGGGTCAGGGGAGGCTCGGTGAACATGGGTGATGCGGGTCGGTGTAAGTGTTGGCCCTTCAGCTTCTCTCAGTCAGTCCGTGGGCCTTGGCTCATTGGCCATCGCTCCGGGAGAACTCCCGAATCTTTCGTTTGAGCGACGCCACGAGCTCGTCAAAGCCATTTTTATCCAGGACGCTCACAAATTGCGCGCGCGTATTGGCCAGCTGACTCACGCCCGAAATGCGTATGTCCACAATGTGCCAGGCATCCTCCGTCAGTCGCAGACGGTAGTCGAACTCGGTTGCTTTGCCTTGCGCGTTCAGAAGTGTGCTCAGGACCGCAGCGCCGCCTGCCGTCTGGGACTGTGTCGTGATCTCAAAGCGCTCTCCTGCGTAGGCGTGAAAATTCTTCGCATAGTTCGCAATCAACCATTCGGCATAGATTGTTTCAAACTGCCGCTGCTGCTCCTCCGTGAGCGTCTTCCAGTGTCGGCCGACAGAGACGCTCGCCATGTACGGAGGCAAGAAGGTCTCGGTCACGACCGGCTCAAGCAGTCGATAGCGGCCGCTGAACCCCAACGCCTTCCCACCCCTCATGGCTTCGATCAGTGCCCCGTTGAAGCGTGCTATGACTGGGGCGGGCCCTGGCGTCTCACCCCTGATGTCCAGAGGCAGAACCATCACCGTGCAGAACACCAGAAGAGAGAAGCCGGCGCTGGCAGGCGTCTTGAGCCACATGAACAGACCTCCTTGCGAGACATGTCTCGATACACCCCACTGGACATCGGTCAGATGGTGCCACGCCATGAAGCCTCCTTTCATGGAGGGTGAGCATGGCGAGGATTCTACACCAAAGAAGTGGTTTGAAATGACTTCTACTACCTCGCCTCGTTCGCAGAATGGGGGGGAACGATGGGCCGTGTCCTTTTGACCCGAGCCTTTGAGATGGGCGGCCCCGTTTCTAGCCACTGTCCGGTCTTGGTCGTGCCCGCCAAATGAGCCAAGCGATTGATCTTTGATTGATTTGACTTTATATTCCCCACTGCTTGCTGCGGGCAAGTGATAAAGAGGCCTTATACTTAAAAATTGAAATGGCCGATCATCTTTCGAACGCAGTCTTCGTGGTGGGAGCGGGCGGCATCGGATGTGCCTTGGGCTACGCTTTGCGCGCGGGCGGGATCGATGTGATCTTTGTCGAGGCCGACCCAGCCAAGGTGCGCTGGGGGCGTTCTCGTGGCGTGGGTCTTGATGGGCATCCCTTGCTTCCGGCAAAGTTCGTCCATTTTGCAGAGTGGCAGCCTCCGGAAGAGGGCGTTATCCTTCTTTGTACGAAATGCTATGACAACAAGGTGGTGCTGAATCGACTGTCCCCGACAGTTACCGTCATTCCAGTTCAGAACGGCTTTGATCCCGACCTGATCGAGCGCAGTCATATCGAAGGCATCGCCTCGTTCGTCTCCGAGTGTTTTCCTCAAAAAACGCACACGCGAATCACCCGAGGGGGGAGTCTGCATATTGGGCACACTGCCTTGAGCGAACACCGCCGCGAATCTCCCTCTGTGGAATCCCTGATCGAAGTACTGCGGCGACACGGCCGTTTTCGGGTCCGAAAGGTCGTAGAGATCCTGCCCTACAAGTATGCAAAATTGATGTATAACTCCGCCATCAGCCCGCTCGCGGCGGCTGCGGGACTTGATAACGGCCAGCTGCTGATCAATCGCAGGGCGCGGCAGCTGTTCTTCGCCATGTTGCGCGAGAATTACCGGATCCTAAAAGATGCCCAGGTGCCTTTGGGAAAGATCGGACCATTTCACCCCGACGTAGTCGACCGTATCCTGCGCTGGCAAGGGCTCGCCTGGGCGCTCGCATGGCCGTTTTCTGTGAGCTTGCGCAACACGTATTGTTCTATGTCGGGGGACGTCCCCAAAGGTCGCACCGAGATCGACAACTACAACGGCCATCTTCTGCACCTGGCGGGTGATCGTCCCTGTCCCTTAAATCGTCGCGCCTACGCGCTGCTCAAACGGATGGAAGAAGGACCGCTCCAACCAGCTCTGCAGAGGTTGGACGAGCTGATCCTATGAAGCCACGCAAGGTCCTAGTCACGGGCGGCGCTGGATTCATCGGCTCGCACCTGGTGCGGCAGCTCGTCGCTGCGAATCATGCGGTGCGTGTGCTCGAGAAGCCGGGATCGGCGGTCTCGCACTTGCCGCAAGACCAGATCGAGATAGTCTTCGCCGACATCCGTGATGGAGCGGCCGTGGCGCGGGCGACGGGCGACTGTGACGTTGTGCTGCACTTGGCGGCCAATCCCAACCTGTGGGCGCGCAACCCTGATGACTTCGAGCAAGTCAACCACCAAGGGACGCGCCATGTGCTCGAAGCCGCCCGGAGCGCCGGCGCACGCCGCATCGTCCACGTCTCCACGGAATCGATTCTCGCGGCGGCGTATGGTCAGGAAATGATCACAGAAGAAACCCAGACCTCACTGAGCGACATGATCGGGCCTTACTGTCGCAGCAAGTGGCTCGCCGAACAGGCTGCCCAGGAAGCCGTGGAAGCCGGACAGCCGGTGGTGATTGTTCGGCCCACCATCGCTGTTGGTCCCGGCGACGTTAACCTGGGGCCACCATCCCGCTTGATCTGTGATTTTTGCAACGGTCGGGTCAAAGGCCATCTGGACGGCGGTCTCAATCTCATCGACGTTCGCGATGCCGCCGCCGGAATCTGGGCTGCCGCCGAGCGCGGCGAGATTGGCCGTCGCTATCTGCTGGCCGCTGAAGACTGGAGCATCCGTGACCTTTTGCGTTTATTGGGCAAGCTGAGTAGTCGGCCGGCGCCCCGATGGCGAGTTCCTTACGCGCTTGCCCTCGCCTTTGCTCATCTCGAAGAATGGGTTTGCCGCCACTTCACCGCAGCTGTGCCCATGGCAACGGTCACGGGGGTTCGACTGACGCAGAGGCACTTTCGCTTCGATGGACGTCAGTCGGCGCGGGAATTGAGACTGGAACCCATGCGTGACTGCGGCGCCGCTGTGGCAGAAGCCTTGGACTGGTTTCGGGCTGCCGGTTTGATCACGACGTAGGCCCGCGGCTGGCAATCGAGTCCGGCGCAGCGGAGATAATTCGATTCGTGGCGGAGAAACAATTCTCACACGTTTAGGAGAATAGGACGGGGTCGGGAGTCTTTTCAAGTCAGACTTATTCACCCCCAATCATGTTAATCAAGCTCGATTTTGCTACCTTACGCTACCTGAGGTCGGCGGTGTTGAAGGGAATAGCCAGACCGGAGGCGGCTTGGAATGTGATGGCCGAGGCGAGTGCAGGACATCGAATATTCTCAGTTCTGCTCTGTCGGAGTGAATAAGCACCAGCAGTCTTTTACGGAAACGGGCTGACTGAAATGTCCGGAATGCTACCGTTGCAGTATTTCACGCAGCCGTACCGATGAGACTCTCTAGCGGGATGTGCAGGGTGCGATGCAGACGGCGAATCATTTCAAGCGAGAGGTTCCGCTTCTTGATCAGGATCTCCGAAACGCGCCCTCATCCACCAAGCAGGGTTTCGAGATTCTTGCGTGTCATACCAAGTTGATCCATCCGAAACCCGATGGCCTCGATCGGATCGGGCGGACAGATGGCATAGTGCTGCTCTTCATACGCTTCGAGGAGTGTTGTGAACACGTCTCGATCATCGCCGACCTCTGTTCCAAACTCCGCATCCATAAAGAGCTTCGATTCGTTTCTGCGCGCTCGTAATCGCGCTTTGATTGAATGGGTGTGATGGTCATGGCGTCCTCATTCTGTCATATTATCGTGATATCAGCGGCCTGGTTGTAGATGAACGATAGCCCCGTTTTCGCCGCTGGCCCAGCCATGGGTGGTATCGGGAAAAGTGAGACCGAATAGCGAGGATGGAGCGACCGATTTCCCTTCGCTCCAGGTGAGGCCTCCATCGGTCGTCCGATACAACATCCCGCGTTCGCCGACAATCCAGCCTTCTTGCTGATTTGCAAATCGAACCTTTAAGAGATCGATGATCTTTGTACAGGTCTTGCCGCACGGCAGAGTCTGGTCAATCCATTTGACTCCACCGTCCGTCGTCTGAAACAAGGCGCCCGCATTGCCGACCGCCCAGCCGGTCGTGGAATCGGTGAAAAACACGTCGAACAGGGTCACCGCGTTCTGCGTTTCTTGCGGCGTCCAGGTCGCTCCTCCATCCTTTGTCGAAAGGACAGTGCCCAGCGCGCCGACGATCGTGCCCTTCTGGTCATTGAGGAAGTGCACCGCATAAAGCGTGGCCGTTGTGCCGCTCACCTGTTCCATCCAATGCTGGCCGCCATCGGTAGTATGAAAGATCGTGCCGCCTCCCCCGACCACCCATCCGACAGTTGGATCTGTGAAATGGACTCCGTAGAGCGGTTGCTGAGTATCCAGCGATTGTGGAAACCAAGATTCTCCCCCGTTCGCCGTACGGCTCAAAAATCCTCCGGCTCCCGTCACCCAGCCTTTCGATGAGTCAGCAAAGAACACAGACGTCAATAGGGCAGAGGTTCCGCTCGTGACCCGCCTCCACTTCTTGCCGCCATCGGTGGTCTTCAGTATTGTTCCTCCTGCTCCTACCACCCACCCATTCTGGAACGTACGAAACTGAATGCTCATCAACGTTGATTTTGTGCTGCTTGCCTGAGTGGTGATGAAAAGGTTGGAATCTGTACTCCCACCCGATTGAGGGATCGCTAGAAGAATACCGAGGAGAACGAAGAGTGACGCGAACACGTTCCTTCGCCTAAGGCCGACCAGATGAAGCCAATCCACCATTATTGAGCGGGACTCGCGTCGGGCATGTAGTAATTCCAGAAATCTGGGTCGGGAACAGGAAGTCCTTTTGCTTCGATGGTGAATGGTCCGGCTTCAATCGTGACCCACTTCTTCGGCGAACAACACGTTCCATCGGGAAGCAGGTCCCATGATCCTCGGCGAACGACTAACGGTCCGGTCGCCAGGTTATCAAAAAACTCCCCCTTCTTTCCGATCCCGTAGAGATTGCGATGCGGTACGGTGACCACAATTTCTTCATCGGACCATGACTGAACCAGTGCGGCTGTGCCGTTGAACAGGACTTCGGTTCGTGACACATTCGAGACGACAGTCGCGTGTTCGCCTGGTTCGTTGATTTCGAGGTCCGTTCGGCGCTTGTAGGATTTCTGGTTCAATCCAAGGTCTGCATGTTCGGCAGTCTTGAGAAATGTTCCGAACCCTCGACCTTTGATCGTCACCGTAGCGTCCAGCCCGGCGGTATGCGGTTCATACGACTCGATGGCCGGCGTGACGAGCGCGAAGTCCCCGGCCTCAATGGCTTGAGTTCCTCGCTCGGCACAACAGAGTCCTCCTATGTTCGGACGGTTGGCACCCCGGTAAATAACGACCTTGCCGGTTTTTGCGCTGAACGGCACCCAGACGTCGATGCGATCGTCGTTCCAGCGGTAGATCACTGCCGGCACCCCGCCGATTTCGACGCGATTCTCACCGGTATTAAAATCCATGAAGTTGTAGGGAGTCGATCCGCTCTCTGAGTAAAACCCAAAGTGCTCGCCGTTAATACGCAGCAACGTCCCGATGGGGGCGCTGGCGGGACTCATGGAAATGACGCGGGGAACATGGACCGTAAACTGTCCAAGCACCCGTTCCCGCCCTTGACGTTTCAGCACAAGCGGACCAGATTCCGCATCGAGCGGGACATGGAAAACGATGACATCGTCTTTCCATTGGGCGATGGTCACCGGCCGCCCTCCGATCAGTACGGCATCATCCATCAGTTCTTTGGCATTCCCAAACCCCTGGCCGAACAAGACCACTTTGGTACCGACAGGCCCACTGAGCGGATCTACTCGAATCGATGGGATCAGTTTCAACGGAACAGCATTGCTCACCACGTACTCGACCGGCGCACAGCATGATCCGTCCGGTAGTGGATCAGAGGAGGCCAGTCGAACCACCACATCGCCGCTCACCGCGTTCGGCGGAATTTCGAGCTCAATTTTGTCGTCTTTCCATCGCGTGGGGCGCACTACGACCCCGCCGACCACTACGTCATTGACACCGAACATCGTGTTCGGATCGCGAGCACCCGCCGAGAGGCCGAAATTCCGACCAGTGATCTGGAGCGTGGCACCGCGCTCGGCTTCCGTAGGCGTGAGAGCCGATATCTGTGGAGCCATGATGATCAATGGTCCAGCGGACCTCTTCTTCTTTCCCATGAATACTTCGACTGGGCCGCTGGTCGCCTTGAAGGGAACCTTGACCTCGATGACCTCTGCTTCCCACCGCTGCACTAACGCCGACACCCCGTTGACAGTCACTCGGTTGAACCGGGTCGACTTAAAGGTTCCAAACCCTTTCCCGTTCAGGACTAAGGTTGCGCCGGGAGTAGATGCCCGAGAAGACAATTCGATTGATCCCTGGCCGGCTTGTGCAAGAAAGATATTTGCAAAACACACCACCCAAAGAAGGACTGCGATCAAGATAGAGATTTGTTTCATCGACAGCCTATCGGAGAAGGGAAAAGACATACCGGAGATTCACAACACAATATGCCCGACTTTAACAAGCCATTTTTTCGGGAGTCAAGGAGGGAACGGACAATCGGATGGGGCATCAGCTTTGTTCGTTCAATCGATCCTCTGGACGAAGCAGGACTTCAAGATATCACCCACACACAGAGCCGCATGAAATCTATCGCCGAATCACCGGACCTCTTTGCGTGTCTTGTGAACCGACAGCCTGAACGATCGTATCGTGGAGTTGCTCCACCGCTGCATCTTTGGTGAGCAGCGTGGCCGCTCCGGCTTGGTACATCGCGTCGCTGTTGTCGTCCCCGATGTTCACGGAAATGCCGATGACGGTGGTCTCCGGCCATTTGGTTTTGATCTGCGTCGTGGCTTCGATCCCATTCATCTTCGGCAGGTTGATGTCCATGATCACCGCTCGAGGTCGGAGCTTCTCGACCAATTTCACCGCCTCCACGCCATCGCGGGCCTCTCCGACGACCTGAATATCTGCATAGGCATCCAACACCGATCGCAGTCCTTGCCGCACCATCGCGTGATCGTCCACGAGCAGCACCGGTACCGTCATCCGTCCTTTCGCGAGGCCAGCGGCCCCATCGGCATGAACCCTTGCACAGACCTCCTCGGGTTCAGTGACTGGAGGAGGCGACTGGTTGTCCCCCACGCTTTTGACCAGCGGCAAGATCAGCGTCGCCATGGTCCCGTGCCCCGGAACGGAGTCAATGGTGAAGGAGCCGCCCAATGCCCGCATCCGTTCCTGTATGCTATATAAACCAAACTTGGACGACATCTCGTCACTAGGCGCTCCCACCGCCGCTGCAGCCGCAAGATCGAATCCTGTCCCCTCGTCCTTCACGGTGATGCAGAGATGGTCCGCTCGCTGTTCCATCGTGAGAGCGGCTCGTCCTGTTCCAGCATGCTTGGCCGAATTGATCAGAAGCTCACGCACCGATTGAAAGAGCAACAAACGTTGATCCTCCGGCAGGTCAAGATCTTGATCCTCCGGCACGACGACGGTCACGGTTTGCTCATGTTTTTTTGTCATGTACTCGCCGAGCCACTTGAGACTGGCGGCCAAGCCATGATCACGCAGGACCGGCGGGCTGAGCTCCGCCACCAACGTCCGGCTATAGGTCAACGCATCGGACAAGATATCATCGACCTTCTTCAAGACGCTTTCACAAGCGGGCACGCCGCTTGCGCTCCGCTTGCCCTGCCCGATCGTCAACTTACCGACGACCAACATCTGCTGCAGATGGTCGTGCAGTTCGGTGGCCAAGCGTTGCCGTTCGCGCTGCTCCGCCAGGTTCAACTCGCTCGTCAGCGCGCGCAGGCGGTCCTGCGACTGCCGCAATTCAGCCGTTTTCATGTTCACCGCCTGTTCGAGCTCCACGTTCCAGCGTTGCAAGCGCGATTGCGCCTTGCGCAGCGCTTCCTCCGCCTGCTTCCGATCATCGATATCCTCAATGACGGAAATGAAATGGAGCGGCCTTTGATGCGCATCTCGGAGGAGCGATACCGTCTTATGAACCCAGATGAGCGAACCATCTTTTCGTACGTAGCGCTTTTCCATTGAATAGGTATCAATCCCACCCGCCAGCGCGCGACGTATTTGCGCCCACTCTGCCTTGAGATCGCCGGGATAGGTGATATCCGCGAAGGTCATGGTGAGCAATTCCTCGGGGAAATAGCCGGTGATCGTGCATAAGGAATCGTTGAACCGTAACCATCGACCGTCCAGTCCGATGTGGGAGATGCCGACAGGCGCATTGGCAAAAGTAGCACGGTAGCGCTCCTCGCTCTCGCGTAGGGCCAGCTCTGCTTCTCTGCGATCATGGATATCAGTGCAGGTCCCCACCCATGACTGAATACGACGTTCAGCATCCCGCACCGGAGCCCCTCTTACACGAAACCATCGATAGGTCCCGTCGACAGCATGGCGAAATCGTGTTTCGACATCGTACTCGTCGCCCGTCTCAACGGCTTTCTTCCATGCTTCGGCCAATCTTGGCGCATCATCGGGGTGTTGGACTGTAAGCCAGCCGCCGTGTCTCGTTGTCTCATACGTCAGCCCCGTATAGTCGTACCACCGTTGATTTGCGAACTCCGTCTCGCCTTGCTTATTGATCTGCCACACGAAGTGCGGCATCGCTTCGGCCAGCATGCGGAACCGTTCGTCGCTCGAACGCAGCGCGTCTTCCACCTGCTTGCGGGCGGTAATATCCGTGAACAAGTTGACCGCGCCGACGATGTGTCCTTCGGCATTTCGCAGCGGATCGATATGGACGATCACGTGGCGCCTTGTGCCATCGGCGCGTTCGACAATGACTTCCTGACCATGCAGTGCTGTGCCATCCTGCACCGCGTCGACCATGGGCGTCTTGTCATGCGGCAGCGCGGTCCCGTCCGGCCAAAGCAGTTTGTGCGACCCACAAAACCGACTTTTGCTGTCGTCCAAGTTCGGCCTGCGACCCCACAATTCGGCCGCTTGATCGTTGTAAAACGTAATGCGCCCGTCTCGATCGATCGTGTACATAGCCGCCGGCATTCGCTCGATGAGAGACCGATAGCGCACTTCGCTCTCGGTGAGACGTGCGATAAGCCGCTGATTGTCCCGCTCGTGCTGGGCCAGATCGAGCAAGGCCCGCACAGTGCCGATCAATTCCTCTTCTTCCGCCGGTTCGACCAGATAGGCATCCGCGCCGACTTCCAGGCTTCTCACTCGATCCGGTGCGTTGACGCGGGCGGCGGAGGTCTGCAGTATTTTGATGAACTTCGTCTCAGGCTGATTCTTAAGCCGCTGACAGACATCGAAGCCGCTGATGTCCGATAGGTTGACGTCGAGCAGGATGAGAGCCGGCCGTTCTGCGGTGGCGACAGCGAGCGCATCGGCGCCGTTGTTCGCTTCAATGATTCGGTAACCCTGCCGGCCGAGCAGTCGACTCTTCACGTACAGGGCGGCCGGATTATCGTCGACAACGAGAATGGTCGGGTAATGGGATTCGGCGGTGGACTGGGTCATATCAGCCTCTCAAGACCCAAATGATGGCGCCGAGGACATCGGCAAGCCGTTTGCACAGCGCTAAGCCCAGACCCTGTCCACCAATCCGCTGTTGCAGGGGATGACGGAGTTGGACAAATTCATCAAAGATGCAAGTCTGATCTTCGAGCGCGATGCCGAGCACGCTGTCGCGCACGGCAAAACGAACAGCCTCAGGTATGGCATATCCGAGCAAGGTGCCAAGCCCAAGCAGGCCTGCCATCGTTGCCAATACAAACACGACACCGTTCCGAACGCGCGTACCGCTTGAGTCCGGACGGATGATCTGCTGGTTGAGCAACAGAAGGGCGCCGGCCAAGAACAGCAAACCAATGGCCGTGGTGACTTTCATCGCGGTGAAGTCGGGAGACAAGCGGGTGAGTCGGTTGATATGAAACGTCCAGCCCACGAGAACCAGCACAACGATGAGTGCGACCGTCGCGGCAAGCCACTTGGAAGTCCGATAATACCAATCGTAGGACAAGCCGGTCTGGTGCAATTCATCTACGGAGTTCCAAGTCTCCTGATTCATACGTCGTAGATCACACCACTGGGAGGGATTGGCTTCGGCGTTTCTCGCTTCATTGCTGATATCGTCTCCGGACGATCAAATTGTTCTGAATCAGGAACAAAAGCTTCGGAAGGAGGAGAGTGATCTTGACCTCATGCATGGAGAAGTCCTTGGACTCAAGAGAAGCAGCGCAGAAAAAGGCAGTTTACCGCGTGCCGTAGTCTAGGTAAACCCCTGAGGGTGGAAACTAGGGCTTTCCCTAGGTGGTGGGTAACTTATGACGAATACAGCTCCACGATCAATTCGATTTCGACGGGAGCCATGCGTGGCAACTCCGCAGCACCGACGGCTACCCGTGCATGCCGGCCTGCTTCTCCGAACAGGGAAACGAGCAGATCAGATGCGCCGTTGAGAACTTGCGGTTGATCGGTAAAGCCGGGAGCCGAGGCGATATAGCCGACCATTTTGACGATCCGCTTGACCCGATCCAGCAATCCGGCTTCGCTCCGGATGATACTCAAGCCATTCAGCACCGCCACCCTCGCTGCCTCAACCCCCTGTTGGACTGTGAGATTCTCTCCGAGCTTGCCGGTCATCACAAGCTGGCCATCGCGCGAAGGGAGCACTCCCGACAGGAACAGGAGATCACCAACCCTGATAACAGGCACGTAATTCGCCACTGGCTTTGGTGGAGCCGGTAGGATGAGTCCCAGTTCTTTTAGCCTGTCATCATAGGACACGTTCCTACACCATCCTATCCTTTCTCGCCCTTCGCCTCACGCTTCACCGCTCACGCTTACCTGTCACTCCTCGCTCAAGACTACCCCGGCCTGAGCGCATCCAAGAAACTCTCACCAACCGGTAATCGCTCGGCTCGAAGTGCCTCCACAATCGTCTGCCCCACATCCGCCGCGGTCGGCCTCGTCCCCAAATCGACGCCATGGGCTAGTTTTGGGCCGCTCGCGAAGACGGGAACATACTCTCGAGTAGACGTCTGTCCAGGTAATGAGAAATCTCTCCCATGGTCACCCGTCACAATGACCATGTCGCCAAGACGCAACCGCTCGAACAAATCCGGCAGGCGGCGATCAAATTCCTGTACGGATGTCGCCGACTGTACAGCATCTTCGGACAGCAAATCCAGGCCGGCACAGATAAGTCCACGAGGCACCTTGTTCAACATACCGATGACTTCCTCAAAAGCCGCCATCCCCGATGCAACCGGGAAAGATTTCGTCAACCCGCGCCCACTAAAAAGATCATAGACCTTTCCAACCCCCATCGCGATCTGGCCGGATCGACTCAAGACATCCAGCATCGTCACACCCGGTGGCTCGATCACAAAGTCCTTTCGTCCGACCTGTGGCCGAAGCATGTCATGTCCGCCGATGACCGGCTGCGCGACGACACGAATGAGAGTCCCCGCATCCTTCACGGCTTTCCGGATCTCGCGACACCGCTGTTGGAATTCCACCGGTGGCATGAGGGTTTCATGCATGGCCACAAAGCACGTATTGCCTCCATCCGTCCACAGCATAGGCGCTCCGGTGGCCATATGTTCCATACTGTGTCGGCGGAGCATCCATGCCATGGACGAGACGCCTCGGCCGATCGACTTTCTGCCGAAGAGCTGTTCAACGACGTCGATGATCTTGTCGGGAATGCCGGATCTGCAGACCGTTGGGGCTTCTTTCTGGATCACCCCGCTGATTTCCCAGTATCCGACGACAGAATCTTTGCCCGGCGATGCAAATCCCAGTCGCCCGAAGGAACCGTTCGGCTGGACCATGGCTCGTACGCCTTTGATCGAGGCGAGATGCCCTAGCCCGAGCATCTCGAAATTCGGCAAACTCAGCCCATCGACCGTCTCGGCCAGATGCACGAGGGTGTTCGCGTCGGCATCCCCGTAGTCGGTGCCGTCCGGCAACCTACCCACCCCAAACCCATCGACAACCAACAGAATGACTCGATTGATCATCGGCGCACTATAGCAAGCCGCCGCAGTTCAACATAGATGCGTATGGGACCGAGATGAGGATCCAGGAGGACCTAGCACAACAGCTGCTAGCCGCACCATCACGCAATAGATACCGGCGCAAACGTTTCCGTGCCGTTGCGATGAGGGACCGAAAATCCACATGACCTCAGAACGGCTTTATTCTTGTTCATGTATTGCCGCCCGCCATTCGTCGATGATCTTAAGACCGGCACTGGTGCCGATCCTATCGGCTCCTGCTTCCAGCATCGCGAGCGTCGTCTTCCAATCGCGAATGCCGCCCGAAGCCTTTACCTTGACCCGCCCCGCTACGACTTCCTTTAATAACCGCACATCTTCCACTGTCGCCCCCGCAGCTCCGAAACCGGTCGACGTTTTCACATAGTCAGCCCCGGCTTCCACGACCACATGACAGGCCGTTCGTTTCTCCTCCTGAGTGAGATAGCAGGTTTCTAGGATCACTTTATGCTCGACACCCACGGTCGACTTCACGACTTCAGCGATGTCCGCGCGAACATAATCATGATCGGCCGATTTCAGTCTGCTGATATTCAACACCATGTCCAACACCGTCGCACCCCGCTGCACGGCCTCGACGGCCTCTGCCACCTTGGTCTTTGTGCTGTGCCCCCCTAACGGAAATCCAATGGGAATGCCGACGCGAATACCGGTGCCGGCAACCGCCGCCACCGCCTCATCGATGTAACATGGCGGGACGAAAATGACAGTGAAACCGTTGGCCTTCGCCTCTTCACACAACCGAAGCACCTCGACTTTCGTCGCATCCGGTCTCAATATCGTATGGTCGATCAGAGCAGGGAGATTCGATCCTGACATGCTCTACGAGACTCCTTCCTTGTGGTGTGTCTGTCTGCCGTCGGGAGTCATAAAGGTCTGCGAGTGATTTCCTCTTCGGAATGGACGCTTCTGGTACTTTTCCACCGCCTTGTTGTGCTCCACGAGCGTCGTGGAGAATTGATGCGTTCCGTCGTTCTTCGAGACGAAGTAGAGATTCGCAGAAGGCATGGGATACAAGGCGGCACGGATCGACTGTGCCCCGGGGTTCGCGATCGGCCCCGGCGGCAGCCCGGCCCACCGGTAGGTATTGTACGGACTGGGGTGGGAGAGATCTTTTTTGCGAAGGTTTCCATCGAAATTCGTCAGACCATAGATCACCGTCGGATCGCTCTGCAGGGGAATATGTTTCTTCAGCCGATTATGAAATACGGCCGAGATGTGGGGACGTTCGTCTCCGACACCGGTTTCTTTTTCAATCACTGAAGCCAGGGTCAAAACCTCATGGACCGTCAAGTGAATATCTTTGGCCCTTGCCTGCCATTCCGGAGTCATCACACGCCCGAGTTGCTCAACCATGGCCTTGATGACGTCCTTGGCAGCCGTCGGCCTAACAAAACGATACGTGTCGGGGTAGAGATATCCTTCCGCCGTGTCCGCAGAAATGCCCAACGTCGTGACGAAGGACTTGTCCGAGGCTAATCGAACAAATTCCCCGCGATTCGTGATGCGATGTTCGTCCAGCACATCGGCGATTTGAGTGATCGTATGTCCTTCAGGAATCGTGATCGAATGAAGCACCACACGTCCGGCAAGCAACTTGGCAAGAATTTCCGCCGGAGCCGTGGCGGCGTTGAACTCATACTCTCCGGGATGAATTTTGCGATCAGCCTCCTGGGCTTTCCCCAGAAGCAGAAACGCCGAACGGCTCCTGATCAGCTGCTCCCGTTCGAGCAAGGCCGCAGCTTGTTGAAACGTCGCCCCTTCCGGGATCACAACGATTTTCTGAGGAGGGTGATCGGACTCAGAGAGGGCGGGCGCTTCAGCCCACCGAATCATCTGATATCCGGCCACGCCGGCGAGAGCGACGATGGCGATCAATACGATGAGGATCAGACGCAGCGTCATAGGATCGGTTGTCAGGAGACAATTGCCCCCACTCTTCCAGCGTCTCCTCGGCAGATCGGTCTCCGACGGATTGAGCGGAGACCTGATCCTGCGCTTCAAGGTAACTTCGCAGAAGAATCGCGGCTGCAATACGGTCGACGATTCCTTTGCGTTTCTTCCGACTGACATCTGCGGCGATCAGCAACGCTTCCGCCGCTTTTGTCGTCATCCGCTCGTCCCACCGGACGACCGGAACGGACAAGCCCGCTTCCAGCTTCGCTGCAAACTCGCGCATCGCATGGACGGCCGGCCCTTCCCGTCCGTCCAACTGAAGCGGCAAGCCCAGCACCACCCGCTCCACCGCGTGCGATCCGACCAGCCCAACGATATGGGCGACATCCCAATCGAGAGTCTTCCGTTCGAAGGTTTCGAGCGGCTGCGCCGTCCAGCCCAATTCGTCGCTGAGTGCGACGCCGATCCGCTTGGTGCCGTAATCGAGCGCGAGAATGCGGCCAGGCATGATTCTACCGCCGGAGGGTGGTTTCAACCAGGCCAAAAACCTTTTCCAACGCGGCGTCGAGCTTGGCCGGATCCTTCCCCCCGGCCTGGGCCATTTCCGGCCGCCCGCCTCCGGTTCCACCTACCTCCGCCGCCATGGCTTTGATGAGATCGCCGGCTTTGAGCTTGCTGATCAAGTCTTTCGTCACCACGACCAACAGTGAAACCTTCCCGTCTCCGGTCGCTGCTCCCAGCGCAATGACGCCGCTCTTCAGCTTATCCCGGAGCTGATCCGCCAATGTTCGCATGCCATTCACGTCCAGGCCATCCGTCCGCTGCTGGTGCACCGTCACGCCCGCGATCGTTTTGACCTTGGAAGTCGTCTCCGATCCGCTCGCCATCTTCAGCTTCAGCTCTTCCAGCTCCCGCTCCTTGTCCTTCAACTGCGTCAGCACCTTGCGCGTCTTGCCGACCAGTTCCGCTTTCCCAACCTTTAAGAGCTCGGACAGTTCCCGGACATCGGCTTCGAGCTGCTTCATGAGTCCGTACGCGCCGCTGCCGGTCTGACCTTCGATACGACGCACACCAGCCGCTACGCCCCCTTCCGAGACAATCCGAAAGAGCCCGATGTCACCCGTCTGCCGGCAATGGGTGCCCCCGCACAGTTCTTTGCTGAACGATTCGATGCTCACGACACGCACCTGTTCGCCATACTTGTCACCGAAGAACGCCAGGGCACCGTTCGCGACGGCGTCCTGAATGTTCATCACCTCGGTGTGCACGGCCTCATTTTTGCGGATTTCTTCATTCACCGTCGATTCGATATCATCGATGTCGCGGGACGACAGTGGGCGAAAATGGGCGAAGTCAAACCGAAGGCGGCTGGGTCCAACGAGCGATCCATACTGTTTTACATGGGGCCCAAGTAAATCACGCAAGGCCGCATGGACGAGATGCGTCGCCGTATGATTGCGCGCGGCGTCTCGGCGCGTGGAGGCATTCACCGTCATGTGCAGACGCTCGCCTTCTCGGATGCGTCCCTTGCGGACGGTTCCCTTGTGCAAGATAATCGACGGCGCCGGTCTCATTGTTTCTTTGATATCAACCAACCCTTCAGGACCAACCAATGATCCCTGATCGCCGACCTGACCCCCACCTTCAGCGTAGAAGGGCGTGACATCCATCGCCAGCTCGACCGTCTCCCCTTCTACCGCTTCCTTGACCAGTTGCTCGCCTTTCAGGATCGCCCGCAAGACGCCGTCGTTTTCCAGATGCTCATAGCCGACGAATGTCGTAGTCCCGATCCGCTTGGTCAGTTCCGCGACGGCCGGTCTGGCCGTTTCCTGTTCGAATCCACCGGTCTTGCGCGCGCGAGTCCGTTGCTCTTCGATCGCAGCATCGAAACCAGGTTCATCGACCGTCATGCCCTGTTCGCGACAGGCCTCAGCGATCAAGTCCATGGGAAAGCCATAGGTGTCATAGAGCCTGAAGATGTCGCTCCCAGCCAAAACTGTTCGGTTTGTCGCCTTCGCCCGCTCGATCATCTCGTTCAGAATCGGCAAGCCCTGTTCGAGCGTTGCGATAAACCGCTCCTCCTCGCCTTTCGTCGCTTCGACGATCGTACCGGATGCCATGCGCACTTCCGGATAGGCGTCGGCCATCTGTTCGACGACGACTGCGCTGAGTTGATGCAGAAAGGGCTCGACAATGCCGAGCAGCCGGCCGTGCCGCGCGGCGCGGCGCAGAATGCGCCGTAATACGTACCCACGTCCTTCGTTCGACGGCAATACACCATCCGCCATCAAAAACGTGATGGCGCGCAGATGGTCGCCAATAACCCGCATCGAACGATCCGAGGATTCCTTCTTGCCGTACTCGGTGCCGGCCCGTCCGGCAATAGTCGCAAGCAGCGGTGTGAACAGATCGCTGTCGTAATTGCTGTAGACCCCCTGGGCCACGGCGGCCAGCCGCTCAAGCCCCATCCCCGTGTCGATGCTCGGCTTCGGCAGCGGGTGGAGCGTTCCCGAGGCATCACGGTTGTATTGCATGAAGACCAGATTCCAAATTTCAATGACGCGATCTCCCTCCCCGTTCGGTCGATCATCGCCGGGAACCACTGGCCCCTGATCAACATGGATCTCCGAACAAGGACCGCAGGGGCCGGTATCAGCCATTTGCCAGAAGTTATCCTTTTCGTCGCACCGGACGATGCGCGAGGGCAGGACACCGATCTTCTTCCACAACTTCTCAGCATCGTCGTCCTCGCGGAAGATCGTGACCCACATCCGGTCTTTCTGCAACCCGACCGTCCGTGTCAGAAACTCCCATCCGAATCTGATGGCCTCGTCCTTAAAGTAATTCCCGAACGAAAAATTGCCCAGCATCTCGAAGAATGTGTGGTGCCGCCTGGTGTACCCCACGTTTTCAAGATCGTTGTGTTTCCCGCCTGCGCGAAGACACTTTTGAACCGATACGGCTCGCTTGTAGGGGCGCGATTCTTCTCCGAGGAAGGTCCGCTTGAATTGATTCATGCCGGCGTTGGTGAAGAGCAGGGTCGGATCCGCTTGTGGAAGGAGAGACGCGCTCGGCACTGCCTGATGCCCTTGCTCCTCGAAATAACGGATAAAGGCCCGCCGCAGATCAGTCGCACTATTCTTCATAGACAGCTTCCTCGTTTATGCCCTTCTTCTCTATCATACGATCAATGGTCTCCTCACTGAAACCCCGCCGGCGGAGAAAGTTACTAGTCTGAGAACGAGTCAACCGACGACCATACCGTTGCGCGGTCTGCAAGACTCGATGAGCCACAGCCTCTTCGTCTAACCCACGAAATGCATCGGCGATCACCCGATCCGCCAGCGTCTCGGAAATTCCCTTGGCCTGCAATTCGGCCTTGAGCCGTTCGCGTCCCCTCGGCCGGTTGGTCAGCCGATTGACCACCCACCGCTGAGCATAGGCGTGATCGTTGAGATAGTTGAGATTGGACAAACGACGAACTGTTTGCCGTACTTGAACGGGCGAAGCTCCTTTGGAAACGAGAAATCGTTCAACTTGGGCGACGGTACGATCTCGACGAGCAAGAAACCGTATCCCGAGCTGCATCCAATCACTGGGTGAGGGTTGACTATTCCGCTGTCGCGATCCCACAGGCTTGCGCTATCGATGCGCCCGTTTGTCCTCGCTTCGTGAAGCAGGTTTTTCTTCTTTGGCCTCGGCTTTCTTCTCGTTGCGAGCAGGCACCCCGGCCAACTCTCGAAGTTTCATTTCAATCTCGCGAGCGGTGGCGAAGTTGTTCTTGAGGAACTCTCGAGCGGCGTCGCGCCCCTGGCCGATTCGTTCTGACTTGTATGAATACCACGCACCAGATTTTTCGATGATCTTCTTGTCGACACCCATATCCACCAATTCACCGGTCTTGGAAATCCCCTCGGCGAACATGATATCGAACTCCGCCTGACGAAACGGCGGCGCCATCTTGTTCTTCACGACCTTCACACGGACACGGCTCCCCATCACCTCTTGACCTTCTTTGATCGATTCGATGCGACGGATGTCCAGCCGAACGGAGGAGTAGAATTTGAGCGCATTTCCTCCGGTTGTGGTCTCTGGATTTCCGAACATCACGCCGAGTTTCATGCGGATTTGATTGATGAAGATCACCGTCGTCAGGGACTTTGCAATAGCGGCTGTCAGCTTTCTCAGCGCCTGCGACATGAGTCTGGCTTGAAGGCCCATGTGGGCATCGCCCATTTCACCCTCGATTTCCGCACGAGGCGTCAACGCCGCAACCGAATCGACCACGATCAAATCAATGGCACCACTTCGCACCAATGTTTCGGCAATCTCCAGCGCCTGTTCACCCGTATCCGGCTGAGACACAAGTAGGTCGTCGGCCTGTACGCCGAGCTTTTTGGCATACGTCAGATCAAGGGCATGTTCGGCATCGATAAAGGCGGCCACTCCGCCGACCTTCTGCACTTCGGCAATACAGTGCAACGTCATCGTCGTTTTTCCAGAAGCCTCCGGTCCAAAAATTTCAATCACCCGCCCGCGTGGAAGTCCGCCGACACCGAGGGCAATGTCGAGTCCCAGTGAACCGGTAGAAATCGCGGGCACGTCGACCTTCTCCTCCGTCCCCAGCTTCATGATCGCGCCCTTCCCGTACTGTTTCTCAATCTGGGACAGGGCTAGGTCGAGCGCGCGCTTCTTATCGTCTTTTTCGGACATACAATCTCCTATAAGATGAACGAGCTAAATCCGATGGATTATACCCAAGCAGCCAGGGGAAACCTAGTCTGATCTCAGGCAGGATAGGGACCTTGTGAATCCATTGATTTGGCATTCCTGCAATGAAAATGATTGGGCATCTTAACTAAACTAAGGACGTGCGGGTGTAGGGCTCGGATCGAGAGCATGCCCACTGTACTACGATCCACAGCAGAATCTGTCACCATCACGAACGACACGTTGACCGTCGAACTGAGCGATGGACGAAGCTTGTCCGTTCCCCTCGATTGGTTCCCTCGCTTAGTCCATGCGACACAAGCGGAACGAAAACGCTGGAGGTTGATCGGGCGAGGACGTGGCATTCATTGGGACCTGCTCGACGAAGACATCGGTGTCGATGGGCTCTTGGCCGGCAAACCGTCGGGAGAAAGCCAAGCGTCCTTTCAGAAGTGGCTCGCCACACGACAAAGCACCCGATCCAGGTGAATGGGTTCCCGCTCCAGTGCTCGTCAGAGATAGCGGCCACTCCTGCACGTCGCCGGAGTCTGACGCGTTCATCGGCTTGCCCGCCGATGCCGAGGGACGGTTCAGATTCACCGGCAACGGCACACTGATGAGGGCGTGTACCACAGAAGTTCTGGCCTGCGTTCGAGGCACCAAACTTGGTTTTCGGCAGAGTGTCTGCTAGACTCGCTTCATGGGACAGCCACTCACCATCGATATCCCCTCGGAATTGTTGGAAGTGCTCGGGACAGAAGATGAGGCACGCCGGGAAGCAAAGACCGCCCTTATCTTGGATCTGGTCCGCCGAGGAAAAGTTTCTCGGGCTCGTGCGGCAGAGTTTCTCCAGATCTCATTAGCTGATTTCCCGGCCATCTTGGCCCAGTATCAGATTCCCTGGTTTGACTATTCCGCAGAGACCCTTCGTGAAGATCTGCGGACATTAGCCGCTCCTCCATCCACTCCTTCCGCGTGATTCTCGTCCTTGACGCGAGTCCCTTGATTGCACTAGCTCGGATCGGCTCGCTCGGCTTGTTACGTCAACTGACTGATCAAATCGTCATTCCTGAGGCCGTCTATGCAGAGAGCGCGAGCCGCGCGGCAGGTCGTCCCGGAAGTATCGAGATTGGTCAGGCCGACTGGATCGTACACCGAACGGTTGAGAATCAGGCACTCGTCCAGCAGCTCCGCACCCACGTCGGCCTGGGAGAAGCCGAAGCCATCATCCTCGCGCGGGAAATCGGAGCAGACGCCATCGTAGTATTGGATGATGCCACGGCTCGACGACTCGCCGAACAAGAAGGATGCCGAGTTGTGGGGTTGCTAGGCTTACTCGTCCTTGCAAAACAACGTGGTCTGCTCTCGGCAGTCAGACCGCTCCTTGACGCGATGCGGAGCAACGGCTTCTTTGTAAGTGAGAAGCTCTATACGATCATCCTCCGACAAGTCGCCGAGGAATAACCTCGCGCTCGCTCTTCACTTGAGACCAAGTAGGTGACGCGCTGCCGACGGTGGCCAGGCTCAGATGATCCAATAAATCATTCCCGACCTCATTGTTTCGACCCGTCCCCGCAGACTGGACCACCGCCACTCCTCTGCCCGTGCGACCAGCCCAGCTCGCAACGGATTGCGCTCGATGTACCGCAGCACTGTCAGGAGATGCGCATCCTGTTGGATGGGCAAGGCCTTGAAGCGGCCCTGCCAGACATGGCCGCTCGATTGATAGTGCCGATGATAGCGCCGTACCTGCGCCGTCAGCAGCCATTGCATGAAGCGGCTGAGATCGCCATCGCCTCGGGGCCAGAGCGCCAGGTGAAAATGATTCGGCATCAGGCAATAGGCCAGCACCCGCATCCGCACGCGGTCTACCGCCTCCGTAAGCAGGTCGCGAAACGCCGCATAGTCCTCGGCTTTCCGAAACACCTCCGCACGGGCGTTCCCACGATTGATCACACGGTAGCAGAGACCACCTGCCGAGGGGTGGGTGGTGCGAGGCATGCCAGCAGACTCGCAGAGGAAGCAGGGCTGATCTACAGAAAAGTAGAATGTCCCACTGCTGTCCAAAATAGTCGGCTGTTTCGAGTTCTTCCCCCGTGAATGCGGCATATGAGACGGTCTCTGGTCACCCATCCAGTTCAGGTTGTCCGGTCTGCTGTCCAAGATCAGGTAGCGAATAGCCTCTGTTGGGGCGGCGCTGGTATGAGCAGCGGCCGTTCAAAGGGCGCATTGAGCCAGTCCCACAGATCCCGATAGGTCAACAGATTGAAGCGGAGCAACGCGGCCAGATTCGAGAGACTCCAGGGCCACGTGGACTTCAGCTGCAGAAATTTCAACAGCAGCATCGCGAGCAGGGCGATCCAGATTTGGACCTGTACGGCGTTCTCACTCGTGCCCACAAACGTCTTGATCCGGAGATGCTGTTTCAAGGCCTTGAAGAGGAGTTCGATCTGCCAGCGCTCCCGATAGATGGCGGCAATCGTGCTGGCCGCAAGCTGCATGAGAGTGGTCAGGAACCGTAGCGGCCGCTGCTGTCTCTCATCCCAGATCGTCACCTGTCGCAGGGGGACCGAGCACCGGTCAGCCGCATGGGAACTGGTGAGACGGATCACCTCATCGACCAGCACCGGTCCGCGTGTCGGCACGGAGCGTTGCTCCAGCACTTCGTAGAGCATGTTGGTGCGGGGACGGGTGACAAATCCCACCTCGTCGACCGTCCAACGATGATAGCGGGCATAGTCGAGATACCCGCGATCGATCACCACGATGGTGCCTGGCGCAAAGGTGAGCTGTTGGGCGATCCGCACGTCGTTGGTGTCGCCGTCGGTCACGAGGGCCCAGCAGGGCAAACACCCCTGGTGATCCAGCTGCAGATGGAGCTTGATCGCCCCCTTCGTCCGCTGGAATCTGGCCCAATCGAACACCGTGGCACAGAGTTCAATGATCGTTGCGTCGAGGGTGCGCAAGGGGTGCTTGAACCGGAACCGGCGGCGCTTCAAGGCCGCGACGGCTTGGCAACGGGTGAGGACTTGATAGAAGAGCGTCTCGTACAGCTGCCAGGGCCGATGCGCATTGGCATAGGCCAGCGTGGACCGAGTCGGTGTCCGACGGATGCCAAGGTGGACGAGTTTGCCAAGGGCGGTGGCCAAGCCGCCACAGATTTCTCGAAGTGAGTGCGCACTACCCATCTGACAAAACAGCATCGCTATCAAGTGATCCCAGCAGCTGAACCCCTTGGCTGCTCGCTCAGCGGCGTGCTGTCGAACGGCCCGAGCGAAGTCCGCGCGATCGATCAGGGCGAGCATTTGCGCAAAGCAACTGGCGACGGTTACCATACTGCACCTCCGGCTTGTGGGTGCCACGGCGCGGGAACGCCGTGGATGGATGTGCGTTGAACAACCTATCCTACTCACAAGCCGGAGGCCTGTTGAGAACTTATTTTGGACAAGAGTGAGAAAGTCCCCTTTTCTCTTCCCACATACCCGCAGGCCAGCCCGAAGACCCGTTGTTGCAGCAGCTCGCGCATCGCGTGTCGGATCTTGTCCGGGTCTCGGCCGTCAGGCAGGCAGGCGGCCAACCGTTCGGTCAGCTGCAGCTGCTCATCCACGGCCCTGAGCAGCACCACGCCCCCATCGGTGCTGGCATGAGCCTGATCGAATCGGGCCACGGTCTTCATCTTGGGATGGAATTCGAACGTCAGTTGCGGGATACACTCTGTCGCCATCGGGTCTCCTCTCCACTGTACGTAGAAGCGTCTGGACACCGCTCCTATAGCACAGTTGGGAGCCTCGGTGGCTTTTTATTGCCAGAGTCACGAATTATTCAGGCTAGTCGTTCTTGCGATTCCGGAGTCGAGAAAGGCGGTTATTTCTTTGTCTTTGCCTGTTCGGGGCGGCGCTCATCGAAGTCTTCGACTTGGACATCGCTTGGCGAATATCTTTCACCAGCCGATTGATCGGACCATCTGGATCCTTTTCTAGGTCGTCATGAAATTCTTTTTCAACGAGCTCTAACGCCGACTTGATAGCGTCAGTCGGTTTACCCTCGGGGGCTTCTTCGGGCTTGAGCGCCTGAAGGGCGACAAACGCATAGGTCAGCGGCGTCAGCGAGCCTCCTTTCGACTTGGATCGATAGCGCTCGACTTCCAATTCGACGTCGCGAGCCGCACAGAACCAGTCGTACTTCTCCTTCTTGTCCGGTTCTTTATCATCCACCTTGGCCGATTCTTTATCATCCATCTTGGGGTTCCAGCGAAGCGCCCAGAAATCAAAGTACTGGATCAGGAGATAGTAGAAGATCCGGTCCAGATCCCAGGAACTCTGCCGGAAAACGATCGGCTTGCGATTACCTGTCAACTCCTTCAACGCCTCATCCAGTCCCGAAGGACGCTCGTACACCGGTTCGCGTTTGAGTCGGATCCAGCCTTCCAGTGCATGAATGATCATTTTTCGTTCTTCATTCGTCTCGGCCGCCATGAAGCGGACGGCTTCTTCCTTTCTTTGGGGTTCGTCAATGGGGTACAGCAGCCGGCTGGAGAGACTGCTAATGGCCATACGCCGGTCCTCACAGCACGCCTGGATGCCCTTTTTTTTCATGATCAACTCGCCGTTATCACCGAGCTTGAAACGATCGTGCCTCAACAGGAGCGTGCTGATCGCCATTGCATATGCATCGAGCTCCGCGAGCAGCATATTGAACAGACCACGCTCGTCTGATGGACATACAGCCCGGACGCGGGGCAGTTCGACCAGAAGCCGCTCGCGCGTGAGTCGTGCACCTTCGTATCGAGCGAGCCATGCCTGATCGGTGCAACGCTGTACCGGCTCATTGAAAGTTCTTCGTTGAAATAATGTTTCGAGGCCGGGAATGAGGTCGCGCGCCTTCACGGTACACTTGGCCAGGTCCGCTTCGAATTTTTTCCAATCGGTGTCATTGATGTTTTTGAACGATTTACGGATGACCTTCGCAACCGACCTAACGAGGGCCGTCATTTCCGGCCGATTTGTGCCAGTCGCTTGATAGGCGCTGAGTGGACCTTCGAGCTCGGCGCCCGTCACACCGTGAAGCAGCGTGAACAGCTTGCGCTTTCGGAATCCTGCCATGGCCAGGGCCCCGGATTCGAAGTGCAGCCATGCACTCTGCAGGTTGACCGGTGTCAGACACACGATTCCGGCCTTCGAACTTTTCAAGTGCTTGACAACGGACTCAAACCAGGTGACACCTTTTTCGATGCCGCCCGATATGAAGACACCCTTGTCTTTGTCTTTCTCCAACTTTAACGCCGCTTCGATAAGCTTCTTGACGGCCTTAGCCAACTGCTCGCTCGGATCACGAGACCAACAAATAAAGACCGCCATAGTTACGTCTCCATCTTCAGGATTTGTATCACCGAGATGTTGCATCCCTACGGCACCCCACATGAAAACCATATGGCCTGCAAAAGTGACAGGGAAAATGTACTCGGAGTCTCTTCTACAAATAGAATCCTGTCAAGAGTGGAGCGTTGACGCCATGCCACAACCGAGTAGCGAAATAGATCTTGTATCGTGCATGACAGTTCAAACTTAACGCGCATCATTCACGACGGTTCGTCGCAAATCGCGCAGTCGCCAAGCGAGGTCCACGGCGCGAAGAATAATGAGGTGCGCGACCCGTCGAGTAAGGAGCGTCAGGTTTGCGCACGGGCACGAGGTTCACGACGCACTGAATAAGCGCGTCACGTTTGTGAACGCCGCCGAGACGTGAGGCGGCCCTGTCCCGGTGAGCGCCCAGAAAAGGAAGACATAAGGGTCAGATCTTGTACCGTGCATAGCACAGCTACGGTGTTCGGGTATCCGTCCAACACCCTCGCAGCTGCCGCGAGCTGAGTCCTCATCAGCCACTACCCTCACTATTCGCCATCCAATGACGGCCATCGGCTCGACTACACACATCACGGCCTCCCCTCTCATTCTGCAAACCGATCCACTCCGACAAAACGAGCTGAGTTGACAGGCTTCTTGAGCACCAATAGAATTCATTCAACGAAAGCTGCTCGTGTCAAGGAATAGGAACAACCATGAGACATATCCAGGCGCACTATGATGGAGAGAAGGTTGTCCTGGATGAGCCGGTGTCGCTTTCGGCTAACACGCCAGTTGAAGTCGTGATTCCGGATTCCCAAGAAGAACTAACCGTTCTCAGGACCGACACGTTCCTTGCTTCCTTACCCAGCTTAACGAAGATTTGGAACAACCCGCTCGATGCCGAGTATGACAAGCTATGACCGAGGCGATGTCGTCTTGGCCATCTTGCCGTTTTCGGATCTCACAGGGGTGAAACAACGGCCGGCAGTTGTTGTCAGCGCACCCGTCCGTAGATCTCTTGCTCCTCGGCTGACCTCGCAGCTTGAGCATCTACAATTGGGCGAATTCACCTTGGCTGATTTGGAAAAACGCTGGCCTCCTCTTTCCAAGCGTAGTCAAACGCGGATTGTTTACGCTGGATAAGGGACGCATCAATCGCCGTTTTGGCCGACTCGCTGCTGCTGACCAGGCCGCTCTCGACAGAGCCTTGCGACTTTGGCTGGGTCTCTAGCAGGTTGCGGAAACACCCTCCGTTCATCCTTCGAGAGCCTCAGGACGAACGAATCGGTCATTGAATATGTTCAGGTTTTCCGTTCGTGCTGAGCCCTTCGACTGACCCAGGACAGGCCTCTCGAAGCACACACATCGAATCACCGCAGCCTGTTAGAGACCGTGGCCAAGGATTCAAAGATGAAAATAGCAGTAGTCTTTCGAAGCGTCGCTCAAATACCCGGCAGGGCGATATCTCCATACTGTCGCGAGCGCGTGGCAAGCCAGAAGCCTGAGATTCGCCTGCAAGAGCTCGCCGGAGGCATCCGCGGGAACATCCCCTCGCGCCATGCCGCTCCATGCATCTTCTTCATCCTGGACGAACAGACTCTGTACGGAGACCGTCAATTGTTCCATATCTTTCTTCCGCGATGAGTATGCGAGCACGACCTGTTCCGCTTTCAATGACCTGGCTTGGGACAACGCGGCCGTTCGTTCACAACCTGCACATGATTCCGCCTCTTGTCGAGGGGATGTCGCATCCAGGATGATCAACTTATGGCCCCGCAACCATGTTTGCACCGCCTTACGCACGGTAGGATCTTCCGCCCACACGAACACGCTCGTGGCTTCTCCAGGAATAGCTCGGAAGGAGCCGGCGGTATAGATGTGATTGAGGTCCCCGACGCAGCCCGACGAGAGAAGCCCGACGATCAGCAAGAGAGTCCATCGCACCCGCACGAGCATATTTGGTGCGACGGTTCGGAAAGCCGTCAGGCACAGGAAGAGATGGTTCATGGCGTTGCAACCAAATCCGACCACTTGAATGAGAAGAAGAATAAGACCGTGTATTGATTATAGTATGCCGACCCCTCATACCATGCGGTCGATCGAACCAGTTCCCCAGTCCGGGTATCATATACATCTATCGTGAAACGGGCGTAAGCCTGTTGCCGCTGTTCATCATATACGGTGATCTGCGGTAGAGCAAAGGGGATGAGGACACTCTGAACCGGCGGCATGCCGAAAAAAAAACTTCCCTGTTCCGTCCCCAGCGCTTCTACGACGACGCGAAAGCGGTACCGGGCCTCCTCACCACGTATGCGCAAGGGGAAGCCCAATTCCCCCAGGCGAGCCTCAATCTTGCCCTGTACGACAGGCAGATCGGAGGCCTCATGGCGAATGACCGGCGGCGCCGGTGGAGTGATGGGGCTGATGATTTGAGGTGTGACAAACGACGCCTGTAGGAGCGACCGATCCTGGGGGAAGCCGGCTATCTCTACCACAACCGGCTGCCCCGAAGGTACCGGAATCGAGAGATGCTTCAGACTCCGTGTGATGGCCTGACTCAGAAGCAACTGCTCTATAGCGGTCCTGGATGTGCGGGTCGGCTCGCGGGGCAGCGCGCAACCGAACAGAAGCGAGGAAGCGACGACCGCACAGAGGATGGATTCCCTGAATCTTGGCACGATCAAGCAACCCACACCCTGCTCCGCGATGATGTGCTCGCTTGAACAGGTCGATCGCAGCTCATGAAAGGAATCTACTGAAGGCCGCCCTTCTTTTCAAGCGGGACCACCGACGGGATACATCTAGTGACTCGGATGACAGGCCTTATTCGAAACAGCAGTGAAGTCGGAAATAGAAGTGGGGTTGGACCTTGCACTGTGCATGATGCAGCTGAATAGATCCGACCTCCCGGCAACCCGTCCAGATCGTTGGCCTCCACCTGATGCTCCGTTTCCATCTCGTCGTTGCACCCGGCACGACAGATGTGTTCGGTTTGTCCTGCTAGGTGTTTTACGAGGTGTGTTCGAGAGATGAGATTTGTTTCACTAAAGAGACGTTGGAAGCCGGGACGAAGCGCTCCCATGAATCATGAAGCAGATCGGCTTTGTGTTACGTCCAGTGCAGCCCTTTCGGTTTGATCTCACCGTCTGGGCACTGCGGCGGCGGAGGAACAATACCATCGATCGTTGGGAGGAAGGGACCTATAGACGGACATTGGTCGTCGGTGCCATGCCGGTTCAGGTGGCCGTCACACAGCAGAAGACCGGGCTGGCCGTCACCGTCACTGGTGTCAGCCTGCCGTCGAGGACGCAAGCCGACGTGACGGCTGCATTGGATCGGTTGTTAGGCCTCCGAGTAGATCTTCGCAAGCTTTATCGGCTGGCGTCGCAGGAAACGAAGCTGCATCAGTTGGCTCGGCGCTTTCTCGGAATGAAGCCGCCGCGTTTCCCCAACGTATTCGAAGCATTGGTCAACGCGATCGCCTGTCAGCAACTCAGCTTGACCGTCGGGATCGCCTTATTGAATCGCTTGACGGAGCGCTACGGGTTAGGGAGCAGCAGCGAAGGCCGTGCGTTTCCACGTCCCGACGATCTGGGGGAGGTCGAGGTCCAAGGCTGAGAACATTGGGATATAGCCGAAGCAAGGGACAGACCGTCATTGATGCGGCCCGAGCGATGAGGGAAGGCAAACTCGACCTCGAAGGTTTCGGGACCATGGATGACGCTGAGACAGTGAACCGGTTGATGGAGTTGCGAGGAGTGGGACGTTGGACCGCTGAATACACCCTGCTGCGAGGCCTCGGACGGATTCACCAGTTTCCGGGCGATGATGTCGGGGCACAGAAAAGTCTCCATCGATGGTTGCGGCTGAAACGACCGCCGGACTATGACCATGTCCGCCGGGTGCTGCGCAACTGGCGACCATACGCCGGGTTGATTTATTTTCATCTGTTGCTGGACGGGCTCGACCGAAGGGGGTGGGTGACATAACCCCGCCCCGCACGCATATTCCGTCCATTGTCCTGATCATCGAACACTTCGGCGGAGAAACGCCTCGGAAAACATTCCAGGAAATGCAGCGAGCAGAAACATACACAATCGGCAGGCATTAAGCGATTTCACAGAGGTGCGGAGATGATAAAGATTAAGCGCGTCTACAGCGAGCCCGAGAAGCACGATGGTCTCAGAATTCTGGTCGATCGTGTCTGGCCGCGCGGTTTCAGCAAGGAACGGGCGAAAGTTGACGAATGGAGAAAAGAGCTGGCGCCGAGCACCGCACTACGCAAATGGTTCGGCCACGAACCTGCAAAGTGGACTGGGTTTCGTGAGCGTTACCGAAAGGAACTGGCCGAGTCCGGCGGGATCGAGGCGTTGAAGGAATTGGCACAGCGCTCCTGCTATGAAGCGATCACCTTGGTGTACGGCGCAACCGATGAGCAACACAATCAAGCGGTGGCTCTCAAGGAATTCATAGATCAGCTTGCCTAGCAAGCTGCGGAAAACTCGGCTGATGCCGACAATAGAGCTGGAATTGTCCGTACAGTGTCAGCGCCAGGATACCTTCAGGATGCTCAAAAAGGCTGTCCAGCAAGGCCGCAGCAAGCGAAGTGGCGAGGCGTACGCTTCGGTACGTTGAGCCTCTGAGCGATGCGAGAACGCCGCTGGCGGACTTTTTCAGCATCCTGTTAGACATGTCCGAAGGAAAAGGAGTGAAGCGGGATATGGCGACGATTGCGATTAACGGATTAGGCCGAATCGGGTGCGCCGCCTTCAAAATTATCCTTGAGACTTCGGAGTTGGAGCTTCGAGCAGTTAATGCTCTCAACGCTGCCGACGATCTTGCGTATTTACTGAACTACAACACGGTCTACGGACCTACCACGAGAAGGTCGTTCCGGTCCCTGATGGCCTGATGGTCAAGGAAAAGACTCACCCTGTGTTCAGAGAAAAAGACCCGGCCAGGTTGCCTTGGAAGAACCTCGAGATCGGAATGCAGGGGGTGTTTAACCGGTCAACAGATTTGGAACGTCACCTGGCGGCCGGCGCCAAGACCGTCATTCTTTCGGCGCCGGGCAAAAGCCCTGAAATTGCCACTATGGTCGAGTGAACACGGCGAACGGACCAACAACAGGCATTATCTCCTGCGCCAGTTGCACCACGAACTGTATTACTCCCGTGGTTGAGATCATGGGAAGAAGAATCGGGATCGAGAAGGCCATCATGACCACGGTGCATGCCTACACCGCCACTCAAGCGATTGTCGATCACCCGAATAAGAAGCGACGTCGAGGCCGGGCTGCCGCCGCAAATCTGATTCCTTCTTCCACCGGCGCCGCAGTTGCGACGACCAAAGCACTGCCGCAGTATGAGGGCAAGTTCGATGGCCTTGCCGTTCGCGTTCCGCTGGCGATTGGCTCTCTCGCGGATCTCGTGTTCCTCACAAGCCGGCGCGCGACGGTAGATGAAGTCAACAGGATCTTTACAGAGGAAGCGGACAGCGACCGGTACCGAGGCGTGCTCGGCGTGACCGACGAACCGCTCGTTTCCTCGGACATCATTCAGAACCCACGCGCGTCGATCGTAGACCTGGGACTAACCCACGTGGTGGATGGGAACCTCGTCAAAGTGATGAGCTGGTACGATAACGAGTGGGGATATACGTCCCAGATGATTAGGGAAGCCGTCAGAATCGCCGGTGCGCCAAAGGGGGCCGCAGTCCGTTAAAGCTCAACCTTCTGGAAGGACCCAGATGTCGGTAGCGAATCCTCGTCAAAGAAACAAGACAAGGCGCCGAGAACATCTACCCTCCGCAGGAAATGTCACGGCGCAGTCTCGATGAGGTGACCTAAGTCGAGGGCCTCCAGTGATAGCCGTTCTCTCCGTGGAGTCTCATTTCCTGTGCAACATCCTCTGTTAGTATGCGATCAATTTTTGCTGGAGTAAACGTTCTATCTGCTAAGGTAGGCCATCCGACAATCAACTTAAAGAGCTTCTTTTCGTTATTGACGGTAAAGGTATGGGTGAGCGGTCTGTCGGCGTGATACGCAACAGCAAAATTCTCGAATTCTTTCGTCAGATAGTTTGTGATCGCCTCGACATTTCTATCGATCCATGACGCGTCATTAGCCACATCTGCCATCGCAGCACCTCCCTTCGTAAATCCCCAAACAGTTCGGACAGGTTCGAGCGTGCGAGAGTTGCTTCCAGTCGAGTCGCCGGAATGTCTTCACCCTCGCTCGAACCGGCTCATAATCTTTACCGCAAAGTTTATGCTCACCTACATACAAGGTCTGCACCTACCGATGTTATTGCCTCTGTGCAGTCAAAGTTGTAGTAACCAAGATGGCACAGCAGAAGCGCTGCCTGAGGCTACCGGTACAAGTCCAACGAGCTGGAGCATTTTCACGTGACGGTTTAGAGATCAAAATGAATCGTTTCGCACAGGCCGCACAGTTCGAAGAGGCCGCCATCTCACCTGCTTCGTCTCCTCACGGCAAAATTCTCTTGTGATTTCAACTTATGCTCAGTCTAGCAAGGGTTGTGCACAAATCGATCTCGGTCGGGAGATCACGTGCGCTCAGCGTTTCCTGTTCTGTCTTGATTGAGGAACGATTCCATGGATCGATAAAACCGCTCTGGAGATCATGGCTCAAAAAAACATAGACAAGACAGCCAACGGCGATCCGTACTTCAAGCAGTTGGAGGTTGCCACTAAACCAGCCGTCAAGGAACAGTATGACGGGAAGCGCAAGGACATGAACCGTGTCCTCGAGCTGCTGGAAACAAAGGAAGGTAAGATCAGCGCCGAGACCGCGCATCGAATTTTTGCCATAGTCGTCAAAATAGTTCCCTAGGCCGTGCTCAAACCTACTCAAAAGTGAATGACATGAAATGGGAAGAGGCTACTTTTGACCCTGTCGGAGGGACCGTGTACGATTCCAACGTCCTGACTGTCGCTCCAACGGTTGGTTAAGGGAAGGAGAGGTATATGTCCAAAAACATCATCGTCTGCACCGACGGTACGTGGGACCATCCGGATTCCAAGACTCCGAACGTCGGCACGTCACCGGATGAGACGAATGTCTTCAAGTTCTTCGCCCTTCTGCCGGGTGAGGCGCAGATCCGCCCGGCCGGGGTGCGCGTCAAATCGATCCAAGGACAAACCGCCTTTTACGACGACGGCGTCGGAGCCGATGGAATATGGGCGGTGCGGATCGCCGAAGGAGCGACGGGAGCCGGTTTGGAGCTCAAGCTGCAAGCCGGGTATCGATTCATAAGCGAACAGTACGAGGATGGTGATCGGATCTACCTGTTCGGGTTCAGCCGAGGTGCCTACACCGCCCGCAGCATCGGGGGAATGTTGACTAGATGCGGCGTGCCGGCGCGCCAACGACTGGACGATACCTTCGCGAGCCATGCCTTCGACGTCTACCGCCGCAACGACGGCGCCGTGACGGCTCAGTTCCGCAAAGATTATCAGTGCCGAGACGTGTCGATCGAAGTCATCGGTGTGTGGGACACAGTGGGGGCACTCGGTATTCCCCTCGCACTCTTCAGCGGCCTCGATCATCTATTGTTCAGTTTTCACGACACCTCGCTGAACCCGAACGTCCGATTCGGCTACCATGCCGTCGCCATCGATGAGAAGCGGGAAAGCTTTCCGCCCACCCTGTGGGACCCGCGCGAAGGTGTGGAGCAGGTGTGGTTTGCCGGAGTCCATTGCGACATCGGCGGCGGGTATAAGGAAACAGGCCTGTCTGACGTGACGTTCGGATGGATGCTGAACCGAGTGCAACCCCATGGCCTGCTGTTCAAGGACGGCACGTTCACCAAGGATGGAACCGCCACGATCACCGGCGATCCCCTCATGGTGCCGATGCATGATTCCTACAAACCGCCGTTCATCACGCTCCACCCCTCCGTGCGCGTGATTCCTCCATCCGCCCCATTGCATGTCAGCGTGCAAGAACGACTGGAGAAGGCGAAACCGGAGTACCGACCGACAAACCTGCCGCCGGAACCGCGCAAATACGTCGAGTGATACAGCCTCGCCGACCGGCGTTCGCGGAAAAACAAAGGGAACCTCCATCTCGAAGGCATCGGTTAAGTAAGCACACATCTTCGTTCACATCCCAGCTCATCGGAAGAGCGGCCTGTGAGCATCTCTCCCCACATGAACTCACTTGAATAGGCATTTCGTTGGCCTGCCCTCAAGTTGAGACGGTTCGTCCTTTTTATTACGACAGCTTCATGTCTCATAACTACGTCTTCAAAATCAGATTCATCTGGTCTCGATCTGCCGACCTGCCGCCATATAAATGAGGAGAGCGTGAGGGGCAATAGATAGGTGGTGATCCACCTATTCGACAACGATCTTCAATTCAAGACGGTTTTAGTCTGTCAAGTTTGCACTCCGTCCGCTTCGTGAACAAAGAACACCAAGGCTAGGGTCTGTTCCGGAAAGGGTACCTATGAGTCATTTCCTCGATCGGCTCCTGTTCTTCCGTGAAAATCTCGACAGATTTTCAGGGAAACATGGGATCGTCAGGCGAGAGGATCGCACCTGGGAGAATGCCTATCGCGATCGCTGGAACCACGACAAGGTGGTGCGTTCCACCCATGGGGTCAACTGTACCGGCTCATGTAGCTGGAAAATCTATGTCAAGAACGGATTGATCACCTGGGAGACGCAACAGACAGACTATCCTCGCACACGCCCCGACCTGCCGAATCATGAACCTCGCGGATGTTCCAGAGGGGCGAGCTATTCCTGGTATGTCTACAGCGCGCAACGCATCAAATACCCATTGGTACGGGCACGTTTGATGGCCCTGTGGCGAGAAGCCCGGAAAACGTTGGAACCGGTAGAGGCCTGGGCCTCGATTGTCGAGGACAGGGGCAAGCGCGAGCAGTACACGTCGATACGAGGACAGGGTGGCTTCGTGCGCGCAACGTGGGACGAGGTCACGGAGCTGATCGCGGCGGCTAATGTCTATACGATCCAGCGATACGGTCCCGACCGCATCGCCGGGTTTTCTCCCATCCCAGCGATGTCGATGGTGAGTTTCGCCGCTGGTACCCGCTATCTTTCACTGATCGGCGGCGTCATCCCGTCGTTTTACGATTGGTACGCCGACTTGCCTCCGTCCTCGCCGCAGGTCTGGGGAGAGCAGACTGACGTGTGCGAGGCTGCCGATTGGTACAACTCTTCTTACATTGTCGTCTGGGGGTCGAACATTCCGCAGACTCGGACTCCCGATGCGCATTTCTATACGGCAGCACGGTACAAGGGCGCCAAGACCGTCGCCGTTGCTCCGGACTTCGCAGAATACGTGAAGTTCGCCGATCTCTGGCTGGCGCCCCGGCGAGGCACGGATGCAGCGCTGGCCATGGCGCTCGGCCATGTCATCCTGAAGGAGTTTCATCTGACCGCCCGCATTCCCTACTTCTTGGATTATTGCCGCCAGTACAGCGATATGCCCATGTTGGTCTTCCTGCGTCCCAGAGACGACGGATATGAGCCGGGCCGGTTTGTCAGAGCATCCGACTTCAACGACCAACTGAGCGAAACCAATAATCTAGAATGGAAGACGGTGGTCATTGACGAGGTCACCGGCCATCTGTGCGTCCCTCACGGCAGCATCGGCTTTCGGTGGCGTGAGAAAGGACGCTGGAATCTCGATCTGGCCGACGCGGCGACCGGCCGCAAGATCACGCCCGCGTTAAGCGTACTGCCGCAAGCAGAGGAGTTCGTGTCGGTCGTCTTCCCCTATTTTTCAGATGATCATCTGCCGATTCTTCGCCGCCTGGTTCCGGCCAGACGGCTCAGCACCGTTCACGGCGACAGCCTTGTGGTCACCGCCTATGACCTCCTGCTGGCCAGTTACGGCCTCGATCGAGGGCTTGGAGACGATCAAGCGGCACGGGACTACGATCAGGACATTCCCTATACGCCGGCATGGGCAGAAAAACATACGGGTGTCCATCGTCATCAGATCATTCGGCTCGCCCGTGAGTTCGCAGAGAATGCCGAGAAGACACGGGGCCGTTCGCTGGTGATCGTCGGAAACGGGATCAACCAGTGGTACCACACCGACATGATCTACCGCGCAATCATCAATATCATGGTCATGTGCGGATGCGTCGGGCGATCAGGCGGAGAGTGGGCTCATTATGTGGGGCAAGAAAAAGTGCGGCCTCTTGCCGGCTGGACGACCGTGGCCTTTGCGCTCGATTGGGTCCGCCCACCGAGACACATGAACGGCACCTCTTTCTTTTACGCCCACACCGATCAGTGGCGGTATGAAAGCCTACGGCCGGCCGAGACTCTCTCGCCGACAGCCAAAGACGATCCGGATGCGGATGCTGCCCATCTCATTGATTGGAACGTGCGGGCCGAACGCAGAGGTTGGCTTCCTTCCGCACCTCAGCTCAACAGAAATCCGCTCGATGTGGTGAGCGAAGCGGAAGCTGCGGGTATACATCCAGTTGAGCATACCGTCGAGCAACTGCGAACCGGGGCTCTCTCAATGGCGTCGGAAGATCCCGATCACCCCAAGAACTTCATCCGGAACCTGTTCATCTGGCGTTCCAACTTGATCGGCTCCAGCGCAAAGGGCCATGAATACTTTTTGAAGCATCTGCTCGGCGCCGCCCACGGTGTCCTGGCTCCCGACCTCAAGGAACAGGAGGCACCGCTCCCGCGTGAGGTGATCTGGCGGGATGAGGCTCCCTCGGGGAAACTCGACCTGTTGGTGACACTCGATTTTCGCATGTCCTCGACCTGTCTCTACTCCGATGTCGTGTTGCCCAGCGCGACCTGGTATGAAAAGGACGATCTGAACACATCGGACATGCACCCCTTCATCCACCCGTTGTGCGAGGCGGTGAACCCACTCTGGGAGAGCAAGGCTGATTGGGACATCTTTAAAGAGATCGCTTCGAAGTTCTCCGAACTTGCCGGACCGGTCCTGGGCACACGGAAAGACCTCGTCTTGACGCCTCTGTTGCACGATACACCGAGTGAGCTCGGTCAGGCGACGACGTCCGATGACTGGAAGCGCGGCGACTGTGAAGCCATCCCAGGTAAGACGATGCCGACCATGACCCTGGTCACGCGACCTTACGGCGAAACATATGATCGATTCGTCGCACTCGGGCCGCTGACGCGAGACCTGGGAACAGGAGCGAAGGGAATCGTCTGGGACAGTAGAGATGAAGTTGAAGCGCTGCGCAGGCTCAACGGCGAGACGGACAATCGAGAGCCCTATCCGAAGCTGGAAACGGCCCGGCAGGCGTCCCAAACCATCTTGACCCTGGCGCCGGAGACGAACGGTCACGTCGCGGTCAAGGCATGGGAAGCCCTCTCACAGCGGACCGGCCGATTCCACAAGCATCTGGCCGAAGGGCGGGCTGAGGATCGGTTCACATTCGACGATCTGGTTGCGCAGCCCAGAAAGGTTATCTCCTCGCCCACTTGGAGCGGCATCGAATCGGAAAAGGTCTCCTACACCGGAAGCTATACCAACATCCAGGAGCTGATCCCCTGGCGAACGCTGACGGGACGCCAACAACTTTACCAGGATCATCCGTGGATGCGCCTCTTCGGTGAACAGGTCTGCGTCTACAAGCCGCCCGTGGATACTCGATCCGTTGAAGCGCTTCGTCGTCACATGAAAAACGGTGACAGGAACTTCCTCGTCGTCAGTTGGATCACCCCTCACCAGAAGTGGGGAATCCACACGACCTACAGCGAGACGAGTCCGATGCTCACCCTGTCTCGAGGCGGTCCGATCGTCTGGCTGGCGGAAGCGGAGGCCAGAGAAGCAGGTATCAGGGACAACGATTGGATCGAGGTCGTCAATGCCAATGGCGCGCTCGTGGCGCGGGCGATTCTCAGCCAGCGGATACCGCGAGGAGTGGCGATGATGTACCACGCGCAAGACAAGATCATCAACATGCCGGTGGCTCCAGCCACGGGCCGGCGCGGAGGCATTCACAACAGCCTGACAAGGATCATCATGAAACCGACTCACATGATCGGTGGGTACGCGCACCTGGCCTATGGTTATAACTATTATGGAACGGTCGGGACCAACCGAGACGAGATGGTCGTGGTGCGGAGGCTCGAACGGGTCACGTGGGATGCCGATCCCCTTGCGACCAGACGCTAACGCTCAAGCGATGGGAGACGTTCATCAATGGAGGTCTTATGAAAGTCCGCGCGCAGGTGGCTATGGTCATGAACCTTGATAAATGCATCGGCTGTCACACCTGCTCCATTACCTGCAAGAACGTGTGGACGTCACGTGAAGGCATGGAATACGTCTGGTTCAACAACGTCGAAACCAAGCCGGGCGTCGGCTATCCCCATGAATGGGAAAACCAGGAACGCTGGAACGGCGGTTGGGAACGTAAGGAGAACGGCACGATCAAGCCGAAACAGGGCGCGCGCTGGCGAATCCTGACCAACATTTTCTCGAACCCCAACTTGCCGCAGCTGGACGATTACTACGAACCATTTACCTTCGACTACAACACACTCCAGCGCGCGCCGGAAGGACCGACGACGCCCACAGCCCGGGCAATGTCCATCATCACCGGGGAAATCAAGGACAAGATCGACGGGGGTCCGAATTGGGAAGACGATCTTGGCGGCGAGTCAGCGGAGCGCTTCAAGGACGTCAATGTCGATGGAATCGATCAGGATCTCCTGGCTTCATTCGAAAACACCTTTCTGTTCTACCTCCCCCGGCTCTGCGAGCATTGTTTGAATCCCACCTGCGTCGCGTCCTGTCCGTCCGGTTCGATCTATAAACGAGAGGAAGACGGCATTGTGCTGGTGGACCAGGATAAGTGTCGTGGCTGGCGGATGTGCGTCAGCGGCTGTCCCTATAAGAAGATTTATTATAACTGGCACACAGGCAAGGCTGAGAAATGCACCTTTTGTTATCCGCGCATCGAATCCGGCCAGCCGACCATCTGTTCGGAGACCTGCGTCGGTCGCCTGCGATACCTGGGAGTCATCCTCTATGATGCGGATCGCATCGAACAAGCGGCGACCGTCGAACAGGAACAGGATCTGCATGAGGCCCAGCTTGGACTGTTTCTCGATCCCAAAGATCCGGCTGTGCAGGCGCAGGCGAAACAGAACGGGATTCCAGACAATTGGCTGGAGGCTGCCAAGCGGTCCCCCGTCTATAAGATGGCGATCGAGTGGCGTCTGGCGTTTCCTCTCCATCCCGAATACCGAACGTTGCCCATGGTGTGGTACATACCCCCGCTCTCACCGGTTTCGAATTCAGCCGAGACTGCGCATTCTGAGGTGGACGGGCTTCCCGATACATCCTCCCTCCGGATTCCTGTACGCTACCTCGCACATCTTCTGACGGCAGGCAAAGAGGAGCCCGTCGTGCGCGCGTTGGATCGGCTGCTCGCGATGCGCCGCTACATGCGAAAGAAAGACATGGGGGACGACGCAGCCCTGTCGCTGCCACGGGTGGGACTGAGCGAAGCCCAGATCGAGGAGATGTACCGGTACCTCGCGATTGCCGATTATGAAGACCGTTACGTCATTCCAACCAACCATCAGGAGGCCATGTCACATAGTTTCGATGACCAGGGTTCCTGCGGCTTCTCCGCCGACAGCCGATTTTCCGAGGGAGTGACGGGGGCGAGTGTGTTCGCCGGCAAGGAACGGACGAAGGTGCAATTGATCAGCGTGAATGAGATCAAGAGAGGGAGCCGCAGGCCGTGAGGCTCTATAAGGTCATCACCCTGCTCTTGACCTATCCCGAACAGCATTGGCTGCAATCGGTCGGCGAGTTGCGGGCGATCCTGTCCACCGAGACCGGACGAAGCCGGCGCGCGGGGCGTCGGCTCGACGGCTTGTTCACCCATCTGCAGCGCGGAACCTTGATCGACCTGCAAGCGACATACGTGGAGACCTTTGATCGAAATGCCGCCCATTCACTGCATGTCTTCGAGCACACGATGGGGGATTCCCGCGAGCGGGGTGAGGCGATGGCTCGACAGGTGGAAGAATACCGACGGTTCGGTCTGGAACCGACGAGCCGGGAATTGCCGGATTTTCTTCCGCTGTTCCTCGAGTTCCTGTCCCTGATTCCACCTGAGGAGGCGCAAGGGCGACTCGCCGCCATCGAAGATGTGGTGGAATCTCTGCATAACCGGCTCGCGGCTGTCTGTTCCCCCTACGCTGGAGCCTTCGATGCCCTCACGGCGATGATTCCCGGCTCCGTGTTATCGGGAACCTCGTCCCCGATTCGTAGCATGAAGCGATTTCTTCGTCGGAAGCAGTCCGGGATTCGAATGGGAGTGCAGGGAACGTTCACGAAAGAACCGCTCGGCGGCGACAGACATCGTGAGACCTGACACGATTCGACAGGATGAGGATGTGATATGTCCAATCTTCACGAGTTCTTCTTTCAAATCTATCCGTACATCGTCGGCTCCCTGTTTCTCCTGGGCAGTTTGCTGCGGTTCGAGCGAGGCCAATATACCTGGACCAGCGATTCAAGCGAGTTGCTCAGGCGCGGAACGCTCCGATTCGGCAGTAACCTCTTCCACGTCGGCGTGTTGTTCCTCTTCCTGGGACATTTTATCGGCATTCTCATGCCGGAGGTGTTCGGGATGATGGGTATCGGTCTACCTGGACATCAGTTGGTGGCCATGATCAGCGGTGGACTCTTCGGATCAGCCTGCTTGGTCGGGCTCCTCATGCTCATCCATCGGCGCGTGACGGAGCCGAGAATCCGCGCGACCACGCGCGTGATGGACATGGTCGTGCTCCTATGGATTCTCATGACCTTGTCCTTCGGCTTGGTCACACTGTATTTTTCCGCCCAGGAATTGTCAGGAGGCAACTTGATACCCTTGTCCCAATGGGCCCGTCATATCATCACGTTTCACGGGGACGCCGCTTCCTTCGTGGTGGAGCTGTCGCTGGTCTATCAAGTTCATATGGTATTAGGGATGACTCTGTTTGCGCTGATCCCATTCAGCAGACTCGTCCACATCTGGAGCGGATTTGCATTGGTGGCCTACCTCCTGCGGCCGTATCAGGTGGTGCGTCCGGGATTGCGTCAGCGGTAAAGCGGTTTACCGAGAGGCGAGATCAAAGGAGAAGGCGTGCAGGACATCATCGAGGCGGAAACCACGAAGCTGTATAAGAACGGGTCTTTTGTCCTCAGTGGAAGGACACAGAAAACGCTGTGATTTTTCGGCAGAACGATGAGAGTTTTCCTGATGTTCTGACTGGTCGAATGGATGTATCAATCTTGGTCAGGATAGAGACACTTTCGAGACGAAGACCTTCGGCTTGGGTGTGAGATTCTCGGGCATTCAGCAGCAAGCGATCAGCGGAAGCCTCCGTCGAATACGCAGAGTGGTCGATTAACTCAGTCGTTATAGGGAAGATTTCTAGCTTGGGAAGGATACCATGACCAATCCCTTACTACACCTTCAGACGTTTGAACAGAGCATCTGGCTGGACTTCATTCGGCGGGGCATGCTGACCTCGGGCGAGATGCAGCAGTTGAGGGAGGACTGCGGCGCTCGAGGAGTCACGTCCAATCCTTCCATTTTTGAAAAAGCCATCGTGGGGAGTCGTGACTACGACGACAGAATTCGTGCCCTCACGCTGGAAGGCAAAGCCTCCCGGGAGATTTATGAGGATCTGACCCTCAACGATGTGCAATGCACCGCCGACCTGTTCAGACGAGTCTATGACCAGACGGAGGGAAGAGACGGTTTCGTAAGCCTTGAGGTCTCCCCGGACCTGGCCGATGATGCGACAGGAACCGTGGAGGAAGCGCGCCGTCTTTGGCAACTGCTCAACCGACCGAATGTGATGATTAAGGTGCCCGGAACGCGCGAGGGGATCATTGCCATCCGTCAGCTCACAGCGGAGGGTATTAATGTCAACGTCACCTTGCTGTTCGGCCTTTCCCGCTATCGCGATGTCTGCGAAGCCTACGTTGAGGGACTGACGGCCCGCCTGGCGAGAGGGATGCCGCTCGGCCGCGTGGCGTCGGTAGCGAGCTTTTTCCTCAGTAGAATTGACATCCTCGTGGATTCTTTGTTGGACCAGCGCCGGCAGGAGAGGAATACCGACAAGTCTTATCATGACCTCCTCGGACAGACGGCCATTGCCTGCGCCAAGGCCGCATACGAGATCTACAAAGAGCTCTTCCATGGTGAGCGGTTCCGTCCACTGGCTGTTCAAGGGGCGAGACCGCAACGATTGCTCTGGGCCAGCACGAGCACCAAGAATCCGAAGGAAAGCGACGTGAAGTATGTGGAGGCGCTGATCGGTCCGGATACAGTGAACACACTGACGCTGGAGACGTTGCAGGCCTATCGGGATCACGGCCGGCCGTCGGCTCGATTGGAAGAAGGAATAACGGAGGCGCGGAATGTGCTCGATCGGCTCCGTAAGATCGGGATCGATCTGGAGAAGGTGAGCGACCAACTCGAGGAAGACGGTATCCGGAAATTCATTACGGCGTTCGATGGTCTCACGGAAAGCATCGAACGAAAGCGCACGGCGACCTTGAAAGAGCCGTTGGATCGGCAAACGTTGACGCTTCCGGGATACGACTCGTTCCTTCAGGATCGGCTCAACGCCCTAGAGCAAAATCGGTTCACCTCTCGCTGTTGGCGGAAAGAGGCGGCCTTGTGGAAGCCGGATGCGCACCATCAAGAGGCGATCCGGCACTCCTTGGGATGGCTGCATGTCGCGGAGAAAATGGAAGACCATCTTGACGAGCTCTTCGGGTTCGCCGAGGAAGTCCGCCGCGACGGGTTTCGGCGCGTCGTTCATATGGGGATGGGAGGCAGCAGTTTGGCTCCGCTGGTCTTCCAGCGAATCTGTCCACGGAGGACAGGCGGGCTCCCGTTGATGGTGCTGGATACGACCGATCCCGCGACAGTCCTAAAGATCGAACAAGAAGGACCTTTGGCCGATACCCTGTTTATTGTCGCGACCAAATCCGGGACAACCGCCGAGCCTTTGGCGTTCAGGGACTATTTCTTTGCCAAGCTGAAGAAGATCAAGGGCCTTCAAGCAGGAGACAATTTTGTCGTGATCACGGATCCGGACAGCCCACTGGTCAAGCAGGCTGAAGAACGGAGGTTCAGGAGAGTCTTTCTGAATTTTTCCGATATCGGCGGTCGGTATTCCGCTCTGTCATATTTCGGCCTCGTGCCCGCGACGCTGATGGGCGTCAATGTGTCTGAATTGCTGGTGCGTGCCCTTCGGATGGTGCATGCCAACGCGGCCTGCGTGCCGGTCAAAGAAGCTCCTGGAATCGTCTTAGGCACGGTGATGGGAGAACTGGCTCTGCACCACCGCGACAAGGTCACGCTCCTGACCTCGCCTTCGCTTCGGGCGTTGGGACTCTGGATCGAGCAACTGCTGGCTGAAAGTACCGGCAAGGAAGGCGTCGGGTTGCTGCCGGTCGCGGGTGAAGCTTTCGGGGAGTCATCCGTCTATGGGGATGATCGGCTGTTTATTTCTATCCACGCACAGGACGAACGTGACGAGTCGTTGGATCGGAACCTCGCGGCTCTACAGGCGGCAGGGAAACCGGTCGTGAGCATTCAACTGGAAGATCCGCTCGATCTTGGACAGGAGTTCTTCCGTTGGGAAATGGCCGCGGCGACAGCCGGGGCGATCCTCGGCATAAACCCATTCGATCAGCCGAATGTGCAGGAGAGCAAGGATAACACCAACCGCTTGCTTGCGAACGTCGAACAGGGAGGAGGGTTGCCTGAAGAATCTTCGACGGTCGTGGAAGGGTCGTTGGCGCTCTACGCCCGGGAGGTCGGGCATTCCGCGTCGGAGGTGCTGCGACGATTCTTTCAGCAAGCTCTCGTCGGAGATTATGTGGCGTTGCTGGCATACCTCCCTGAACAGACGGACATCGAGGAACGGCTTCAGGCGATCCGTGAACTGTTGCGGGATCGATTGCATGTCGCCACGACGGTCGGCTACGGGCCTCGCTACCTCCATTCCACCGGGCAATTCCATAAAGGCGGTCCCAATACGGGTCTCTTCCTGCTGATCACTGCCGACGAGGCGATCGACGCGGCGATTCCTGATAAGCCCTACACATTCGGCGTCTTCAAACATGCCCAGGCGCTCGGCGATCTCGAATCGTTGCGCAAACACGGCAGACGGGTGCTGCGGGTCCATCTACGCGAAGAGGTCACAGCCGGCTTGACGACGCTAGGCGAAGCACTGGAGTCCACCCTTGCCTCACCTGTCCAGGAATCTGTCGTCCATTGAGTGAAGAACAGGCCGTCCGGCTGATTGTACCGCTATCGACAGCCTGAGGCGCTGCTTAGCCGGAAACGTTCGGCTTTCTGGAACCATCGAGACGTCGACGCTACGCCGCCAATTAAACGAGAGAGGGCAACATGACTCAGGACCACAAGCGACTTGACATGCTCTGTATCAACACGATTCGCACGCTCTCAATGGACGCGGTGCAGGCCGCCGCTTCGGGCCATCCCGGGACGCCAATGGCGCTGGCACCGGTGGCCTATTGTTTGTGGCAACGGTTTCTGCGGTTCGATCCTAAAGACCCGATCTGGCCGAATCGCGATCGCTTCGTGCTATCGAACGGCCATGCCTCTATGCTGCTCTATTCGCTGCTGCATCTCTGCGGCGTCAAGGCGGTCAACCCTCAGTACGAGGCGCTGGGGGAACTCTCGGTCACACTCGACGACATCAAGCGCTTTCGCCAGCTCGACAGCAAGTGTCCGGGCCATCCGGAGTACCGGTGGACCTCCGGCATTGAGACCACGACGGGCCCGCTGGGCCAGGGAGTCGCGACCAGCGTCAGCATGGCCATCGCGGGCAAGTGGATGGCGGAGTATTTCAATCGCCCGGATTTCAGGATGTTTGAGTACGACGTGTACGGCTTGTGCGGCGACGGGTGTCTGATGGAAGGGGTGTCGGGAGAAGCCGCGTCGCTGGCCGGCCATCTCAAACTCTCCAATCTCTGCTGGATCTACGATAACAACAAGATCACGATCGAAGGGCACACCGACTTAGTCTTCAGCGAAGACGTGGCCACGCGTTTCATCGGCTACGGTTGGAACGTCACGCGCGTCGGCGACGCGAATGATCTGACGATGCTTGACCGTGCGTTCAATACGTTCAGGCGCACCACCGACCGGCCCACCCTGCTCATCGTGGATAGTCACATCGCCTACGGCTCGCCCAACAAGCAGGACACCCACGCGGCGCACGGCGAGCCCCTCGGCGAGGAGGAGATCCGGCTGACCAAGCGCAACTACGGCTGGCCGGAGGAAGCCAAGTTCCTGGTCCCGGACGGAGTCCGCGAACATTTCCAAACCGTGATGGGCAAGCGCGGGCATCAGGCGCGCGAGACTTTGATGGCGACATTCGCCGATTACAAACAGCGCTTTCCGGACCTCGCCGACCAACTGGATCGAATGCAACACCGCCGCCTGCCGGACGGATGGGAGAAAGACCTGCCGACTTTTCCAGCCGACGTCAAAGGGCTCGCCTCGCGGGATTCATCAAGCAAGGTGTTGAACGCCATTGCCAAGCATGTGCCCTGGTTGATCGGCGGCTCCGCTGATCTGGCGCCCTCGACGAAGACCAGGCTCACGCTCGACAAAGCGGGAGATTTCGAAGCAAGTTCATATGGAGGCCGGAACTTCCACTTCGGCATTCGTGAGCATGCGATGGGCGCCGTGCTGAACGGGCTCTCGCTGTCAAAAGTCCGGCCATGCGGGTCCAGCTTCCTGATTTTCAGCGATTACGCCAGGTCGGCGATCCGGCTGTCTGCGCTCATGGAGCTTCCGGTCATCTACATCTTCACCCATGATTCGATTGGCCTGGGCGAAGACGGCCCGACCCATCAACCGGTCGAACAGCTAGCGTCGCTCCGAGCCGTCCCAAATCTTCTCGTGCTCCGGCCGGCGGACGCCAACGAAGTGGTCGAGGCCTGGCGCATCCTCATGCAGTTGAGGCACGAACCGGCGTTGTTGGTCCTGTCGCGACAGGCGCTGCCGACGCTGGATCGCACGCAAGTTGCCTCGGCCTCCGGTGTAGCCAAGGGAGCGTACGTACTCGTCGACGGCGGTGAGGGAATTCCGGACGTGTTGCTGCTGGCCAGCGGAAGCGCGGTCGCGCTCTGTGTCGCGGCCGCTGAGCAGTTGAGGGACGACGGCATCAAAGCTCGGGTGGTGAGCATGCCCTGCTGGGAACTGTTCGAACAGCAGAGCCAAGAATATCGCGACCTGGTGCTCCCTCCCGACGTGACCGCGCGTATCGCCGTGGAACAGGCCTCGACGTTCGGGTGGACACAATACACCGGGCGCGGCGGCGCCGTCATAGGTATGAAAACCTTCGGGGCCTCGGCGCCGCTGAAAGAGCTGCAGCGGAAATTCGGTTTTACGCCGGAGCAGATCGTGGCCGTCGCCAAGACACAGGTGGCGAGTGCGCGAGGCCTGGCAAGTAGTCTGAGGGAACACTGACTCAGGGAGCGGCGACCAAGAAGGACTTGGCTGCCGCAGTCGAGAGAAAGAGGTGTGTATGGAACTTGGACTGATCGGACTCGGCCGGATGGGTTCAAATATGACACGACGACTGATGCGAGCCGGCCATCGCTGCGTCGTATACGATATCCATCCGGAAGCCGTGCAAGCGCTCGTGAAGGAAGGTGCGCAGGGAGTCGACTCGCTCCAACAGTTCGTCCATCATCTGCCCAAGGCCCACATCATCTGGTTGATGGTGCCGGCCGGCATGGTGGATCGGACATTAAGCGATCTCATTCCGCACCTTGATCGCGACGATATCGTCATCGACGGAGGGAACTCCCACTATCATGATGACATTCGGCGCGCAACAGAACTGTCACCCAAAGGCATTCACTACGTGGATGTTGGGACGAGTGGAGGTGTCTGGGGACTCGACCGTGGCTTTTGTCTGATGATCGGTGGCGACAAGGACATCGTCGAGCGGCTCGCCCCTATCTTCGCCGCCTTGGCTCCCGGCATGAAAGCCGCTCCTCGCACAACGAGTCGCGAAAAGGCGGGCGGCACCGCCGAGCAGGGCTATCTGCATTGTGGGGCAAGCGGTGCCGGCCACTTCGTGAAGATGGTGCACAACGGGATCGAATACGGCCTTATGGCGGCCTATGCGGAGGGACTGAACATCCTGCGTCACGCCGATGTCGGAAACCGCCCGCCGCCTCCCGATGCTGAGACCGCTCCGCTGCGGCATCCCGATCACTACCGGTACACCTTCGATCTGGCCGACATTGCCGAGGTCTGGCGCAGAGGCAGCGTGATCGCGTCATGGCTCCTCGACCTCACTTCGAGTGTGCTCATCGAGAGTCCTGACCTCTCTCAATTCTCCGGTCGGGTGTCGGACTCCCGGGAGGGACGATGGACCATCAACGCCGCCCTCGACGAGGCGGTTCCCGCTCCTGTCCTGAGCGCGGCGCTCTACCAGTGGTTCAGCTCGCGCGGGAAGCGGAGTTCGCAGACAAAGTGCTGTCCGCCATGCGGCGTGAGTTCGGAGGACACGAGGGGAAAGGGGTTAGACCCCTATGAGCGTCTGCTCGGAGACGCCATGAGAGGCGACCCCATGCCCTTCGCTCGCAACGATGGAGTGGAAGCCGCCTGGCGCGCCTTGGACCCGATTCTCAAGACCACGACGCCACTGTACGAGTATGCCCCAAACACCTGGGGCCCGCGTGAAGCCGATGGGCTGATCGGAGGCGACGGCTGGCAGAACCCCCAGAGAACCATGTGAGAGATCATCTCGATTGAGGGTTGGGTCGGCCTCCGACCGGATGCCGGTGAGGTCAAGAGCCAACTCACGGAGGCTTGGCTGAGCCGCCGGCGTGACGAGTCGACAGTTGTCACATGAGGAGCAAGTCGGCGACAACCGCTCACGAAAGGATGGGGATCACACCATGACTAAGCACCCACTAGTGATGCTCCGCGCGCTTCCTGAGGAGTTGAAACCCCTCGCGGAACTGGCGCTCGATGTCAGATGGACGTGGGTCCATACCAGCGACAAGTTGTGGACTATGCTTGACCCCGATATCTGGGACCAGACGCGCAATCCTCGGTCGGTGCTCCAGTATGTTCCGCATGAGCGGTTAGAACAAGCCGCGCACGATTCGGTCTTCAGAGAGGAACTGCAACAGGTTGTCGCTGCGAGGCGCAGGTATCTAGCCGAGCGCGGGTGGTGTCGTGAGCGCTATCCTCCCCCGGCGCTCAAGACGATCGCCTATTTCAGCATGGAGTTCGGGCTTGGCGAGGCGCTTCCGCTCTATGCCGGTGGCTTGGGTATTCTGGCCGGGGATATGTTGAAGACAGCCAGCGATCTCGACGTACCGATGGTCGGGGTCGGCCTCCTCTATCAAGAGGGATATTTCCGCCAACTCCTGGCTGGTAACGGCTGGCAAATCGAGGCCTTTCCGTACAACGATCCGATCAGCCTTCCCATCCAGCCGGTCATGCTGGCCAAGGGAGAATGGCTTCGCGTCCCACTCGAGCTGCCGGGTCGCACCGTATTCCTTCGCGTCTGGTTCGTGCAGGTCGGGCGGACTACGTTATACCTGCTGGACAGCAACGATCAGCTCAACAGCGCATTCGACCGTGGTATTACGAGCAAACTCTACGACGCCCGACCGGAACTCCGTCTGATTCAGGAAATGGTGTTGGGCATTGGTGGCTGGCGTGTGCTCCTCGCGCTGGGCATTGAGGCGGAAATCTGTCATTTAAACGAAGGGCACGCGGCCTTTGCAGTGTTGGAACGGGCTCGGAGTTATATGCAGAAGACGGGGCAACCCTTCGCAGAAGCGTGGTGCGCGACGAGAGCCGGCACGATCTTCACCACGCATACCCCGGTGGCGGCGGGATTCGACGCCTTCCCGCCGAGCTTGATGCAGCGCTACTTTCGCGAGTACGCCGGTCAATTAAGCATGAGAATGGAAGAATTCCTTCGCCTGGGCCGTACTCATCCTCAGAGCACGGAAGAACCCTTCACGATGGCGGCGCTGGCGATGCGAGGAAGCCTCTTTGTGAACGGGGTCAGCAGACTGCACAGCGCGGTCAGCCGCCGGCTGTTTCAGCCGTTCTATCCGCGATGGCCGGAACAGGAAGTGCCTGTGACGTCTGTGACCAACGGAGTGCATGTGCCTTCGTGGGATTCGGAGTGGGCGGATAGGCTTTGGACGGAGACCTGCGGCAAAGAGCGGTGGCGAGGGCTCTTGAAGGAACTACCCAAGGCGATCCGCGACGTATCGGACGAAGACCTCTGGAAGTTGCGCGCACAAGGTCGGCAAGCCCTCGTAACCTATGCCCGGCAATGGCTGGTGCTTCAATATCAGTTGCTCAGTGCCGATCCCGAGGCAGTCTCGGCGATCCGGCAGGCGCTCGCCCCCCAGGCCTTGACGATCGGGTTCGCCCGGCGATTCACAGCCTATAAACGTCCCACATTGTTGCTCCATGATCCTGAACGGTTGGCCCGGCTCCTGAACCAACCCGAACGACCAGTCCAACTTGTGGTGGCGGGAAAGGCACATCCACAGGATAAAGAGGGCAAGCACCTCGTTCAACAGTTCGTGCGTTTCGCGCGTTCGCCGGCGGTTCGCCAGCGGGTCATTTTTATCGCGGATTACGACATGGTCTTGGCTCAGCATCTGGTGCAAGGCGTGGACTTGTGGATCAACACGCCGAGACGCCCATGGGAAGCGTGCGGGACAAGCGGAATGAAGGTCCTGGTCAACGGTGGGCTCAACCTTTCTGAACTGGACGGCTGGTGGGCCGAGGCCTACGGCCTGGAAGTGGGCTGGCCTTTGGGCGACGGTCGGGAGCACGACGATGCTGAGTGGGACGTCGTCGAGGCAGGGCAGCTGTATGATCTGTTGGAACGGCAGATTGTACCGGAGTTTTATACGCGGGATGCGCGTGGCATTTCAAACAAGTGGGTCGCTCGGATCAGAGAAAGTATGGCCCGGCTCGCTACCGCATTCAGCAGCAATCGTATGTTGCGCGAGTATGTAGAGACCCTCTACCTCCCTGCAACCCGGAACTATCGCAAGCGAATGGCGGAAGGCGGGAGCCTGGTGAAGCATCTTGTCGCCTGGCAAGCTGCGGTGGAGCAACACTGGCCAAGCATTCGTTTCGGAGAAGTGCGAATCACGCGCGAAGGTGAGTTGTGGCGCTTCTTGGTGCCGGTCCATTTAGGCCGGCTGGATCCTGCCGCTGTCCGGGTCGAACTCTATGCTGATCCGGAAGAGGGACAAGATCGCCTGTGCCGGCCGCTCGTCAGGGAGGAAACAGCATCGACCGCGCCGGGTTGGCATCGGTACCAGGGAATCGTTCAGTCCAAGCGGCCGTCGGCCCACTTTACTCCTCGCGTCGTGCCTGCCCACCAGGATGCGGCTGTTCCACTCGAAGCCCCCCACATCGCATGGGCCCGGTAGAGAGACCATCGTTGCGGAGGCTGATGAGAAACAATCCCACCTCGCGCACAGTCCCGGAAGCAGGCTGGTCGAATTACACAGCGAGTTTCTGTTCGAGCGCGTAACGCGTGAGTTCCATGTTGTTCCTCAGGTGGAGTTTCTCGAGAATCCGCGCCCGATAGGTGATGATGGTCGTCACGCTCAAAGACAGTTCGGCGGCGATCTCCGTGCACGTCTTGCCCGACGCAATCAGGCGCAAGACTTCCAGTTCACGGTTGCTGAGTTGGTCGCGATGCCTGGTCGGGAATCCGTAGGCGACGGCCAGTTGCTCGGCAATTCGTGGGGTGACGTAGTTGCCGCCGCCGAGCACTTTCTTGACGGCTTGCACCAATTCAGTGGGAATGGCCGTCTTGGTGAGGTATCCATTGGCGCCGGCCTTAAACATCCGTAGCGCGTACTGTTCCTCCGGATACATGCTCAACACAAGAACCGGAAGTTTGGGATATTCGCGTTTGACCTCACGAAGCGCGTCGACTGAGCTGCCACCCGGCATATTGACATCCAGGACGACGACATCCCAGGGTTGAGTCCTGATGAGTTGAAGCATTTCCGGGATGTCGGCGGCTTCTCCGATTGTGACAGACATGACGTTGCTCAAGATCTCTTTGACGCCTTCCCGGAGGACGGGGAAATCATCGGCGATCAGAATCTTAAACATGAGTCCACCATCGGTCTTGTGAGGCGCATGGCCGAGAGACAGTCGGCGCGAAGAGCCTGCCCTGTCGATGGATCACAGAGTCTCGGCCTCCACATCGCTTTGGGCATGAACGGTCGGCATTCGCACCGTAATGATCGTCCCGACCAGTCATAGCCCGGCAGCAATCCTAGGTCCTGTAGGAAATCCGGATCGCTCCCCTGAGCGTACAGAACAATGCCTTCTCGATCGACCAAATAAACCACATGTCCGAGCGATGCTGGGCGTGCCAAGAGACGGATGTCGACAGGGATGGTTCGGTTCTTATTCAATCGGCTTGTTCGATCTCGTTGTCGCAGACAGATATGGAAAATGGTCCGGTCTAGTCGAACTTTCAGGAGACAAGCCCAGGTAGTCACCCGATACGACGACGAGTTCTTTCAACCGCACCACCGATTTGGGGTTTTTGAATAACTCTGGCAACAGAATTCCCTCAGTATCGTATCCCTCCCAGTGGATTAGCCTAAAACTTCCAATCTGGTCAGCTAGGACAATCCCTAGCCGGCTATGGAAAAACTTGGTTTGTGTGTTTCGACAGGCCTGTCCTGAGTCAGTCGAAGGGCTCAGCACGAACGGAAAACCTCAGTAAATTCGATGACCGCTCCGTTCGTCCTGAGGCTCTCGAAGGATGAACGGAGGGTTTTTCCGCAGCCTGCTAGCGTAGGATCTGACCAGATCGGTCGATTCTTAAGCAGATCGAAGCAGATCAGGTGTGCCTCAGCAATTTCTGTCATGTAGGACACACCAAATACAAGTATTTATGACATGATCGTATCTATAAATCGCGATAGTGCTATGACGCGATAGCTTCTAAAATCCTTACACAAGGCACGTACAAGAGTACTTCTCAACTTCATCGAACTTCTACGAATAACGAGATGCCCCCTTCACCGGGAACTCCTGTTTCTGCTACGTTTGAGAAAGCATAAGGAGAGCAACGAACGTGTTGACGCATGCGAGCTGTCTTCCTGACCATGATCTGAAATTGTGAAGAAGGCTGTTCGTTTTGAGCTTGCAAACCTCATCCTCTTGGTGAGGTCGCGATGACGAGAGAAAATAGTCAATCTCCTGTTCGGAAAACGTTGACCATGAAGCGGGATGTGCTCGCCTCTCGTCCCGCCGCTCAGCCTGTATTGCCAAAGCGAGCCGACCGGAGCAAGTTGAGCAGCAAGGTCGGGCGGCGGTCCTCCATCAATCGGAGCAACCTTTCCATTCGGATTCTGGTTGCGGTTGACGGCTCCAAGGATTCAACCAGGGCGGTGAAATATGTGGGACGGCTACTGCACTCCACTCCCGGTGTGAACGTGACGCTCTTTCATGTTCTCAACCCACTGCCACCGGTTTTACGGGAGCATGGAGGATCCGAGGATCCTGTTCGTGAGGAACAGTTGGGCAAGCAACTCAGGAAAGATCGGAAGTCCTGGTATCGGAAGGAGCAGAAACTGGAATCCAAGATTTTGTCGAAGGCTCATCAGACGCTCGAGAGGACTGGATTCCCCGCCTCTGGGGTCCGCCTGAAGTTCGGCTACGAAGACGATGTCGTCGGAACTATTCTCGAAGAAGCTCGAAAGGGCCGGTTTCAGACCATCGTGGTCGGCCGGCATGGCGTGTCAGGCCTGAAAAAGCTCTTTTTCGGAGGTATCACACGGAAGCTGCTGCAGCAGGCGACCGGGTACGCGGTGTGGGTCGTTGAGTGATGAGCCTGGCGCGCGCATGATCGATGGAAAAGCAACGGATGACGGACCTCATCGGATTTATCGGTTTGGGAAATATGGGACGAGCGATGGCCGGCAGTCTCCTCAAAGCAGGCTACCGTCTCCGTGTCTACAATCGCACGCCGGACAAAGCCACGCCCTTGGTCGCGCAAGGGGCGAAGTTGATGCCTCATCCCTGTGACACAGCAGAAGCCGGCGGAATCGTACTGACGATGCTGGCCGACGATCAGGCGGTTGAGACGATTGTGCTCGGAGAGAGAGGCATTCTGGAGCGCTTAGGCCCCCGTGGCATCCACCTGTCCATGAGCACCATATCTCCCACGACTGCGCGCCGTCTCGCCGAACACCATAACAAGTATCAGGTGGCCTATCTTGCCGCGCCGGTCTTCGGAAGGCCAGAGGCGGCAGTCGCACAGAAACTCTGGATCTGCCTCTCGGGCCCACAAGCAGCCAAAGACCGGGTGCGACCAATCCTACATACGCTCGGACAAGGACTCTTCGACTTCGGTGAGGAACCAGGAGCGGCCAATGTCGTCAAGCTCGCCGGAAACTTTCTCCTGGCTTCTGCGATCGAAGCCTTGGCTGAAGCTCTGACCTTGGCGGAAAAAAACGGGGTTGACCGGACGAAGCTGGCCGCCATGCTGAGCCAGACGCTATTTGCCTGTCCCACCTATCAAATCTACGGAGACGCGATCGCGCAGGAGCACTACAGGCCGGCCGGCTTTACGGTCTCGCTGGGGCTCAAGGATATCAACCTGGTCCTGCAGACGGCAGCGGCCGCCACGGTGCCCATGCCTTTGGCGAGCCTGCTGCATGACCGCTTTCTGGCGATGATGGCTCAAGGGCGGGCGGACCTCGATTGGGCAGCCGTGGCGTTGGACGTTGCCGCCAACGCCGGGTTGTCGAGAGAGTCGATCACACCGCGGGAATCAGTGTGATATTCCTCAGCGCCGCACCTCTCTCTTCATCGGCGGTTCAATAGTTCAGAGAAGGAGGCAACCAGTATCCCACCGTCCCGGAATCATCTGACGTTTTTGATCGGCCTCATACGTCGGCCACTTGCACGCAACCGTGAAGAGATGCGTAAATAGGCCCCTACCCTATCGGCTCATTCCGATCGACAGGAATGCGTGGAGAAAGGGACGTCACGTGCCGCGTGATCTGCCTCTTGGCAATGGGTCACTGCTCCTCAACTTCGACGGTACCTATCAGCTTCGCGATCTCTATTGGCCGCATGTTGGTTTGGAGAATCATACCGACGGGCATGTTTGCCGTTTCGGCATCTGGGTCGATGGGCGGTTCGTGTGGCTGGACGATCCGCGCTGGAGTCGGCGGCTGCGGTATTCCCATGAAACGCTGGTGACACAGGTCGACCTCTCCCATCCGGATCTCCAACTCGATGTGAGTTGTCAGGACGCCGTCGACTTTCACGAGAATCTCTACCTTCGTCGTATCGAAGTCAGAAACGCGGCAGACCGTGACCGCGAGGTGCGGCTGTTTTTTCATCATGACTTTCATATCTCAGGACACGAGCTAGGCGACACGGCTTACTATGAACCGGAGCGCCGGGCGATCTACCATTACAAGGGCTCACGATGGTTCCTCATCAACGCGGCTGTGCCGGGCAAACGACCGGAGGATGTGCCGGATTCCGTCCAGGGTTGGCACATCGGCCTCCATCAATGGGCCTGCGGGCACAAGGAGGTCAACAATCTGAAGGGCACATGGAAGGACGCAGAAGATGGTCTGCTCTCCGGGAACCCGATCGCGCAAGGATCGGTCGATTCCACCATAGCAGTCCATCTCATTGTGCCGGCCCACGCCGCGAAAACCGCGTACTACTGGCTGGCGGTCGGCTCAAACTTTGACGAGGTGACACGACTCAACCGGTCTGTGCGTCACCGTGGTCCTTGGACGTTTATCGATCGAACCGCCTCGTACTGGCAGCTCTGGCTGGACGCACACCGGCCGGACTTCGCGGATCTGCCGGTTGAGATTTGTCGACTCTACTGCCTGAGTCTGCTCATCATACGCACGCAGATCGACAACGATGGCGCCATCGTTGCCGCCAATGACTCCGACATCGCCTCTGAAGTGCGCGATACCTATTCTTACATGTGGCCTCGCGACGGCGCGATGGTCGCGTATGCGCTGGACTTGGCAGGATTCCTGGAAGTCGCGCGTCCCTTCTATCTCTTCTGCGATCGGGTCCTGACCAAAGAGGGATATTTGCTCCACAAATACAATCCGGACGGCACGTTGGCCTCGAGCTGGCATCCATGGGTGCGCGACGGACGGAAGGAGTTGCCGATTCAGGAGGATGAGACCGCCCTCGTCCTCTGGGCCCTCTGGAACCGGTTCGAGACGTGGAAAAATGTCGAGTACATCAAGCCGCTGTACCGGTCGCTGATCGTCCGCGCCGCGGACTTCATGGCGAATTATCGCGATGCAGCCACGGGATTGCCGTTATCTTCCTACGACCTCTGGGAGGAACGGCGCGGCGTCTTGGGCTTTACCTGCGGAGCCGTGTGGGGCGGTCTCATCGCTGCTGCTCGGTTCGCAAACGCCTTCGGAGAAGAGGCGCTCGCCGGGCGTTACACCGGTGCGGCCGACCAAATCAAGGAAGGAGTGGAAAACATTCTCTATCGCCCGGAATTGAATCGTTTTGTCAGGATGGCGAATCGAGCCTCGGATGAAAACTGGACCATCGATGAAACTCTTGATTCATCGCTGTTCGGGCTGTGGTATTTCGGCATGTTTCCACCGGACGATCCGCGTATCGTGCAGACCATGAAGGCTGTGCAAGAACGCCTCCGGGTGAAGACCAACATCGGCGGCATGGCTCGGTACGAGGGCGATTACTATCACCGGCAGAGTCAGGATCTTGAGAACGTTCCTGGAAATTCCTGGTTCATCTGCACGCTCTGGCTGGCTCAGTGGCTCATTGCAACGGCAAACAGCAAGGAAGACCTGAAAAGAGCGCTGCCGCTATTCGAATGGTGCGCCCGTCATGCTCTGCCTTCGGGAGTGTTCTCGGAACAGATTCACCCCTACTCCGGTGTCCCTCTTTCGGTTTCCCCTTTGACCTGGAGTCATGCGGCGTTTGTCACGGCAGTTCAAGAATATGTGCAACGGTGGCAGAAGCTTTCGAGGTAACGGCTACGAATCCAAACAACATCCAAGCGGACGTGACGGCATTTTGATGTGATCGTGCACCCTGATCGTCCTCGCTGCGTGTCTGTCTCGCCTCTCCATCGTTGTCCTTTATAAAACGACAGGATCCTTGTCGTCCAATTCAACAAACGAACCGCCTTTTTCCTGATAGCGCGAGACTGTGAAATCTGTAAGACTTTGAGGGCAGCTCAGGATGTCGAATCGCAGGAGCTCGTGAAATGAAAAGGACTGACTGCGCGGATCTGTAGTTTGTTACTTCAGCTGCTGAATGTCGCCATCGAGTCAGGGAGGGACCTTTATCTTGAATCTCAAAGGCCTCATCCACAGGGAATTAGGCGAGGGTTTGACGGAAAAGGAATTAGCCTCGCTGGTCGGAGTCCCTTTCCGGACAATCGCCAATATTCTTGCCAACAAAACTCTGGACGATCCTGCGGTCTGGGAGAAATTTGCGAAGTATTTCCGGATGGACGCAGACTTCTTGCGCACCGGTGTGTCACCGAACGCACGAACGACGGTTGGATTGCCGGTCAAAACTCTTCACTCCGCAGCGGGTCACATCCAAAAGTTTCCCCTGCTGCGCTGGGATCAAATAGGCCAGGTCGTAACAATGAAAACCCTTCCTGAGTTCCTCCAAGCCGAGGCGATGATCGAGGCGACCGACGTGTCCGGGGCGTACACCTTCGCCGTGAAAGTCCAAGATGATTCGATGGAGCCTCTGTTCAGCAAAGAGGAAATGATTTTTGTCAATCCCGACCTCGAGTGGAAACCTAACGACTATGTGATCGCGCACCATCGGGATGGAGACTCGGAATCCATGCTGCTTCGTCAAGTGAAACGCATCGGCACCCACTGCATTCCCCATCCGCTGAACCGGAAGTATGACGACATTCCGGTGGCGAAGGAGGATGCACTGTGGGGAAAAGTCGTCCGGCTCAGAAAGAATCTCTGAATGTACGCGGATCTGTCAAAAGGGAGGGCACAAAGATGTGGACTCAACAGCACTCCGAGAAGAAACGTTTTCTAGCATGCAATGGATTGGCACGACTCGTCGTCCTGTCGGTGTAGGTGCGTACTATCGCCACGTCGATCCGAAGCACATCGGCGGACTGTTGTACATCAAGCGGTGAATCGCGGCAGCGCGCGACGGAGCGTCGATCCCCATGGATCGCTTCAACGTCGAATCTGAGCTTGCCTTGGTCCGTGGCACCAAGGCGGCTCAATCGTGGGCCTGAAATGACTACAGTGGAAGTCCGAGACGGAGGGCCTCAGAGGCGTCCGTGATGGGCCGGAACGACTGCATCGGTGCGACATCAACAAACCGATCAACGATGCCTTTCAACAATCACCAAGGAGGATCTCATGGCCATGGAAGGTGTGCCAGTAGGCGGGCTCAAGACCGTCGGTCAGATCGACGCCACCAATCCGTTGGTATTTCACACCGGACAGAACGGCATGGACATCGCGCTGGCGTTGTTGTCGACCCACACGGCCGGCGCGCCGGTAGTGGATGTCGATGGTACGTATCTCGGATTCATCAATGAATTGGATGCCATGAAAGCGCTCGATGCGGGCCATGATCTGAACCAGCTGTCGGCCGAACAGATCATGCGGAAGGACCGGCTGGCGATCACTCCGTCGACGACAATTCCCGGCGCAGCGAAAATGATGGAGAAACATCGAGTCGTGAGCCTCCCGGTCGAGCGCGACGGCGTGGTCGCGTACTCGGTCACCCGGCATGATCTCTTGCGGGCGCAATCGGTCTCGGCGTGGGCATGGGCATTGAGCCCTAACCGAGAATCCGAGCCGGCGCAATCCGAAACATTGAAATCAACCAGGAAGAATGTGAAGTTGAGGCCCATTCTCCCCTCGCAACGAATCTACCTAACGATCAATCAGGCGATGACAAGACGGGTGAGAGCTGATCGAGACTTGAGAGCGAAAGTCAATGACGGGGTTGCTGGGCTTTGCCTCCGGCTACCATGCCATGATGGACTACGAGACATTGTTGATGCTCGGCACCGACTTCCCTTACCAGCAATTTTATCCAGATCACGCCACCGTCGTGCAAATTGATCTCTGTGGCGAGCAGATCGGTCGGTGAACTAGGGTGGATCTGGGATTGATCGGCGATGTCAACGCTACGCTCGCCGCCTTATCGCCCAGGCTGAAACAGAAGAGCGATGATCGGCACCTGAAAAATGCGCTGCAACATTATCACACGACGCGCAAAGAGCTTGACGAGCTGGCATCGGGAGAGCCTGGGCGAAAGCCGATCCATCCTCAATACATCGCCAAGGTGCTCGATGAGCTTGCAGCCGCCGACGCCATTTTCTGCTGCGATGTGGGAACCCCCACCATCTGGGCGGCACGGTACCTCAGGATGAACGGCAAGCGGACAAGGTAGCCAAGTTTTGGCTTGTACCCGTCAGACTACAAGAAAGCGGTGGGTTTCCTCGTGCGGAATTAAATCGGATTCGGCAGCTCGTTCAGTTTACTCAGGACCGATTTCTGGAGATCTGGCATGACTACTTTGGCGATTGAGATGGCTGCGTCCACAGCAGAATCTGTCACCATCACGAACGACACGTTGACCGTCGAACTGAGCGATGGACGAAGCTTATCCGTTCCCCTCGATTGGTTCCCTCGCTTAGTCCATGCGACCCAAGCAGAACGAAAACGCTGGAGGTTGATCGGGCGAGGTCGCGGCATTCATTGGGACCTGCTCGACGAAGACATCGGAGTCGATGGGCTCTTGGCCGGCAAACCGTCGGGAGAAAGCCAGGCATCCTTTCAGAAGTGGCTCGCCACACGACAAGGCGCCAGATCCAGGCGAATGAGCTCCCGCTCCAGTGCTCGTCGGCGTTAGTGGCTATTCCATCTTATGATTCGCTCAACGGAATGCACAAGACAAGACTTGACCCCTACTTTGAACGTTTATCACGGGTTCTTATGCGGACCAGCATAACAGCCTTTTCAATAGAAGCTCGGGTCTGACCTTGAACTGTGCATGGCGCAGGGGTGCAGGTTCGGTCTCGCATCCATCACCGTCGCACCATCGGGCAGACGCCACCTTCACCGACTCTTCTCTCACCCTTACGCCGCTCCTTGGCGCGATTCTCGATGGAGCGCTTCGGCCACTGCACGTGGATTGCGCGCTGCCACACGCAGCAGGGCGAGGGCCGGGCCATCGGGAGTGCGGCGCCCCTGCTCCCAGTTGCGCAACGTTGCGACGCTGACACCGATCATGAGGGCAAACTGTGTCTGCGACGCGTTGAGTTTTTCACGGATGCTTTTCACATCCGCCGGTCGAAACATGGTGACGCGCGCCGGCTTAAGCCGGCCCCGTCGAATCCTCCCGGCTTGCTTGATACTTCTCAACAGCTCTTGAAACGCCGCGTGTTTCATTTGAATTCCTCCCTAACGAGCTTGGCCAAAATCTTTAGCTGTTGTGACGTGAGGTCTTCTTGCTCGTTCTTTGCGTAGAAATACAGCATGTAGAATGTCTGACTTTCTGGTTCCCAATAATAGATCAGGCGGACGCCCCCTCGTTTCCCTCGTCCTGGAACAGCCCAGCGCAACTTGCGCAGTCCTGCTCCGCCCTGAATAACGGGACCTTGCGTGGGACGGAGCAGCAGTGCCACCTGAAGCGCACGATAGGCTTCCTCATCCAAATGGCGATGCATAGAGGCCGTAAATACCGAGGTCTCAATGAATCGCATGAAAGATGCTACGCCATTGGCGCATGATGGTGCAACTGTTTATTCAGAATTTTGGCTCTGGAATCGCCATAGAAGCCCGGCATTGACACATGTGATAAAAGTAGGGCAGCCCTTGTATCGTGTATCGTTCATTTTCTGAGGACCGACGCTTCGAGACCAGCGGGGGAAGCCTTGTCTATTGAAGGAATGCTACAATACAGGTCCCCAAAGAAGGAAGCTGATCGTCATGGCAGACGAACGCGCATCAGGTAAGAGAACAGTTCAAAGAAACTGGGTCAGCCTGATCCCCTTCGGGCTCGATCAACAACATCCGAACAACTACAAGGACATTCTCGACGCAGCCTGGGAAAACCGCGACAACCTCGCCTATGCCTACCGCATCCTACGCGACGGCTGCTGTGACGGGTGCTCACTCGGCACCACGGGCATGCACGACTGGACCATGAAGGACCTGCACCTCTGCTGGGTTCGGCTGCAACTTCTCCGGCTCAACACGATGCCGGCCATGAACTGGCATTGCCTGGAGGACGTGGCTCCGCTGCGCGCCATGAAAGGCAAGGCATTACGGAAGCTCGGACGACTCTGCGTCCCGATGATCCGTCATCGGAGAGACAGAGGCTTTCGGCCGGTTTCTTGGGATGAGGCGCTTCGTCTGATCGCCGAACGACTGCATGTCACTGATCCTCACCGTCTCGGATGGTTCCTCACCGCCCGTGGCTTGACGAACGAGGCCTACTACGCCCATCAAAAAGTAGCCCGCTTCATCGGCACAAACCATATCGACACGAGTGCGCGCATCTGCCACGCGCCCAGTACGGCAGCGCTCAAGGAAACGATCGGCTGCTCAGCCACAACCTGTTCCTACCGGGATTGGATCGGGACCGATCTCCTGGTGTTTGTCGGCGCCAACCCGGCCAACAATCAGCCGGTGACATTGAAATACCTCTACCATGCGAAGAAAGCCGGCACGAAAATCGTGGTTGTGAATCCCTTCGTCGAGCCGGGAATGGAGCGTTATTGGATTCCCTCGGTCGCGGAGAGCGCCCTGTTCGGCACGAAACTGGCCGACGACTTTTTTCATATTCATGTCGGCGGAGATATTCCGTTCTTCTACGGCGTACTGAAACATCTGATTGAACAGAGCTGGTTGGATCACAATTTTATCGCAGCCCGCACTGTCGGCTGGGAAGACCTTCAATCAAAAGTGTGCGATCTGTCCTGGGAGAGCCTCGAACGGGGTGCGGGTGTGACTCGCAACGACATGTACCGCTTCGCGCAGACGTTCAGGAAGGCCCGTCATGCCATCATCGTGTGGAGTATGGGGGTCACGCAGCATCGGTACGGGACCGACAACGTCAAGGCAATCGTGAATCTGCAGCTTGCATGCGGGAACGTGGGGCGGCCACACACGGGCCTCATGCCGATCCGTGGACACAGCGGAGTCCAGGGCGGCGCTGAGATGGGCGCCATGCCGAACGCCTATTCAATGGATTATCCGGTCAGCGACCAGAACGCAGCTCTGTTTGCCATGCCAGAATTTTGGGGCTTCCAGCCTCCTTCATGGAAGGGTCTGGGAGCGTCACACATGATACTAGCGGCAGAACGTGGCGAGATCGACGTCCTTTGGCAGAGTGGCGGCAACTTTCTAGAGACGTTGCCCGAACCGGACCGGGTGCGCCGATCATTGGGCAACATCGGCCTTCGTGTGCACCAGGACATTGTGGTGAGTTCTACCATGCTGGAGGAGCCGGCAGACATTGCGGTACTACTCCCCTCGCGAACACGCTACGAACAACAGGGAGGTGGGACTGAGACAAGCACGGAGCGACGAATCATCTACAGTCCGGAGATACCAGGGCCTCGTCCCGGCGAGGCCAGGGACGAATGGGAAATTCCGGTCCTCGTTGCTCGGCGGTTCGATCCGGAGCGGGCCGCCAAGATCTTCCCCTGGCGCGACACCCATGACATCAGACACGAGATCGAACGAGTATGTCCGACGTACAGAGGGATCGCAGTGCTCTACAAAAAGGGAGACCAGGTCCAGTACGGCGGCCCCCATCTCATGACGGATCGGTTCGAAACCCCGGGCGGCAAAGGCCGGTTCACACCGATCGATCTGCCCGAGGAGACGATTCCCGAAGGGCGTTTTTTTCTCACCACCAGACGAGGCAAACAATTCAACAGCATGATCGGAGCCGAGATAGACCCGCTTCTCGGCGCTTCTCGCGATGCGATCTTCATGTCACGAGAGGATGCCCACCGCCTGAAGCTTACATCGAGCGACCCCGTCATCTTGCGCAATGAGCTCGGAGAATATCGTGGGCGCATCGTCCTTGAGCGCGTCAAACCTGGATCAGTACAGGTCTATTGGCCGGAGGCCAACAACGTCATTCCGGCCGGCCGTCTCGATCCCTGCGGCATACCGGACTACAACGCCACGGTTGAGATCGTTTCGGCAGGCAGCTAACCACATGTCTACGCGATCTTCGCGTACTCAGAAACCCACCGCTGATTCACGGAAAAAACCGCGAGTAGCGGCCACCATCCCCGTGCGCCCTCTGGAAGTCACGGGAGTGACCGAATGGCAGGAAGGCAAGGTTGCTCGATTCGAGGATTATCTCGTCGGAGAGGAACCGCTTGAGATTCGCATCGGCTCCAGCCCGATCAGCATCACCATGCGCACACCAGGACACGATCTTGAGTTAGCCTCTGGATTCCTGCTGACGGAAGGCGTGATCACGAACGCCGAGCAAATCGTCGCGCTCCGCCAAGTCACCACCGGCAACCATAAGCGCAATGTCGTCCGTGTGGATCTCGTTCGAGGTGTCCGGGCCAACCCAGCCACGCTGCAACGGAATTTTTTGACCTCGTCGAGCTGTGGTCTTTGTGGGAAAGCCTCCATCGACGCGGTGCGGGTGCGCGGCATCGTCCGGCCCAATCCGAATCTGCGTGTCTCCCCGGAGGTCTTGTGCGTTCTGCCTGAAACCCTGCGCTCATCCCAGGCGTTATTCGGCCGAACCGGCGGGCTTCACGCAGCGGGTCTATTTGATACGACAGGTAAATTGATTGCGGTGCGGGAAGATGTGGGACGCCATAACGCCGTGGACAAACTGATCGGTTGGGCTCTGCTGGAAAAACGCCTGCCGCTCGACGAATCAATTTTGCTCGTGAGCAGCAGGGGAAGTTTTGAAATCGTCCAGAAAACCCTGGTCGCCGGGCTCCCTGTCGTAGCCTGTGTCTCGGCCCCGTCCAGCCTGGCCGTCCAACTCGCCTGGGAATTCAATGTGACACTCATCGGCTTCCTCCGCGGCAAACGGTTCGTTGTATATACAGGTGAAGATCGTGTCCCAATGGCCTAAGAGTTGTTACGTCAACTGGCTGATCAACTCTTCATATCCGATACGGTCTAGGCACCGGATAAGCTCAAGTAAGGTTCACTCGTCCTTTCAACACACCACGCTCAGGGAATAATCTTCGATCGTTCAAGTGGCGATTAGCATGTGCAGCGCAACCCCAAAACAACACCAACCGTCGCTGTGCGTAGTGCGGTGGCAGGGCGGGCCGGAAAAATCGAGGCAGAGCGAGTGGGCCACAAGACATATGACTCACTCAACGGAATGCACAAAACAAGTCTTGACCCTCTCTTTAACTCGGCAGCCCCAAGGACTCTGGCAACGCAGTTCCATCGCAAGGCCCTCCCCGCCCTGCTCCTTGAGCCGCTATTCGGTCAAGGTCACGGGTTTTGCGCCAGCCCCCTCGGATTCCACGGAAAAAAAGTGATCGCCTGGGGTGGTATGCGTATGAACGTCGTCAGCCTCATAGTAAACATGATAGTCCCCGCCTGGGAGGGGCTGGGGGATCACAATCTCCAGTAAATATTTGTCATGGGGTGAGAGGCAGTTGGTGCTGCTGACAATTTCTTGCCCCGCAGCATTCTCAATTCGGATTCGGCCTCCGACCAACCCCTGATCAAACCAGACCCGTACAACCGACGGCGAGGCGGCGACTCGTTGGCCGACCCGGGGCTCCGCATGCTCCACAAAAGCATGGGCCTCTACAGAGTGAGGCGTCAACCAGATGAATAGAATTGCCAGCATGATGAGCGGTCGCAGCATTGTGCATCCTCCTTTTCTATTGACCAAATATGGGGTTCCCGTAGGTAGCCTTCGTCTTCGTGGTAAACAGTTCAGCAAATAATGGCGCGCCAAGGCTCGTGGGAAAGAGATCGTCCAGATAGGTGCCCCACATGACAGAGAGCCCCACGCTCTGGCCACTCAGCGCGTTGATTGGGATTGACGCCTCCACTCCGATTTGTCCCATTGCGTACCCCTTGCCCTCGAAGGGGTGGGGAACAAACCAGAAGAATCCCGGGTTGATGAAGCCGACCACTTCACAGCCGGCGCCCCCGGCTGCTCCGCCCTGGTTCAGACAATTGGTGAACACGCCTTCAACAATCGGCACCAGGCCCCTGACCAGGGTCCTCGAGAACCCCTGGAACCCCAAATCCTGCACAAAGTTGTTCAGGTACTGGAGGCTGTATTGCAGGGTGAAGCCGGTTTGCAAGGTTTGGACGGGGTTCTGCTGGAGCGGAAAGCTTGGGGCCACATACCCCGTGATGGCGAAGGGCTGAAGCCACTGAAGCGATCGGGGCAGATCGCCAAAGCCTTTGCCAAAAAACAATTGCGGCGTCAGCGTCGATTGCGTGGAGGCCCCGACCGCGTGACTGCCGATCCCGCCGATGTCCCAATCCAACCCCCACGAGATCATGGTTTCATGGCGCTCACTGACCAAAAACGTGCCTTTGGTGTGAGGGGCCCAGTTCTGAAAGCCACTCGTGGAGCCGGAACCAAAAGAGAGCTGGTCGAATTCCTGGCTGAACCCCACACTCCACCATGGTGTAATCCGCTTGGCCGCGTCGAGTTCGTAACTGGTCGTGAGCCCGTCAGACGTTTTGGCATGCCCGAAAAAAAGATTGAACTCATCAAGCGGTGCCGGGTCATCGAACAACATGGTCTGAGGAAACAAGCGTTTGCCCGCGAAGCCGTGTCCTCGTACGTCCACGGGCCAAGCCCAGGCACAGACGAGTATCAGCGCGATCGCCGCGTGACGGTACATCTCTTCCTCCGTGCATGTTCGTTTGGCTGGTCTCTGTCTGGCAGCTACAAGAGCAGTCCAGTGCGCTTGCACCACACAGCGCACCCGCGCCACCTGGCAGAGAGTCAACCAGCTTAGTCACACTGAAGCTTTCGCAATTAGGTGCGGGGTGAGGGAGGACCGCGGCTTGGAGAAATCGGGACGGTACGCTCAATGGGGCTCTGAGCAGTGTGAAGATCTGTCGGGATGAAGAGCTTCTGATGGGTCTGTAGACCAACAGCAGAGGCCTCGATCGCCTGCCCTGCGGCGCAGAGCCAGGAGCAGAGCAGGCTGGCATGCATGGCCGCCTGATGATGTGTATGGTGAACCGCATGCTCGGCACTCTGTGCAGCGACCACTCCACTTACGTACAGCAGGACGATCGAGAGGCCGATGGACAGTCTGCGCCGAAATACGGTGTTCATATCGACTCGGACCAAAAACAGAGCCAGATGAATGATGGTAAGTGGACATCTTTCCGATGTCAAGCCAGCGCAGTCGCCCCTTAAACAGAGATTGATGGCTGAGGGAGGACAGTAAAAGAACCTTGCCGGCCGCATGGAATGTCGTCTTCAAAATCTTGATTCCTGTCTCACTGGCTGAGGCGACCTGGCCGGAAGATAATCTCACTCGTCATCGCGTGGAGAAGTGAGGGTCGGACCTTGAACTGTGCATGACCAACGCGCAGAACAGGGCGTGCTCCTTGCTTTCCCTTGATCAACGTCCACGCTCGAATATCATCGCTCTCAGAAAATCGTAAAACGTGAACTGCTCTGTCGCATTCTGCAAGCCCTAGCCATTGAGACCTATTGACATAGATGCAAATTACTCCAACTCTGGTGAGCTCAAACATGAGATGCTAATTCATACCCTAAGTTTTGGAATACATGCTTTTGCGAATTTACCTCTCGCTGAAACCAAAACAAGGAGTGCTATTTACCGTTCTGAAGTCAGCCACTGAAACCCCTGGGCGTCTATTTTGGGTCAGGTGAAGGATAGGTCATCACGTTGCTGATGGTACGTGCCTGAAGCGTGCGCGTTCTACATCTGAAAAGGAGGGAAAGTGTATGGGGCATTTTACGACGAAGGGAAAGCTATTTCGTGAAGGGACTGATCTTGGTGCATTCGGGTCGCTCGATGTCACAGTTACGGCCGCCGGCGCCACAGTCGAACAGACAGCGCCTCCCTCCCTACCGGATACCGACGGAACGTTGCGGTCTTTTCTGTATTGGGATACCGGCCGACGCATTACCGGGAAACGGAAAGTCCGCTGGACCTTTAACCATCCTACAAACTGGTCGGAGTGGCCTGCTGCAGCCTATTACGGCATTCCACCCACTGGGCCGGGCGAGAAGGCTCGCGTGGTGGTGGATGCCCACTGGGTTGGGACCGGCCCCATCAACCCCACGCCCATCGATGGACCAGGCAGCACCTTCGTCAATGCTCCGGGAGGCACACCGGTCGCGTGGCCCGGTGATGGCGACGATCACATCGTCAGAACACAGTGGGGGGCGGCAACGATTCACGCGAAAGACCATCTGCAGCGCAACATGGGAGACCCGTTGCTGGATTTCTCCTCGTGGCAGCAGCTGGTGTACGGTGGGGATGCCGCCGGATACTTCGAGGAAAATGACGACGACATCACCTCCGGCGGAGGGGTGACGGGCATTGCCAACTCGACGTCCTCATTTTTCACGGTTGCGCAAAACAGCAGCAGTTTTCTGATGGCCGGATATGTCGTGCCGGTCAAGTCTGGAATCGATATCTTCAAAAAACTGATCGAAGTCATCCGGGCATATGATCTTGGCAAATTCATCGATAAAGGAGACCCGTCGCCCGAAGATATCATTAGGCTGAAGCTGATCAGCGAGTCGCTTGATGTGGTGCGTGGCGGAACGGTTACGGATTTCGATGCGTTCGAAGGTCTGCTCGGTGCGGCTAGGAAAATGAAGCCGGCCGAACTCAAGCGCACCATCGCAGGAACCAAAGCGACCTTGCTGCGCGGTCAGGCCGTATTGAAAACCTTGGAGGCACTGGCCAAAAAAGCCAAGCCTCGGACCTAAGCACGATGGGACGACATGTGTTGCTGGTCGGGTATGAAGACCAGGATAATCTTGGAATTCGGTACCTCTCCAGCCGCCTGCTGCAATATGGCCATCACACCCGGATCGTTGCATTCGGCAGCGATCCGGGACCTTTACTGCGCATCATTCAAATTGAACGACCGGATGTCGTAGGATTCTCCCTCATCTTTCAATACATGGTGCCGCAATTTGCAACGGTGATTCGCGCGTTGCGAGCCGCGGGCGTACAGTCACATTTCACCATCGGTGGACACTATGCCTCCTTCGAACCGGCCGAATTGCTCCGGCACATTCCGGAACTCGACTCCGTGGTTCGCTTCGAGGGCGAAGAGACGTTGCGCGAGATCGTTGAACAGGTCGAGCATCCTTCCCTGTGGCGGACGATTCCTGGTATTGCCTGGCTGGACCGCGGCACAGTCGTGCTCAATCCTCCTCGCCAGGGGCGCACCCACATCGATGACTTTCCTGAACCGGATCGTCGCGACATCGACTATCGACGGCAAGAGCTGCCTACGGCATCGGTGCTGGCGTCGCGCGGCTGCCCATGGAAATGCTCATTTTGTTCTATCATCACCTTCTATGAGGCGAATGGCACGGTCGGTCGTCGCCGCCGTAATCCCATTAAAGTCGTGGATGAAGTGGAACATTTGGTGCGAGAGCGTGGCGCCAGACTGATTCTGTTTCAAGACGATGACTTTCTCGCCGGTGGCACGGAGGCCAAAGCATGGGCCAAAGGTGTGGCCGGCGAAATCGTTCGTCGCGGGTTGGAGCAAGAGATGCGTTGGAAGATCGCCTGCCGATCGGACGAAATCCGCGCAGATCTGTTGGCGTCTCTTGTCGCCGCAGGATTATGCCACGTCTACATGGGAGTTGAAGGCGGAGATGAAGCGAGTCTTGCCTCGCTCAACAAGCATTTGAAACCGGATGTCCATCTTCGTGCCGGAGCGATTCTGCGCCAGCTGGACATAAGCTTCGACTTTGGATTCATGCTGCTGGAGCCCTGGTCCACCCTGCAAACGGCGCGCAACAACATGGACTTCCTTCGAACCTTCACCGAAGACGGCTGGGCCGTGGCAGGATTTTGCCGGACCTTGCCGTACGTGGGAACGCCTATCGAAAAGCGGTTGCGAGAAGAAGGCCGGCTCGACGGATCGTCGTTGGAGGCCGAATATCGGTTTCTCGATCCACGCGTCGACCTGCTGTGGGATTTTTGCTTGATGGCATTCGAAGGACGGAATTTCGGAAAGCATGCGACATGGAACGTCCTGCGAGGATTGTTGTTCGATACCCATCTCGATATGCCGGGACGCCGCCGTGACCTCGATCGCGATGCAGCTGCCCGCACATTGGTCCAGTCATCCAACGGAGTGATGTTAGATGTCTTGGCGAGCGCGCTCGATCTGATCGAATCTGAAGAGGCAACATCGCTGGAGTATCCGGAATTAGTGAATTTAGCGCGATTTGCACGGGCCGAAGATCAAACCATTCGCCGACAACTCACAGCCATGGCGCGAGCCACCGAATCCGCCTGCGAGATGCTCTTCCGCTGAATAGCGAAGACCTCCTCACTCTGTACCGAGACCATACAATACAATCCATGAGTTTCGCTGAAGTCTTGGCCTTCTCCAGGACTGCGCATGGGATATGCACTTTGGCAACGCGCAAGCGACAACCAGAGAACTGCCGAAGATGTTCTTCATTCGGCCCAAACCAAGATCAGTCGCAGAAAGTCGCCAGGATCCTTTCTATCGTGACAAGGGACGATCAATCCGACTGCTCCTGAGCCACGCCTTCAACAAACCAGCGAAACTCGGTCGAGCAAAATATTCTCCTTGCACGCAGGGAAGGATCTCATGGACTTCGTACCGCACGGCCCCCGGGGTTCGATTGCGTTCGGTCGGAGAGCTACGGTCAGAACCATGCATATGGCAGGAATGAAAGGTTTCGCGAAACCCATCCGCGCCGAGGTGGTCGCCCACGGCGCAAAACTCGTGCGGGCCGATGCCAGTGGATCAGGGATGCCGAGACTCAGGTCGCCACCACCACCAGATTCCGCACGTGCACCAGGTTGTACACCGCCACAGCGAAGGTCAAGAGCCAGCCGACACGCGGCACGTCGTCGAGCTTGACTTTGCCGAGCAGCCCCACGGTCTTCAACCAGCCGAAGAGCTGCTAGATCTCATTGGGTGACTTCCTCGTCTTTCTGACACAGTATCAAATTCCAGGTTTGACTATTCCGCTGAGACTCTTCATCAGGATCTGCGGACGCTGGCGGCTTCTCCGATCACTCTGCCTACCTGATTCTCGTCCTTGACGCGAGTCCCTTGATTACACTGGCTCAGATTGACTCGCTCGGCTTGTTACCTCGACCGGCTAATCAAATCGTCATATCCGATGCGATCTATGCAGAAATCGTGAGCCGGGCACCAGGGTCGTCGAGGAACCATTGAGATTGCCCAGGCCTACTGGATCATACACCGAACGGTCACTCATCAGACGTACGTCCAGCAGCTACGTACCTGTGTCGGCCTGGGAGGAGCCGAACTCATCGTCCTCGCGACAATTAGCATGCTCAGGGAAGCCTGAAACAACCGCGTCAGCCGTTGTACGCAGGTAGTGGAACCCGCAGGACACTTGAGCGGAGTGGGCTAACCTTGTGACTTTATGACTCGCTCAACGGAATACACATAACAAGCCCTGACCTCAACTTGCGATCGCTATTTCCACACCTTCTGTCCATGCCCCCTACCAAAGTAGGGTATCGCACTACGTGATGGCTTGGGTACACTCGCCCGAATTGCGAAAAGGAGATGTCCACGCGTCACTGTGCACTAACCTACCACACTCCACTGATTACGATTGATAGAGGGCTGATGGCATACCCATTACATGCTATTCCGGAATGACTGCGGAACATTAAGGGAGGGCAACAATGAGATTACCGTCTACGACAAAGACGCTGCTGATCACGACAGGAACTGTCGCGGTCGGGGCAGCACTAATCCTGCTAGGAAGCCAAGGACTTCCCTGGACCAATCAAGCTGAAGCAGGACCTCGACATAGCCATAATCATTCCCATGAAGGGTTAACCTGGCCACCACAGCCCCGTGGTATAACCAATGTCGTAGTCCATTCCGACGCTAAGGAAGAGGAAAACGAACGCGCCATCAAAAAAGCTCGAATGGATGGTCTGGCACAGAAAGCCGAGAGGGGGATCCTGGGGCTTGGCAATCGATTCGTCCGTATTACGGAAATTGACAAGGATGAGAAGGAGGATACCGAGGAGAGGGATGGGAATGATCAGGAGGAGAGGAACGCTCGCAAGGTGGTCAAGCAGGTGGTCTTTTTCAGCCATGATAAGAACGCCACTGTCGAGGTTGGATTCGACGGTGAGGACACAATAGCAGCGGTCACCTCCACACCGGCCAGTGAATACCAGCCTGAGATCACTGACGAAGAAATTGAGGCCGCCCAACAATTGGCGCGCAAATACTTCACCGCTCAAGGCTCTAAGAGGATTGCCGGCTTACGTGCATACGGCATCCTTGCCTATAAGCCGGAAGGGAAGGGCTTTTTCGATACTCGTATCATTTACGTCTCCTTCCACAAACACGACGATGCCCCCCCTGAACTGATGGCGTGGGTGGACTTGACTAATCAACGGATCCTTCAAGTCAGAGAGGAGCTATGATGGGTCAGAGAACTGTTCGTTCAATCCTTCTCGCTAGTGTGTTTTTGACGAGCATCTTGGCTCTCCCAGTATCGAGTCTGGCCCAAACGTCTGGGACTGTTACGTGGAACGGGTGGACGTTTTCTTATGAGGTGAGCGGCAAGCTTGATGGCCTGTCGCTGAAGGGAGTGCAATTTCAGGGTCTTCCTATAATCGCCCGAATAAGCTTCCCCGTCATGCGCGTATTCTACGATAATAACGCCTGTGGTCCCTATGCAGACCGGCTGGGAGGCACCCTCACACCCATCCCGTGGGCCGGCAATGCTCTCGTTGCAAAACGTGAGTTTACGCTCAATGGACGGCAATGGTATGAGATCGGCATTCGAGATATGATCGGCAACTACGACATCTACCAGGTGTACTACCTCAGTACTGACGGTATCCTTGACGCCCACGTCTACAGTAAGGGGTTGCAGTGTGTAGTGAACCATGTTCACTGGCCCAATTGGCGGATCGATTTTGATGTCAAGGACGCCGCCAACGACCAGATTCAGCAGAACACCGCGGCCGGATATGTGACCAAGGCGACCGAGTTTGATGCCAAGGCGACCGACGCCGTCAACCATGGCTGGCGTGTTCGTGACTTGCCTACGGGGAAGTTCGTGGATGTGTTGCCAGGGTTCACTAACTTTACGATTCCCGATTCCAATTCCAATGGGACCACTGCCCCGACGACTGATGACTATGACAAGCACACCGTGTTCGGACGCCTCTACAGGTCATCAGAATACACGGGCTGGACCTATGGTCCAAATGTGCAGGTGCCTTTTAACAATGGAGAATCGATCGACGCGAAAGACATCGTTCTCTGGTATGAAGGGTATTTACCTCACAGCGCTGCCGAAGGGAGCGCGCTTTGGCATTCAACCGGCGTTCGTCTGGCGGTGAACGGCGGGGGGGCACCACCTCCCGGCGGTGGCACGCAAACCTTCTCAAACCACACAGCCGTATCTATCCCGGATAATGCGAATGGATCGCCCTATCCTTCGACAATCAACGTGACAGGGATGTCTGGTGTCATCAGCAAAGTAGTCGTGAAGCTGAATGGTTTGAACCACACCTATCCCGATGACCTTGATATCCTGCTCGTAGGCCCGGGAGGACAAAAGGTCATGCTCATGTCCGATGCCGGTAGTGGAGCCGATTTGGTGAATGTGAACCTCACCTTTGACGGCGCAGTTTCAACATCTCTACCAAACAGTAGCCAGATTTCTTCCGGCACGTATCTCCCGACGAATTATCCCTCGACTTCTGGCTCGACAGATCCGTTCGGCGCCCCTGCTCCGGCGGCGCCATATGGCACAAGCCTGGGCGCGTTTAACGGCACAGCTCCAAACGGCGCATGGCAACTATTCGTGAAGGACGACGCCGCTGAAGATCAGGGTTTCATGACAGGCGGATGGGAACTCATCATTACAACGAACTAAGGTTAGAACAAACCAGGCGGCGGCAAACGACGTTTGTCGCCGCCTAACGGACGAATATACCTCGGAAGATCAATAAGCGTCTCCCTCCTGAAGACCGCCAGTCAAGAGGAGCTGACGGAGTGGCTTCGACGAAGGACTCAAGAATGGCGCTTCGTCAGTTGACTCTTCAGCAGTTCTTAGACATTCCCGGCTCTTCACCGCTAGGTTCATGTTGTATTTTCGATGATAGGAGAGTATTTCCCCTGCTATCCATTATCCTCTCAATCCAAGTTGGTGCGTCCCTGTGAGGACACCGATCGATAGAGCGATTCAGCGGCTTGAGCTGTTCCAAAGGCAATTCCATAAAAAGGAGGCGCCTTATGTATCAGCGTCGCTGCGCCCGATACCCTGTGCATTTTCGCAGCACCTTGTCGACGCCTGAAATTCCAGAAGGGACAGGAACGGCCATGGACCTGTCTATCCGAGGCTGTCGAGTCCAAAGCTTCATTCCCGTGCTCGTCGGAATACGCGTTAAGCTTTCCATCGATATCCCGGAACCCAGAGTGGCCATCGAGGTCGAACAGGCGGTCGTCCGCTGGGTCTCCGGCCAAGAATTCGGACTTGAATTTGCTTCCATATCTCCAGAACAGTTTGAGCGGCTGACAACAATCATTCAGCAGCTTCCTTCTGTTCCTGATCGAGGATAGTGACTCCCTACGGTATTGCTTTTCCCGGTCATTCGGGCTATACAGGCGTGCCATGACTGATGCACAGGTTGAGGAAATTAAGCGACACTTTGGCGTAGTCGCCGAAGCACTCCAAAGTAATATCCGTCAAATCGCGGAGGGCCATTCGGACATTCGGCATGAATTGCAGGAGATCCGAGATGAATTCCGCGATGAATTCAAAGAAATGCGCGCTCTCATGCGACTTTCTTTTTCACAGCTCGACCAACGAATCCGCACACTCGAAACGGACATCTCCGTGCTCAAAACCAGGATGGATCGTCTCGAAACCCGACGCATCTAATCTCTTGCCGACGTTCCGGCTAGTCAGGCTCCATGGCAGAAGCTAACGTCCACCTATCGATGAGTTGGGCATGGTATTTGGGTCTGTCCGCCCTCTGTACGCTCGCTCTCGTGAGTGGTTGTATAACTGCGCCTGAAGAGAAACTGCGACTCGCCGCAGCCGAAGGGAATCTTCTTCGAGTGGAGACATTCCTAGGACAGGGAGTCAACGCACAGGCGGCCGATGAGCACGGCGTGACCCCTCTCTTCTTGGCGGCAAAGCATGGACATCGGGACGTCGTGGCACTCTTATTGAAACAGGGCGCCGCAATGAACTCCGCAAGACAGGACGGCGTCACACCGCTTTTCATCGCGGTACAAGAGGGACAACGAGATGTGGTGGCGCTCCTCTTGGAAAAAGGAGCGGATGTGAACGCTCAGGCGCGAATAGGGGGAGTGACACTCCTGCATATCGGGGCGTATCGAGGCGATCAGGCAATCGTAACCCTGCTACTTCAGCATGGAGCGGACAAGAATGCCAGAATGTCATCAGGCGAACGCCCGGTGGATTTGGCCCAGACACAAGGCCACCAGTCGCTGATTCCACTCCTCGAACCATGACCTGCTCAGTGTCGGTGAACTCCAGACAGAAATATCTTCAACTGTCTCAATGTACCAGACTTGAGGAACGTCTGATTCATTCACGTGTGTACTGAGAAATCTGTTCCTGGGTTGGTCAACGAGCACAACTAAGGCGTGTCATCAATTAATTTTCTGGGTTCACAGAGCCATAATGTTGTGATTCACTCATCCACAGGCCGAGGGAGGGGCCTGCGGATGGTGAGACGATACGGGTTGCGTGATGACCAATGGGAGAAGATCGAGAAACTGCTGCCAGGGCGTGAAGGCGCAGTGGGTGTGACAGCGAAAGACAACCGACTGTTTGTGGAGGCTGTTTTGTACCGTTACCGTGCCGGGATCCCATGGCGGGATCTGCCGGAGCGGTTCGGGGATTTCCGGGTGATCCACACGCGTCATACGCGCTGGAGCAAGGGCGGTGTCTGGAAGCAGGTGTTCGAGCGTCTGGCCGATGATCCCGACAACGGATACGCCATGATCGATTCAACGATCGTCCGTGCTCACCAGCACAGTGCGGGCGCAAAAGGGGGCATCGCGAACAGGAAGCGATCGGACGCAGCAAAGGAGGATTGACCACGAAAATCCACGCCACCTGCGATGCGCTGGGCAATCCCACGAGTTTTCATCTCACACCAGGCCAGGCGCATGACCTTGATGGGGCCGATGCCCTTCTTCCCGGCATCGACGCCGACACGATCCTCGCCGACAAGGCGTTTGACGCCGATGAACGGATAATCCAGCCGTTGCAACAAGCGGGCAAGAATATCGTCATCCCGCCAAAATCCAACAGAACAACCACCCGAGCATACGATAAAGCCCTGTACAGGGCACGGCACCTGATCGAGAACTTTTTTGCCAGACTCAAACAATTCCGCGCGATTGCTACACGCTACGACAAACGCGCGGCCAACTTCCTTGGCGCAATCTATCTCGCTGCCTCCATCACATGGCTTAATTGATGACAGGCCCTAGTATTGGACCGAGATCGCCAGGGATGGTCTTATCGGAGGTTCGCCCGCCGTCGGGTCGCCCGTTATCCCGTTCGCACCCACGCTCCCTATGCCATCGCAGAGGCCAGACCGACATCGGTGATCTGACCGGAGCATCAGACACAAACCACAATTGGATCGGCGGTGACGACGTGGACTGCTTTGTCGGCATTGCATGTATTCTGATAACGAGTTGAGACTACGACAATTATGCGCTATGTCACACGCGTAATTTATTACTATGAGATGCACCATGGCCGTTGCTTACAAGAAAGACGAACTGCTCAGCGCATCGAAAGTCGCGCGGCGCTTTAGCCAAGTATTGGCTGATCTGAGCGAGAAACGCCGTCGCCGCGTAGCCGTCGTGAAAAATAATCATCTGGAGGCCATTCCCCTTCCTGTCGAAGAATGCGAAACCATGGCGGAGGCACTTAGTCTGTTGGAGCATCTTGAGATCTACCGCCTCGTGCAACAACGAAAAGGCCGCAAGCCCCGTAAATCCATCAGCCTTGACGCCTTGGTGAAGCAACAACGCCTTGCGCTATAACGTCACGCTCACGGTGGATACAGCCGACGACTTTCGCCGCCTCGATGGCTTTCTGAAACAACCTGTTGCCAAGCAACTCAAGAAGCTCGAAACGTCTCCTCTCCTCGGGGAGCATCTCGGAAATAAAGCCGGACTCAACCTCACAGGCTATTACAAGCACTATGAGGCTAAGAAGGGCGTCAGAATCGTCTACCGTATCATCGAGCAAGAGGTGATTGTGGAAGTCGTGGCAATCGGCAAGCGCGAAGAACTGGCTGTGTATCACCCTTCGCGCAAACGGATCCGATGACCAACCTTGCGGCGCATCTTATTTTCTTAGCAGCTTGCAGACCTCGTCGTGTGAATCTAGCCTGTCGCCAGCGACGGACGTTCTCCAGCCCGCTTCATTGCTGGGCCACAGCTTGTTGTGCGCCCCTCGGAAATACAGCCTCGACTTTGGTGATGCACAGAACAAGGCTTGACCCTTTGTTCTCTCATCCGGTGACAAAGAGGGCGGGGTGCCCTTCTTGACGACGCGACGGCAACTGCTGTAGAAGAGCCGCGTGTCGATGACGTTGCCGATCTTGGTGGGGGCGAAGAGTACGCGGGCGGCACGGCGATCTGGCCCAACGCTGCCCCGCTTCAGTCGGCCACAAATTATGGTGATGAAAGACGTTCGATCTCTCTTGACCGCTCATAGGCTCTATGCCGCTCCAGATCATCGAGAAAGCTCATGATTCATGATGACGGCGATGCAAGCTGCCACAGGTTCTCCCGACAGAGGCGCTTGATCGCCGGCCAGATTCGCCAACGCTCAACCGTTTTGTGTACGATGAACGAATTTGCTCGGCGCACAAGTAGTCAGGCGTTTCGTCGACGGCCAGCGTCGACTCCCCTGTATTCCTGCAAGCTGTTGGTGGGAACGGAGCTATAAGACTGCGATGCGGATTTTCAAGAGCTGACGCATGCCCGCTGATAAGTCGCAGCGTGAAGGAAGCCTCGTTGTTGCAGCGCTGATCGTGTTGGGCCTTGTGTTTGCCGGTCATTGGATCATGAGCTACGTCAAGCACAGCGATCCATGGGCCATCCTGCCCTGGTATGGGATGGTCGCAGCCGTGATCATCCTCGTTGGCATTGTTAGCATCCTGCGCCACGGGCGGGACAAATGAATCAATACTTGAACTAATCGTCAGGGGGTCAGTTTGCGATAGTCCGGTAAAACAGACACATGAATCACGCAGCATTCGTTTGCCATGTGGACGCTTCCGTCAACCGTGAAGGCCTCCGCCCAACACCTTCGAGCCAACCATCATTTCAATATTGAACGTCGCGAGGGTCTGATTGGACGGTCACCGATTATTGACGCGACAGCCCAGTAATGGGATCCGACCCCGTTACGGTTTTTAGCGCCGGTCCGAGTGGGGCTCACCGAGACGGTCGGGTCTTCCTCTCCTTCAGCAGGTTCCGTTCCGGCTGAATGGTCAGAATCTGCCACCGCATGTGCGATCGCCTGTTCTTCGTCCGCGTGTTCTGCGGTCTTGTATTCCACGGCCGCATGTGAGGTCGCGTGATCTGTCGATGTTGTTGTTGGGTCGTCATCGACCGGAGATCCCGTTGTAGCAGGGTTAGACTTCGACTGCGTACCTTCACCCGAATGGGTGTCGGATGGTGTGGAAAGAGACGAAAGAGTCGGTCCCCCTTGTCCGTCGGCACCACATCCAGCTAGTGGGAAGGCGATAAGGCCCAACACTATGACCTGGGCGATCGCAATCGTGAAATTTCGATGGACGAGACCAAGCGAAATCGCGTTTCTCAGCATAAGAAACTCCCTCAGATTTAGGTGAATATTCTTGAACGGCGGCGCGTGTCTTCGCTTTCGCCGGAGACACCGCCACCTCACGTCTGGGGGCAGTATGCCCCCAACGTCAGGTCACCGGACGCTTCTGAACATTAGAATGCTGTGGCCGAAGTTGGCGCAATGGGCAGTTGGGCGATGGTGCCCCCCATATAGTATTCATAGGCACCTACATCGTAGGCGCCTTCTTGGGGCCGAACAACGCCGTCGTAAGCTAGTTTGGCCGTCGTGGTCAAGCCCTTGTTAATGACTGGGCTGTGAGAGGTCAGCGCAAAGTTGGGAGACGCCACCAGTGTACTTGGAGCATTGACGAATCCGGGATTGGTCGTGGTGACGATGTTGCCGGAGGCTGTGTAATTGACCCCTTGAGTGGCGCCAGCGCTGAGAAAGACCGTCGAACCTGCTCCAGTCGCGCAGGCGTAATTATTTCGAATCACAATGCCTGTGCTCCCCATCGAGATGAACGTCACCCCGTTTGTATAGGAAGCGGTCCGTCTCACGCCATTCTCGTAGAAAATATTATTCTCAACCTTCAGATTCTGGAGGGTTGACCCCCAGGCGACCATGCCGCTCCCCTGGGCTTGGTACGCCATGGTGTTGTTGGCGATGACCCAATTATTCGACAACGCGTACTCCGGTCCCGGATGGACTGTAGGCTTATAACTGACTGTCCCATTTGCTTGAATGCCATAGCCCAGATTGTCATAAATGAGATTGCTGGTGATCGTGACCGCCGTGCCGTTCAGGTAAATGCCATGATCCAAGTTGCACACGGATGGTGTCGTGGCACAGGCAGCAAAGCGTCCATTGTGATTGATCCTGTTCCGATCGATCAGAATCCTGGGGCCATTTCCGAAAATCCCTTGCATAAGGTTGTGGTGAATCCAATTCCGCCGAATGGTGATGTCATTACCATTATCGATTTTGAGACCATTATACCCATTCCGGATCTCAAATCCTTCAATCGTGATCCAGCCGATCGCCTTCTGATACCCAGCGTAGTTCTTGAAATTAACCTGTTTCGTAAGAGCCTTGTCGACAAAATCAATGATGGGGAACTGGCCCGACGCATTGAGGAGCTTGATCGGAGCCGACGAGGTTCCCGATCGTCCGAATTGGATCAGCCCCTCTTTGTAGGTTCCACCCCGCACATAGGTGGTATCTCCGGCGATCATCGTGCGGGCCGCATGGGCTATGGTTCGCCACGGTTGTGAGCTGGTGCCCGGGTTGTAATCGCTTCCACTCGTGGCGACATAGTACGTTGCCGCGTCGACCGTCACAGCTTGCCCGAGGGCACTGGCAAGAATGCAGGCACCCATTGCTGCTGGTTGGAGTCGAATCATCGAGAGTCTCCTCCTTGGAGGAATTTCGTAAGTGATCTGCCCGGCTCGGCATACAGGTTCAGCAACTGTCATGCCATCGGTGACCTTCCCCCTTAAAACCAGGCCAGAGGTGCAGTTAGGCTCGCTGGCCCAATCAAGGAGGGGGACCGATGGCACGGAAACGGTACAGAGCGGAAGACATCATCGGACATTTGCGGACCATCGAGCTTGCAACGGGCCGAGGCCTCGGGCTCGCCGAGGCCTGCCGCAAGTTAGGCATCACCGAACAGACCTATTACCGGTGGAAGAAAGAGTACGGTGGCTTGCGGGTCGATCAGGCCAAACGGTTGAAGGGCTTGGAACAGGAGAATGCCCGGCTCAAGCGCCTGGTGGCTGACCTCTCCCTTGATAACAGCATCCTGAAGGAGGTGGCGGCGGGAAACTTCTAAGCCCGGCCCGACGGCGGGAGGCAGTTCAGCATGCCGTGGCTGCCTTGACCGTGTCGGAATGCCGGGCCTGTCGTGTGGTGGGACAATGCCGGGCCACGCAGCAGTATGTACCCTGCCGACCAGATGATGAGGAGCCGCTGCGAACACGGATCGTGGCACTCGCTCCTGCCTATGGGCGGTATGGGTACCGGCGGATCACGACCCTGCTCCAACAAGAAGGGTGGCGCGTCCACCTCAACCGCGTGGAGCGGATTTGGCGTGAGGAGGGGCTCAAGGTGCCCCAGAAGCAGCCCCAACGCGCGCGGCTCTGGGTGGCCGATGGCTCATGGCTGCGGCGGCGCCCGCTCTCTCCGACTCAGGTGTGGGCCTATGACTGTGTGATGGAACGGACCCAGGATGGGCGGCCCTTGAAACTGCTGACTGTGCTAGGCTCGAAAAAGTGGACGCCTTCAACCTATGATCTGAGGTCTGGAGGTGTGAGATGGAACGAGTTCCGCGACAGCAGTATACGAAGGAGTTCCGTGAGCAAGCGGTGCAGCTGGTCCTGGAACAGAAGTTGACGATTCCAGAGGTAGCAAGACGCCTGGCCATGTCGGGCAAGACGCTCGAGAACTGGGTGTGTCGAGCCCGGCGCGGTCAGCTCGCGACGCTGGGGGAGAGCCGACGGCCCGTGACAGAGCTGGAGGCCGAGGTCTCTCGGCTGAAGCGCGACCTGGCCGAGGCGCGGATGGAGCGCGACATCTTAAAAAAAGCCACCGCGTACTTTGCCAAGGCGCAGCTGCCCGGTACGCGCTCATGAGGACGCTGCGGCCCCAGTATCCCCTGAGTGTGTTGTGTCGGGTGCTGGAGGTGTCCCGAAGTGGGTACTATGCCTGGCGCACGCGCCGTCCCTCGAAGCGCGCTCAGGAGAACGCGCGCCTAGAAGTGGCGATCCAGGCCGCGCATGTGCGCACCCGGCAGACCTATGGGCCGGAACGTCTCCAAGCGGAATTGCGTGAGGATGGGTTCCCCGCTGGGGTCGGACGCATCAAACGGCTACGCAAGAAACTGAGACTACGTTGCAAACAGGTGCGCTGGTTCACGACCACGACGGATTCAAAGCACTCGCTGCCGGTGGCGGAGAATGTCTTGGCCCAAACGTTTGTCGCCACGCGCCCGAACGAGACCTGGGTCACCGACATCACGTATATCCCCACCGCAGAAGGGTGGTTGTATCTGGCGGGGATCAAAGATCTGTATACATGTGAGGTGGTTGGGCATGCGATGGGGGCGCGGATGACGACGGACTTGGTGCAGGGGGCGCTCAGGAACGCTCTCGACACCAAGCGCCCGGCCCCGGGGCTCATTCATCATTCTGATCGCGGCTCTCAATATTGTGCCCAGGACTATCAAGCGCAATTGCGGCAGTTCGGCCTGACCCCGTCTATGAGTCGGAAGGGCAACTGCTATGATAACGCGCCGATGGAGAGTTTCTGGGGAACGCTCAAGAATGAGCTGGTGCACCACCGGCGGTATGAAACACGGGAGCAGGCTCGGCGAGAGATCACGGAGTACATCGAGCTCTTTCTATAACCGTCAGCGTCGGCATTCCAGGCTGGGAAATTGCTCGCCCGCGGTGTTTGCCCAGCAGTGGGCTCGTCAACAGCTGGCGGCGTGAGGCGGCAACTCATGGCGTCCACTATTGACAACCGGGGTCAGCACGCCCTACTGGTCTCTCCCTTACACCCTCGGTTGAGGGAGCCGTTCCGGCCTTCGAGGCCTTCGCCCCTACTATGCCGTCTGCTGACTTCTGTGTCGCGCTCAAGAGTCTCTCGACTCCTTCAGTCTCGCTGCCGAGACACGGCACAGATCTCCCGGGGTCAGTTGAACCGCCTTCCCTGCACCGCCGCCGGATCTACGTCTTACGCCCTTGATGGAACTGGACTTCGCAATCTCCAGCGTGCTCGTCCGGCGCTCGCGCCTCGTATCCGGTTCCTGTTCGTCGGCGCGCAGGTTTGCTCCACGCTTCCTTCAGACACGCCCTCACGACCTGTGCCCTTGCGCTTCGCTACCCCTTCACCTCCATCAGGTTGAGGAAGGGACTTTCACCCTCAAGCTGTTCAACATGCCCGGCACACTGAAGCTCCCCGCAGCAAGCTGCGGGGTATCACAGAACTAAAACATTCGGAGTTGCCGAATATCCTCATGCGGTTGCCCTTGCCGCTGCACGTACCGCTCGACGGTCTGCCAGTTCGCTCGCTCCCCCACGGTCGCCACATCATACCCATCGGTCCAAAATTCCCCGCCCCACAGGACCCGTTTGACGGCTGGCTTCCGTCGAAAGATTTCCCGGGCCGTGATGCGCTTGAACACCTGGACAATCCGTCCTGGAGCCATTTTCAGATGGGCACTGCAGAGGAGATGGATATGATTCTTGTCCGTTCCCATCGCTTCCATCTCAATCGGAAACCGCTCCGCAATCTCTGCCGCCGTTTCTTGGATAATCGTTGTCACCTCCTCATCCAGCAGCGCGTTGCGGTATTTCACTGGAAACACAATATGGTAGTGGATTTGCCACGCACAGTGCGCTCCCTTACGAACCTCATTGTCCCTCTGATCCACCATGCGCCAGAGGGTACCAGAGAAGAGGATCCCCGTAGCAAGCTACGGGGAATCACAAGTTGAAGTAACCCTGAGGCTCTAGTAGATCAACTTAGTACATGATTTCCCCTCAAGTAGGAATCAATCCAGTCCATGTGTGGATACCCGCCACGGCCGACTATGGCTATTCCCCTTCACTGCATTTCTCTGAAAAGAACTTCTCGGCGAAATCCTCCATTGGCCTGGATGTCTTTAACCAAGCTTAGGTCTTCGATACCCATACAGTGACCGGCAGCCCCAATCCCACCGTCAACGGCACCTACCGCACCACGAACCACGTCGGTGCGGCAACTTTTCGCGTGAACTTCTGACGACACAACTGGAGAGATGTCGACGAATCCTTGTGTTCGTTTATAGAGGTAGCTACAATAGCCACCGAGGTGTACGATGAGCAGGATCGGCGTCAAAGAACTCAAAAATCGCCTGACTCACTATCTTCGTCGAACACAGAAGGGTGAAGAAATCATCGTAACCGACCGAGGACGACCGATCGCCCTGCTTCAGCACATCGAGGCCGGGAAGCCTGGGACACGGGAGGCCCGGTTGGCGCAACTTACCGCGCTGGGAAAGATCATCCCGCCGACAGGCGCGCCGAGGAAACGGCTCAAACCTCTTTCCTATCGAGGCCCATCGCTAGGTCGTGCGGTCGTCGATGACCGTGATGAACGTTGACGATGCTCTACTGGGACACGAGCGCACTCGTGAAACAATTCATCGAGGAAATTGGGACGGCTGAAGCCATTGCTCTGCGAGCAGACACTCCACCTCACGCCACCGCCACCATTGCCTATACCGAGACCTTTTCGGCTTTGCGTAGGCGTGTTCGGGAAGCAGTCCTAGGAGAATCGCACTACCACGAAGTGGTTCGCCATTTTTTACAAGAATGGCCTGCCTACGTCAGGGTTAATTTGGACGAAAGTATCCTTGGACGCTCCCGGGCGCTACTCGAACGATATCCCCTACGAGCTCTTGATGCCATCCATCTGGCTTCGGCGATCGAGCTGCAGGATCACCTCGATGAACCGTCGGTTCTTATTTCAGCCGACGTCCAACTCCTCCGAGCCGCCACCGCTGAGCATCTCGAAACCAAACGTCTCCCCTTGTAAACCCGATGACCATGAAATACCGTATGCCCCTACGGTATACAGAGCGTTGTCGCAGAGACGACTATGGCGGTTGAACAAGGAGAGCCCTCGTGGCAAGACACATTAAGAAGCTCACGATAGAAGTCTCGGCTGACCGCCCAGAGCGGGCTACCACCGCAAACGGCGAAGATGTAACCCCGACCGTGCGAAGAGGATTGGAATTGGTCGCTGCCGGAGGGGCCTATGGTCGCCTGCGGCGATTGCGCGGCAAGGTTAAGTTCGGCGTCAAGCTTTTGGATCTACGTCGGGACTAATGCTGCCTGGGAATTGGTGATGTGGGAATAAGGTGCCGAGAAATACAAAGGCCCGCCTGGTGGGGCGAGCCTTTGTTCTAAGGAACCTTTCAGACCAGCTTACGCTACCTTGACTTCGATGGCCTTCGGTTTGGCCTTCTCCGATTTCGGCAGATGAAGGTTGAGCACTCCATCCTTGAACTCCGCCTTGACCTTCTCATCGTCAATCACATCGGGCAAGGAGAAGGTTCGGACGAAGCTACCGTAGGATCGCTCAATCCGATGGAACTTCTTTCCCTTCTCTTCCTTCTCGTGCTTCCGCTCTCCCTGAATGGTGAGCACTCCGTCCTCCAACGTAACCTTCACATCCTCCTTCTTCACATCCGGAATCTCAGCCTTAATCTGATACTCCCCTTCGGTCTCGCTGATATCGACGGATGGCGTCCAGTCCGCCACGATCATGGTCTCCTTCCCATTGGTGCGTGCCGCAGCGGGACGAGCGAACATCCGGTTCAATCGATCTGAGACTTCTTCCAATTCCCGAAACGGATCCCATCGTACGAGTGTCATAGCAACCTCCTTCGTGTCTTTCCCCTATGATTGTCTGATTGAGTCTACTGGCGCTGCGCCGATTCACCTGTATGGTTCTTAGATAAATCGGCCAAGAGGGAAGTCAAGAGTTTGAGGGCCTTGTCCATACGAGGATTACCGCTGATCGATGGGCACGTAGGGCCGGTTATGCTCGCCGGAGTAGATCTGGTCCGGCCTGAACAGCTTATTTTCGCGCAGCTGCTCCAGCCAATGGGCCAACCAGCCTGACACGCGCGACATGGCAAAGAGCGGAGTAAAGAGATCGACATCGATACCCATCTTGTCGTAAATAATTCCGGAGTAGAAATCGACATTGGGATAGATCGCCTTGCCGTTCAGCATTGTTGCGGCCGCCGCCTCCACTTCCAATGCAATTTCATACAAGGGCGAGCTTCCGTATTCTTTGAACAATCGCCGACAGAGTTCCTGCAGAACGGTGGCACGAGGATCTTTGACCTTGTAGACGCGATGGCCGAATCCCATCAGCTTTTTCTTGTTCTGCAGGGTATGCTCAACATACTGCCGCGCCTTATCCAGAGTTCCGATCTCTTGGAGCATCACCACCACTTCTTCATTCGCGCCTCCGTGCAAGGGACCCTTCAACGCACCGATCGACGAGGCCACGACGGTATAGGGATCGGCCAGGGTTGATGCCGTGACCAGTCCCGTAAATGTGGACGCGTTCATGGTGTGTTCGGCATGGAGGATGAGGCAATCATCGAATATTTCATCCCACAAGAGAGGGACGACAGACTCCGTCAACATATAGAAGAAGTTCTCGCTGAACCCCAGATCGTCGCGCGGCGTGATCGGAGCATCGCCGTGGCGAAGCCTTGCCCAGGCCGCCACAATCGTCGGCAACTTGGCGACAAGTCGCACCGCGCTCCAATAATTATTCTCGACGTCCTTGACGTTGCGGCCCGGATAAAACATGCCGAGCGCCGCCACTGCCGCCTGGAGCGCATCCATGGGATGACCCTGTTCCGGCAAACTTTTCAACAAATCGATGATGCGAAATTTGATGCGCCGATGATGGGTGACGTCGGTGACCCATCGTTGGAATTCAGTCGCTGAAGGAAGATGTCCGAAAAGAAGCAGATACGCCGTTTCCAGGTACGACGAATTCGAACAGAGTGTTTCGACTCGAATCCCGCGGTATTCCAGAACGCCGCGTTGACCATCGACATCGCTGATCGATGAGGTAGCAGCCGGGACTCCGGCTAATCCCGGCATGAAATCATGTGGCATGATGGACCCTCAGGTTAAAAAAGATCTTGCTTTGTCTATCACTACCCTACCATGACGGCGCGTCATTCTTGCAATGGAAAATCATGATTGGCATACTAAGCACGGCATGATCGGATGGTATAGAGGCATGGATCAGAGATGTGAATGAGACGACCAGCCGTCATCATGTGTTGCTTCCTGATCATGCCGACGGGGATCATGACAGTCTCAGCCGCCATGGCGAGCGAAACAACAGTCGCGTTCGCCGTCGTCAGCGAACCTCCCAAGGAGAGGACACGGATTCCAGCAAAGGTCGCGATCGAGGATACGGTCGCGGACATGAATCTGCTTGCATCCGACCAAATTCTGTCCAATTTAGTCTGGAAAACACTGGAAATCTGTCACGCTCTCAAACTCGAAGGTCAGAAGTCTCCGGACGGATTCCGTGTTCTCTCGGTGCGTGCGATCGACGCAGCCATGTTACCGATGGTGTTGCAGGGGGTTGCGGGAGATTGCCTCCTGAAAAAAGCCTTGGAAGTGGCTCCCTTTGTCGACTAACATCGGGGTGATCAGGCTGTACAGTCTGGGCACTGTTCGGGTTCATGGTCAGACTCCTGTTCCTCAATGGTAAGAGGAAAGAGCACCCCACAGGATCGGCATGACCGGATCTCAAAATACGGAACGCCATGCTCATCAATTTCAGTTGGAAGCAGGAGCTCTTGAGGGTCATAGCCCACAAGTCCCTCATCGTTGAACTTCACAACGGCCAGCCGGTCGTTGAAGGCTTCAAAGGTTGCTTCTTGCTTTTTGCGAGCGAGCACATGCCCAAGGACAAAGACGGGCTGGCCCTTACGCTTGATACGGAGATCCCTCAGCGTGCGTTGAAAGACGTTGGCGCAGGCGAACTGACCGATGGAGCTGGTTCCGATCCACGGCATAAATGATCCTGTTTCAGGCATCTCCCTAGTTGGGATCTAACACAGACTGAAAAAAATCGTCAAGACGGGTTTTCACAAGGAGTGACAATGGCGGATATCACGATCTATCACAAACCGACCTGCACAACCTGCCGACAAGCCGTACAGCTGCTCAAGGACAGCGGGGCGCCCTTTACAGCCATCAACTACTACGAGCGCTCGTTTACCAAAGCTCAGCTTAAAACGCTTTTAAAGAAGGCCGACCTATCCCCTAAGGACGTACTTCGAACCAAAGAAGACCTGTACCGCGAGCTCGGTCTGGCGAAGAAACAGCTCTCGGACGATGAGCTACTCGACCTGATGGTGAAACACCCAGACCTTATTCAACGGCCGATCGTGGAGAAAGGCGACCAGGTCATGCTGGCGAGACCGGCTGACTCGATCAAGAAACTCTTGTAGATCATGGTTTTCGATGCACGAACCTAAAGACGCACTGTAACACCTCAGAGGATGGTGAAAAAGCTCATCGTCTCACCTCCTGAACCCCGGCGCGCCGAGACGCGCCTTTCGCCAGGCAAGGCCGCAGCGAGCGAAAGGTTGGGGCATAGGTGGTTGGTACGTTGAGGCGTTGAGCGATGCGAGAACGACGCTGACGGACTCTTGCAACATCCTCAGGCTGAATCGCTCAGCCACCGGTGGTCGGCTCGGACAGCGACCACCGAATCGTCCTGGTGTGTGGATCAACAGTAAAAGAGACCTTTCCGTCCAGCGCGGCAAGCAGGAGATCACCTGCCAAGATTCGTCTCCATCCCTTCAGGACTGGGAGATCCAGCGTTGACCGATTCGTCTTGACATCGACCAACTCCTGGAGATCGGCGCTCGTCGCCAACAAGGTCGGAGCAATCTCTTCTTCCACGGCGCGAGCCTTCACGATCGCCTGAAGCAATTCGACGAGTCCATTCGATTCCGGTTCAGATTTTCGCTCTTTCGGAAGCACCGGCCAAGCCGAGGGGGGAAGCCCAAGCGCCGCTTGAATCGTGACAAGGATCGACTCTCCATTTCGGTCTACTTCTGAAGCGTGGAGACCCCTGACGTTGCGCAACTCATCCTGGTGCCGCGGAGGATGTCGCGCCAGCTGAAGCAGCACTTCATCCCGGACGATCCTGCTCCGAGGCGCATTTCTCCGTTTCGCTTCCCCCTCACGCCAGGCTGCAAGTTCCCGAAGTACCGCAGCCGATCTCGGCTTCAGCTGATCCCATCCTCTTATGCGTTGATACCGTTCTTGTGGCTCGCGACGAGTCTCACCCACGACACCTGCAAGGCGAGAGAACTCTTCATGAGCCCACTGGAGCCTTCCAAGCTTCGACAGTCGGCTGTGCAAATGGTCATGGATAGCCAACAAAAACGTCACATCCTCCAGCGCGTAGGCCAGTTGGTCTTGGGACAACGGGCGGGCACTCCAATTCGTAAAGGTATGGGCTTTGTCCAGCCTTCTTCCGTGCACCCGTTGCACAAGGTTGGCATAGGCGACCTGAGGGCCGAAGCCGACCAGCGCCGCCGCAATCTGGGTGTCGAAGAACGGTTTTGGGACTTGCCCGGCATGGACTGCGAAGAGATCCAGATCTTGCCGTCCCGCATGCACGACCTTTTGAATCCTCGAATCGCAGACAATCTCCCAGAACCCATCGAGTGCTTCTCTTGATAGAACGGCTGGAAAATCGATAATGGCCGCAGTGTGGTCGGTCGCGACTTGAATGAGTTCGAGCTTCGGTACAAAACTCTCCTCGCCCACGAATTCCGTATCGAGCGCCAGGCGCGGGCTGTCCCGCAGTCGCGCGCACAATTCGTTGAGTGTGGCTGCGCTCGTGATGTACTGATGTGGGGCGGGCATCGTCACCGGTGTGTTACTCAGATGGACTGTAGGAGCGATCAGGAGGAGGCATGGGTTCCGTATTGCTGAGACTGAGATATTCCTTCAGAAACTGATAGGCCTCCAACATGCGGCGGAGCTCCGGTTCAGCACTGCGATCGCCGTTGTTCGCATCAGGATGGAGTTGCTTCGCCTTGGTTCGGAACGCTGCGGTGACATCGGCGAGAGAGCTGCCGAATTCCATACCCATGATCGCATAGGCATCCACCGCGTTATTCACGGCATGTGGATTCTCGGACAGCTGTCCTGTTCCACCGGCGGCTTTGAGCATATCGGCGAGACTGACTCGTTTACGACGCCGCCGGGGGCGTTCGCGAATTTCGCTGTCGAATTCATCCCACCGCTCTTCGACGAACTCCAGCCGGGACTCCAACCGCATGGCTCCGGCCAGATCTCGAATCGCCTCCAATTCTTCCTCGATTTCGACGAGGGACTTGATGATTTCCTCGAGTCCCTGTTCCACCTGAAAGAATCCGTCCACACGTTCTTCCATCATCGTATCGACGGCACATTCCAAGCTGTCTTCCGTCTTTAAACGCAGTGAACCGATGCGTTTCTGCATCCCGCTTCGGAATTTCACAAATTTCGCGGTTGAGAACGGCATGGTTCCCTGGACTTCCAAGAAGACGTATTGTACCACAGCCACCAGGACAGCCTGAAGACCACAGCAGACTGTTTATTTCCCATGGGGGCGACGTGACGCTTATTCAAGGATGGAGGGATCGTCCGCCTTAGCCCGTCGTCTGGCTACTCCGCTGGCGCGCGCAGCGGCAGCGACCGCCCGGGCGACACGCGGGACAACGTCCTTATCAAAAACGCTAGGGATGATATAGTCCTCACTCAACGTATTTTCCGGAATCACCTGGGCGATAGCCTGCGCTGCGGCCAACTTCATGGCCTCGTTGATCTCACCGGCTTGGACATCGAGCGCACCCCGAAAGATCCCTGGGAATGCGAGGGCATTGTTGATCTGATTCGGATAATCCGACCGTCCGGTCGCGAAGATCGCGGAGTGAGTCGTCCCCAGCTCCGGAGGAACCTCCGGATCCGGGTTGGCCAACGCAAAGACGATTCGATCCTGGGCCATGAGATCGAGATCGTCGGCAGTCACCGCATTGCCGACGGACAGCCCGATAAATACATCGGCGCCTTTCAACGCATCACGCAAAGTTCCTTTCGGACTGTCTCGCGTCAAACAGGCACGAAGGTCGGTTCGGCAGGCTCGTAGTTGTTCGGCTTCCCCGTACAGGATGATGCCCTCCTTGTCGCATCCCAGCACATGTGCCGCGCCGGCAGCCAGCAAGATTCTACAGCAGGCCGTGCCGGCGGCACCGAGCCCATTGACGACAATCCGAACCTGTTCCAGCTGTTTGCCAGTGACCTTCAGCGCATTCGAGAGCGCTGCCAGCAGCACCACGGCCGTGCCGTGCTGGTCATCATGCATCACAGGAATATCAAGCGATTGTTTCAGTTCTTGCTCGATCTCGAAGCAACGTGGGGCGCTGATGTCTTCCAAATTGATGCCACCGAATCCAGGCGCGATACCTTGGATGATCCGCACGATTTCGTCCGGCTCCTGCGTATTCACGCAGATCGGCCAGGCATCGATATTCGCCAGCTCTTTAAAGAGCATCACCTTGCCTTCCATGACGGGAAGGGCCGCTTCCGGACCAAGATTGCCCAGCCCCAACACCGCGGACCCGTCCGAGACGACCGCAACGCTATTGCTCTTGCTCGTAAAGGTGTAGACTTTCGACTTGTCTTTCGCGATCGCTTGAGAAACACGACCAACACCCGGTGTATACACCATGGAGAGCACGTGTCTGGTACTGATCGGGAACTTGTTCCCCACCCGAATTTTGCCTCCAAGATGGAGGAGGAAAATTCGATCGGATGCCGAGAGCACGATGACGTCCGGCAACTCGCCCAAACGAGCGACAACTTTTTCGCCATGCTGCTCACTCTGAACATCGAACGTGATATCCCGAATCATGCGGGTCTTCGTCGCCGACACAATATCGACAGCGCCGAGATTGGCCTGTTCTTCCGCCAACAGCGCAGCCACTCTGGCAAAGATGCCGGGCTTGTTCGCCAATTCGAGGCGAACAGTCAGCCGGTAATTGGAGTATGGGCCGATCTCTCTCATTCGTGTCCTGATCCTCCTAGACTATCACAACTTACATTCACAGCAAGATTGGAATTTCCGACCTCTACTGGACGGGACCGCGACGTGTCCCTCAGCTCCGTTGACGCTGTTCTCGTCGCGATGCTAGGTTGACCTCATGTCATCCGCTCCTGAGACACGTACTCCCAATCGACTCATTCATGAAACCAGTCCCTACCTGCTGCAACATGCTTACAACCCCGTAGACTGGTACCCCTGGGGGCCGGAAGCACTGCAACTGGCGAAGACGAAGAATCGTCCCATCTTGCTCTCAATCGGCTACTCCGCCTGCCACTGGTGCCACGTCATGGAACGCGAGTCTTTTGAGAACGAGGCGATTGCGGGACTCATGAATCGGTGGTTTATCTGCATTAAGGTAGACCGGGAGGAACGGCCCGATCTCGATGAGATTTACATGGCCGCCACGGTCACCATGAATCAGGGTCAAGGCGGTTGGCCCATGACGGTGTTTCTGACGCCCGCTCAAGAGCCGTTTTTCGCAGGCACGTATTTTCCTCCTGAAGATCGGTGGGGACGGCCTGGCTTCGGCAATATCCTAAGAAAGATTGCGGACTATTGGGACACACGTCCATCGGAAGTCCGGGAGCAGGCCAAAGAGCTGACGGCTCAGTTGCAAGGCTTGAAACAACTCCCCTCCCCCATCTCCATCAGCGAATCTGTGCTCGACGAAGCCGTCAGCCAGTTCAAGGACGAGTTCGATGAAACCCATGGTGGATTCGGAACAGCACCCAAGTTTCCCCCGGCCATGGGATTGTCGTTCTTACTCCGGAGCCACCGACGCTCGGGCAAGCCCCACACGCTCACGATGGTGACCAAAACCCTCGACATGATGGCGGCCGGGGGAATCTACGACCACATCGGCGGTGGTTTTGCGCGCTATTCGACCGATGCCCGATGGCTGGTGCCGCATTTTGAAAAAATGCTCTATGACAACGCGCTTCTGGCACGCGTGTATGTCGAGGCCTATCAAGTCACCAAGAAGCCTCTCTATCGCCAGGTGGCCACCGAGGTGATTGACTATGTGCGCCGGGAAATGACAGGGCCGGAAGGCGGCTTCTACTCATCGACGGATGCCGACTCTGAAGGTATCGAAGGAAAGTTCTTTGTTTGGACGCCGACCGAAGTGCAAGACGTACTCAAGAACGACGAAGACACACGGCGATTTTGTGCGCTCTACGACATCACGGAATCAGGCAATTGGGAACACACGAACATTCCCAATCGACTGCGACCGCTCGAAGATATAGCCAAACAGCTGAATCTGACGAGGGACGAGTTGATGGAGCTCGCATCCCGTGCGAAGCCCCTGTTGTACGAAGCACGCCGACATCGCGTCCCCCCCGGACTGGACGACAAGGTGATCACCGCATGGAACGGTATGATGCTGTCGGCCATGGCCGAGGCAGCCCGAGTCTTTGGACAGGCCGGGTATCTCGAGAGCGCTCAACGGACGGCCGATTTTCTGCTGCGCAGTCACGCCAAGCCGGACGGCCGATTGCTGCGCACATCACGCGGCGATCGTGCCCATCTCGACGCCTATCTTGAAGACTATGCGTACCTCACAGAGGGATTGCTGGACCTCTATGAAGCTGGTTCCGCTGAATCGTACCTCCAGGCGGCTGGACGGCTGGCGGAGTACCTGATCAGCGACTTTATGGATCAGGAACAGGGCGGGTTTTTCACGACAGCGAGTCATCATGAATCCCTCATTCTCCGACACCGGGAAGGCATGGATGGAGCCACGCCCAGCGCCAATGCCGTCGCCGCTTCAGCACTGGCCCGACTGTCTTTCCACTTTGATCGCGAAGATTGGCGCCGCGCCGCGGCTGCTGCTGTACGCGCCTATGGTCGGCAAATAGCCCGTTACCCTCGCGCGTTCGCCAAGAGTCTGGCCGTGGTGGATTTTCTGACCCAAGGACCGGTGGAACTGGCCCTCGTGGGTGATGAGTCGCAGGACAATGTTCGCGCCCTCCGTGAAGCGGTGGCGCACTGCTACCTTCCCAACCGCATCGTGGCGACTGGTTCTCCGGGGCAACCAACTTCCCTTCCACTCTTGCGAGATAGGCCGACCATTTCTGGACAACCAACACTCTACATCTGTCGGAATTATACCTGCCGGCAACCGATCACCGATCCTCGTTCCGTCGAAGAGGCGTTGCAGGCCGACCAGACTGCATCGGCGGATCGAGGAGCCGAACCAAGACTGCTGCAGGGCGCCAGTCTCTCAGGAAGCGCAACGGCCCAGGGTACGGCGACCTATGCGTCTCGGGTGATGGCACGGGCAGACGAGGCAGGCTTGGCAAACGGCTTGACAGTGCTCGGTGCAACCGGTTTGACCACGACCAGGTTAGGGTTCGGAACATATCGCGTTGATATGCAGAATTCTCAACACCGCGAAGCGTTGAAAATGGCGTTGCGATCGTCTTGTAATCTGATCGACACCTCGACGAATTACACCGACGGCGACAGCGAACGGTTGGTGGGGTCTGTGCTGGCCGAGCTTGTTGCTTCGGGTGAGGTTCGCCGTGACGAAATCATCGTCGTCTCCAAAATCGGGTATATCCAGGGGCAGAATCTCAAGCTTGCCGAAGCCAAAGAACGGTCCGGCCGTCCCTACCCCGAACTGGTGAAGTATGGGGACGGTATTTGGCATTGCATTCATCCGGAATTCTTGGCGGACCAGCTGGCGCTGTCCTTGGATCGGCTGGGACTTGCCACGCTCGATATCTGCCTGTTGCACAATCCCGAATATTTCTTTTCAGCGGCGGCGCATCGTGGAGGCGAAAACCTGGAGAAACTTCGTGCCGATTTCTATGCCCGGATCGAGCGGGCGTTCGTCTACTTCGAAACGCAAATCAAGGCGGGGCGACTCCAATATTACGGGGTATCATCCAACACGGCCACGTCTCCTGCCGACAATCCGGACGCCACCTCTCTGTCGCTGATGATCCAAGCGGCCGAAGCCGCCGCCAAATCTGCAGGAGCTTCTACTCATCACTTTCAGGTCCTTCAATGCCCGATGAATCTCTTCGAATCCGGAGCCGTCGTTACCGTCAATACTGGACGGTCCAGCTCTCACACCGTCCTCGAGTACGCACGCCAGAAAAACATCGCCATCTTGGTGAATCGACCATTGAATGCTATGTTGTCTCACAACAGGATGCTGCGACTGGCGGATCTCCCGCTCGAAGACCCGCCTCTCGACGTCGATCAACAGCTGAGCAAGGTCGGCGCACTCGAACAGGAGTACCGTACTTCCCTCTCGCCGACTATTCCAGTCTCCGGAACAGGGACGGCCCCGGCCGATTACTTCAATTGGTCTGCCGAACTGCGCCGTATTCATCAGCAGATACAGGGGATCGAACATTGGGAACAAATTGAGCATCAGATGATCGCCCCACACATCAACCAAGTCTTACAGTTGCTCTCGCACCAGCTTTCCGGAGACGTGGCCGAACAGTGGGAACGCTGGCGTCAACGCTACATTCCGGAGCTGCTGACTTTGCTGCGGGGGTTCCGGCGCGAAGCCACTCTGATGAGTCAAGCCCAGACCGAACAGGTTGCGCGAACGATCGACCCGCTCGTGCCGACTTCACACCGCACCGCTTCGCTGTCACAAAAAATGTTGTGGCTTCTCACGAGTACGCCTGGAGTCACCTGCGTGTTAAACGGCATGCGCGTGCCGAAATACGTGGAGGATTCGTTGGCAGTCTTAACATGGGAACCGATCACAGATACTCGGCCGATCTATGAAGCAGCGATGACGCTTCCTCGATAACGATCGGCTCGTCCTTCACTCGGAGGAGCATCTATGAGACAGGTGCGCGGTATCATGGCGTCGAGCCTATTCGTCTTCACCCTTCTCCTCCTACAGGGCTGCGCAATAACAGGGTGGTGGGGATCGGAATCTGGTCAAGAGGAGTCGGCACAAGCAGAACTGATCAAGGAACCCGCGATTAAGGAGATCCCTCCTGACGACGGCCAACTGACCGACTCGCGAACAAGCCTGGGCATGCAATCAGAGCTCTTGTCTCGAAACGCCACCGGCCTCTCCGATGAGACATTGGGCGACGTCCTGTTTGATTTTGACCAGGTCACCATCCAGATGGATGCGATGCGCGTCTTGGAGGCCGATGCCAAGCAACTGCAACAAGACCGGGTGGCAGGCCTGCTCCTGGAAGGGCGCGGCGATGAATTCGGCACATCAACGTACAATCTCGTGTTGGGCGAGCGTCGAGCCAGCAATGTGAAAGCCTACCTTCAGGAACTGGGGCTCTCCATCGATGTCCAGACAACCAGTTACGGGAAGGATCGCCCGCTGTGTTTTGAGTATACCAGCGAATGCAGACAGCGAAACCGGAGCGTCCACTTCGTCGTCAAATAATCATTCTCCGCCATGCGCCCCAGCTGTCATGTGCATGTACCGTACAGTTTACACTTTGATTGTTGACAGGCTGCCCGCTCTTTCATTAAGGTCCGTCGATTCTCCAATCGTAGGGAACTTCTGTGTCTAAGCTCGCCGTCATCGACATCGGGACGAACTCCATTCATATGGTGCTGGCTGAAGTTCTCCCCGACGCCGGTTTCAAGATACTGGACCGTTTTAAGGACATCACGCGCTTGGGCAACGGAGTGTTCGCGACCAGGCGGCTCTCGGAAGAGTCTATGACCCGTGCATTGGAAGTCCTCAAGACGTTGGTCACGCTCGCCCGCAACAAAGGGTTCGACCGTATCGTCGCAGTCGCGACCAGTGCCGTGCGCGAAGCCCAAAACGGCGGTGATTTCGTCGCCTTGATCATGGAGCACATGGGCCTGAGGGTGCGGGTAATCAGCGGGACAGAGGAAGCCCGACTGATTTTCTTGGGCGTCAAGCACAGCATCGCCCTCCCGGACGGACCGACATTGGTAGTCGACATCGGGGGCGGCTCCGTGGAATTGATCGTGGGGAATCGAGAAGGTTTGATTCACGGCCAGAGTCTCAAACTTGGAGCGATCCGTTTAGCTGAGCAATTCCTTCCCAAAACTCCGCCGTCTGAGTCGATGATGCATGCCCTGGACAATGCCGTGCTCGCCCATCTGCGCGATGCGCTCGGATCATTCAAGATGAAGAAGTTTCAGTCATTGGTCGCCACCTCCGGTATGGCCGGGAATGTCGGTGAAGTCATCCATCTCCGTCAAACCGGACGACCGTTGCCACAGCATAATCTCGCGACGATTCTCCTGAAGGATATCCGCTCTCTCGAAGCGGAATTGGCGAAGTCATCGGTCAAGGCTCGTTTGGCGATTCCCGGTCTAGACCCCAAGCGGGTCGATACGCTGTTGCCGACCGCCGTGGTCCTCAGATGTCTGCTGGAGCTGTCCGGCCTCAACGAGATCACGCTCTGCGACAAGGCTATTCGAGAGGGTGTCATCTATGATTTTATCGTACGGCACCGAGAGGGGCTGAAAGCTGAACGTGATATTCCCGACGTTCGTCGTCGAAACGTGGTCGGCCTTGCCCGGCGCTGCCAGGCACCGGAGGCTCATTCACTGCATGTGGCCGACTTGGCACTGAGTCTGTTCGATCAAACCAAGCGAGAACATCGCTTGGGACAGCAAGAGCGCACCTGGCTGGAGTACGCAGCCATTCTGCACGATGTCGGATATCTCATCAATCCGAGACAACATCACAAACACGCGTATTATCTCATCAAACATAGTGACTTGGGTGGATTGGCGGCTGAGGAAATCGATGTGGTCGCCAACATCGCCCGCTACCACCGGCGGGCTTTGCCGTCGTCGAAGCACGAAGCATTCGCCTGTCTGACACCCCGCTTGCAACGTGTGGTCAAGATCCTTGCCTCGCTGCTACGGATCGCCGACGGGCTCGATCGGACGCATTTCTCGCTTGTTCAGGCATTGAGTGTCAAATTCGGGAAACAGATTACAATTGAAGTTCATTTGACAGCGGACGCTGAAATGGAATTATGGGCCGCGAAGACCAGAGCCGACCTGTTCGAGCAGGTCTTCCGTCGACGTGTCCAGTTCTCCGGACTACTGAAAACGGATCACTCATGACTGAACCTCACCTACTCAAGACAGCCTGTCACCCTTACCCAGGGAAGTTGATCATCGTCGAAGGCATCGACGGGTCAGGCAAAAGCACTCAACTGCAACTACTGCATAAGTGGCTCGAGTCCAAGGGGTACAAGGTATTCTTTACCGAATGGAATTCCTCGGCACTCGTGAAGGAAACCACCAAACGAGGAAAAAAATCGAAGAGCCTCACCCCGACGACGTTCAGCTTGCTGCATGCCACGGACTTTGCCAGTCGGCTCTATCATCAGATTCTCCCTCCCCTGAAGGCAGGCATGCTTGTCCTGGCCGATCGATATATGTATACGGCGTTTGCGCGCGATGTGGTACGGGGCGTGGCGAACGAGTGGGTACGGAAACTTTACGCATTTGCGATCAAGCCCGATATGGCGTTTTATTTCAAAGTCCCCATCGAAATCGCCATCTCTCGGCTCTCGCGAGGAACTCGTGGCCACTTCAAGTACTATGAAGCCGGCATGGACATGGATCTGAGCCCGGACATCACAGAAAGCTTCCGACTCTTTCAATCACGGATTCTCGCCGAATACGACAAGATCGTCGATGAATATGGGCTGTTGACGATGGATGCGACCCAAGACATCGAGACCCAGCAGGAACACATGCGGGCGCTGGTGGAAGAAGCGCTCCGTGGCTATAAACCAAGACGAGGCACCTATGGCCGACGCACGCTTTTTTGGCGACGGTTTGAAGTACCTAGATCCGAGTGATCTGAGAGGCAAGTTGATCGCCATTGAAGGAACCGATGGAGTCGGCCGAACGACCCACATCGAGATGCTGCAAGAATGGCTGGAGGTGCAGGGTTACGGCGTGATGACGACCGGCTGGACCCGTTCCAACCTCATGTCCAAGACCATCGAAATGGCGAAGGCCGGCAATATCCTCGACCGTTGGTCGCTCAGCCTGCTCTATGCGACGGATTTTGCCGATCGCCTCGAGCACCAGATCATTCCCGCTCTACGATCAGGATTCGTGGTTTTGGCGGATCGCTATATCTACACGGCGTTCGCGCGCGACTTCGTACGGAGCGCCGACCGCAAATGGATCCGCGACGTATTTGGGTTTGCGCTGATTCCGGACCTGGTTTGTTACCTGCGGATCGATGTTGAAACCCTGGCACTTCGAGTCATCGAGACGACCGGAATGAACTTCTGGGAATCCGGAATGGACCTCCGTCTCGGGGCTGACCTCTACGATAGTTTTAAAAAATATCAATCGCTGCTGATAGAAGAATTCGACAAGATGGCAATGGAGTTTCGTTTCAATGTCGTCGATGCGAGAAAGTCTCCCGAAGAGATTCAGGACGAGCTCCGAGGATGTATTCTCCCGGTGTTACAGAACCCCAAACCCACGATCGGTACCGAAACGGTGCCGTCTTAATCCTGCCCCAGCCGTTTCTTGCCATGCGTTCGCTTGCCTATGGCACGCAACTGCGTCGGCTGAAGCAGCCAGCAGAGCCGACCCTGGCCAGGTCTAAGACCGTCCGCGACCTCAAGATAGGCGGCCCCGGCCTTCTTAAGTGGAAAGTTCGGAAGGGCTTTTCCACAGAGCAACAGGCTTACCGCTTCACCGAGCTGAGGTTCATGCCCCACACATACCACCACTGCATCCGACGGGAGTGTGCGGAACCATCCAACCAGCTGCTCAGGCTTTACTCCGACCGCCAACTCTTCCCGTGTCTCGACCTTCAAAGTTGGACAGACGACAGCGCGTACCAGCCTCGCTGTATCGTAAGCCCGCACGAAGGGGCTCGTGAATAGGTGGGTCGGCTTACAGTCAAGTGCAGCCAACCCTTCGGCAGCCTGCCTGGCGCGATTCTTTCCCTTTTCGGTAAGAGGGCGATTCTCCTCCGCCCCTTCCCACTCATCAGGCCCTACCGCAATCCCGTGACGAATCAGGATACAATCCATAACACCTCCTCTGCATGGTGGCGAACGAGCCTAACACAGAGAGCCTGTGCAATTAACACAAGTTTTACATGGGTGGGTAACTAACTCTGTCAAGCCCAAATAGAAATGTCCGCTTTCTCCCAAAGTAGAAATGTCCGGTTTATGTTCCGGCCGCCGCCGGGTGGTGTCCTCGTTCCTGCCGCCATCGCTTGCGCCATGGATGATCCGCCGGCGGTTTGATCGGGCGCTGCGATCGGGACACCGCCGTGACCGCTGCCGCCGACACAGGTCGCGCCGCGATCGCGTGAAAGGCGAGCGCCCGTCCGTGGTGCGTGAGCCGCATCGTCCCATCCACATGTTCTTCGACCACCACACGAGTGGCGCGGAGATTGTCGTGAACCTGATAGAGCCGCCCTTCATGAGCAATGGTGAAGTCCTTCCGCAGACACCGGGATGTCTTGATACACAGGCTTCGCTCCAGCACCTGGGCCGTCGGCTTCGGCCGATGCAGATTGACTGCGTGCGCCGGCCGCACCGCGAACCGGCGGTTGTAGACCGGCAGATAGCCCTCCAGGAATCGGTTCGCCGCCTCGAAGGTCCCAATCCGTGCGAGGCGCAACTCCTTGACCAGTCGATCCTGGAACGTCTTAAACAGCCGCTCCACCCGCCCCTTGGCCTGTGGGGAGTGCGCCGCGATCAGCTCAACCCCCAGCTCATCCAGTGCCCGTCCGAACTGACTCTGGGGTGCCTCCCCGGCCAGCTGCTCCGCCACCGTGGGCTCAGCTGGCGACTGGTAGGTCGTATGCTTGTCCGCATAGATGGCCAGCGGAATCCCCTGGTGCCGAATGTAGCGCTGGAAGCTGTCCATCGCCGGGATCGTGCCCTCGTACTCATAGAACCGAGCAAAGACGCGACTGCTCGCATCGTCGATGTAGGCCATCAGGACACCCCACGGGCCGCGCCCCTCCAACCAATCATGATGGGACCCATCCAGTTGCACCAGTTCCCCGACATGCGCCTTGCGCGCACGCCACGCGCGATGCGGTCGCTTCCGGCGTGCGAAATGATCAATCCCCCGCTCCCGCAACCAGCGCCGCAGAGTCTCGTCGCTGACCTCGAGTCGGTGCCGCTCCGTCAACTTCTCCGCCGCCAACGTCGGCCCAAAGTCTCCATAGCGTGTCTCATACAGCCGCAGCATCTTCGCCTTGACCGGCTCCGCGATGCGCCGATTCGACGGCTTCCCCCGTCCCCGATGGACACGTCCCTGGTCGCCCTCCTCCTTTACCCGCCCAAGAAGGCGCCGGATCTGACGCTCCGTCAGCCGCAACATGGTGCCCGCCTCCTGTTGTGTGATCCGCTTGTCCCGCACCTGGCGAATCACATGGATCCGCCGCAACTCCTTGGCACTCATCATGTGCTAGGCTCGAAAAAGTGGACGCCTTCAACCTATGATCTGAGGTCTGGAGGTGTGAGATGGAACGAGTTCCGCGACAGCAGTATACGAAGGAGTTCCGTGAGCAAGCGGTGCAGCTGGTCCTGGAACAGAAGTTGACGATTCCAGAGGTAGCAAGACGCCTGGCCATGTCGGGCAAGACGCTCGAGAACTGGGTGTGTCGAGCCCGGCGCGGTCAGCTCGCGACGCTGGGGGAGAGCCGACGGCCCGTGACAGAGCTGGAGGCCGAGGTCTCTCGGCTGAAGCGCGACCTGGCCGAGGCGCGGATGGAGCGCGACATCTTAAAAAAAGCCACCGCGTACTTTGCCAAGGCGCAGCTGCCCGGTACGCGCTCATGAGGACGCTGCGGCCCCAGTATCCCCTGAGTGTGTTGTGTCGGGTGCTGGAGGTGTCCCGAAGTGGGTACTATGCCTGGCGCACGCGCCGTCCCTCGAAGCGCGCTCAGGAGAACGCGCGCCTAGAAGTGGCGATCCAGGCCGCGCATGTGCGCACCCGGCAGACCTATGGGCCGGAACGTCTCCAAGCGGAATTGCGTGAGGATGGGTTCCCCGCTGGGGTCGGACGCATCAAACGGCTACGCAAGAAACTGAGACTACGTTGCAAACAGGTGCGCTGGTTCACGACCACGACGGATTCAAAGCACTCGCTGCCGGTGGCGGAGAATGTCTTGGCCCAAACGTTTGTCGCCACGCGCCCGAACGAGACCTGGGTCACCGACATCACGTATATCCCCACCGCAGAAGGGTGGTTGTATCTGGCGGGGATCAAAGATCTGTATACATGTGAGGTGGTTGGGCATGCGAGGGGGGCGCGGATGACGACGGACTTGGTGCAGGGGGCGCTCAGGAACGCTCTCGACACCAAGCGCCCGGCCCCGGGGCTCATTCATCATTCTGATCGCGGCTCTCAATATTGTGCCCAGGACTATCAAGCGCAATTGCGGCAGTTCGGCCTGACCCCGTCTATGAGTCGGAAGGGCAACTGCTATGATAACGCGCCGATGGAGAGTTTCTGGGGAACGCTCAAGAATGAGCTGGTGCACCACCGGCGGTATGAAACACGGGAGCAGGCTCGGCGAGAGATCACGGAGTACATCGAGCTCTTCTATAACCGTCAGCGTCGGCATTCCAGGCTGGGAAATTGCTCGCCCGCGGTGTTTGCCCAGCAGTGGGCTCGTCAACAGCTGGCGGCGTGAGGCGGCAATTCATGGCGTCCACTATTGACAACCCAGGTCATCATCACCCTGTCCTCTCCCACCATCCCGTCCTCCTTTGAAGAACGGGCAGTCTATCAACGAAGAGGACATTTCTACTTTGGTGAAACCGGACATTATCATTTTGGGATTACAGGGTGGGTAACTAACTCAGTGGCCGAGGACTACTCTGCTCGCGGCGCCGAGGCTTCGATTACGAATTGCGAGCCTCTTCCCTGCCCGCGTCACCGCTGTCTCGCCCTAGCTTTTTTTCGTGGCTACTGTCGGGCGGCGGGAGCTCAGCCGCTCAATACGTTCAGCGACATCCCGATAGGCCGCATCCTCCCGCCTAATCCAGCGATAGGCTTCCAACGTTTCCGCCACGCGACCCAATGATTCCAGCGTGCGCCCTAGGACATAGAGAATCTGAACGGTTTCATTCGGCGACGCCGGTTTGGCTTTGAGGGCTTTCTGAAAGGCCGGGACGGCTTCCTCATAACGGCCGGACAATTTATGGCAGAGGCCGATCTGGGCGTACGCTTTCACGGCCAATAGTGGATCGCCAGCAGCCATTTCTAACTGCTCGATCGCGGCCTTGTGCAGCCCGGCTTTTTTCAGCGCGAGCCCCCGTTCATAGCGTTCCGCAGATCTCACTTCAAGGTCGGACAGGTTCTTGATCGAATCCGACACGATTCGCCTGTAATCCTCCTACTTCTGACTGCCGATGAGAAAGCGGTGGACATTATCCACGACGCTACCGAACCAAGCGTGCTTTTCGTTGACTGATTTCCCCATGTGACTCGATTGCTTCGGCGTCCGCTCCAACTCTCGTAACCGATTGGCGACATCTCTAAATGTTGGGGTTACATGGTTGACGCGATGATAGACCTCCAGCGCCTGGTCGACCCTCCCGATGGTTTCGAGACTGCGCCCCAATACATAGAGCACCTCAAAGACATCTTGCTGCTGGGCCGTGGGATCCTCCAAGGCAGTGCGAAACGCCTGTATCGCGGCATGATGCTCGTTCATCTTGACGTAACAGAATCCGATGTGCGAATAGGCCTTGAACCACATCGATTTGTCTCTGGCCGCTGAATGAAACAACTCCACTGCCTCTTTCAATCGCCCTTCCTCTTCCAGCACCATCGCTCGCGTATAGTCCTCGTCTGGAGAAGTCATCAGATGGTCGTCGGCCGATTCCACGGACACGGTGGTCTGCCCTGCGCTCGAAATCGGATCATCCATTTCCGAGGGAGCTTCCGGCGCCGCAGCAAGTCCGGCCAACTCCTCTTTCGCAGCCAAGGGAAGGATTCCTCCCTTGCTCCGATCAAGGGCTGCTTGGGCCACCAACTTGGAAGTAATGATTCGTGCTTGTTCGGCATACCCGTAGGTCAAGGCGATATCTGACACTTGATTGATCAGTCGCGGGTTCCCTTGACTCAGTCGATGCACCAATGCACAAGCTTTGTCCGTAAAGAGGGCTGGATGTCCACCAGCGACCTGTATTCGATGGCGGATACAGTTGGCGGTATCGATGTCGGAGAGCGGTTTCAGATGATAGTCGACGACGATCCGCTGTGCGAATTGAGTCATATCGAAACGCCGGAGCAACGTATGGAGATCGGATTGGCCTGAAAGGATGATCTGCAGCTTAAAGCTCTTGCCGTCGTTCATGTTGGACAACAGCCGTAGTTCTTCGAGCAGCTCCACGCCCAGACTTTGGGCTTCATCAACGATGAGAATGACCCGTCGTAAACGTTTCGACTCCTGCAACAGAAACTCTGAAAAGATATGGTAGGCTTCGATCGGGTCAAGTCGCTTGGTGCTTAATCCAAGAGCCAACAGAATCCACGGTAAAAGCTGCTCGATATCGTAACGGGCATTGGTGACCAGCCCAATTTTATGCTTGTTTCCATGTTCCGCGATGAGCTTTTGGAGAAGGGATGTCTTCCCCATGCCGGGATCGCCCGTGAGCACCATAAACGGTGCCTGACTCAGAATGCCGTACTCCAGGAGGCTGTAGGCAGCTTGGTGCTCCGAGCCGGGATAGAGAAAGCCGCTGTCCGGCAAGAGCGAGAATGGTTTAGCTTTGAATCGGTAGAATGCTTCGTACATGATTACGCCGCTCGATGACCGACATCCAGATCTATGTGGCCAACATAGTCCTCATCTCCGCAAGGGTCAGAGAGGATCGACCGGCCTTGTTCAACACCGTTCCCAGAACAGGACGCGAATTCTTGACCAGTGCCAGAGCCCGCTGCAGCTCTTCACCCGTCGTCTTTCCCTCCTCAACCACCATAAGAAGGGCATCTGTGTAGGGGGAAAAGGCCAAGACATCCGCTGTATGGAGCAATGGAGGGAGATCAAATATAACGACTCGAGAGGGATACCGATGCTTCAACTCCTCCACGAGGGCCACCATTTTAGGCGAGGTCAAAATCTCGGTGGAGTTTGAGATCGCCCGCCCTCCCGGCAGCAAGACGAACCGCCCGATACCGGGGTGAAGAAGCAGATCTTCGACAGACTGATCATCCAGCAAATAGTCGGCGAGACCAAGACAGTCTTTCAAGCCGAATACCCGATGCACTGTGGGATCCTGCAGATCCGAATCGACGAGAAGCACTGTCTGGGTTGTTTCCATGGCTAGACTCACGGCCAAATTGACGGCAGTCAGCGTCTTACCCTCGCCGTAACCTGGGCTCGTCACTCCCACCACATTCCATCCGTTCTCTCGCAATCGCTGCGTGACCTGTGTTCGGAGAATTTTGTACGCATCGACGAACGGTCCTTTGCGATGAGCCGCCATGACTCGATGCCCGTGTAGCACAGCATGCGGAATGCTCAGCGATCTGGTTCGTGTATAGGTGATCGGCGGCGGCACCGATTGCCTGGCAGCCCGCTTCGGGCTCTCCCCGTCAGACGAGGAGCCTTTGAAACCTTTATATAGCTCAAGCGCGGTACGAATACGATCCATGGCTACCTTTCTGCTTACTCCATGCCCAACCGTCTCAGCGTGGCAAACCACAGCACATCCAAAGGGACTACAAATACATGAAGTAGCAAAAGGACCGTTCCAAATGCGCCGATCCCCGCACTTTGAACGATTCGCCGTCGCAATTTCGCGTGGGACACATCTGCTTCGTTCGGCATAAAAGGAATCACCGCCAAGGGAAAATGCTGCGTCAGGGCGGCCAGTTGATCGGGCGTCCTAATCGAATGGTCGAGCGACTCGGCTGCAGCTCCCAGGCCGGCTCCCCCACCGACGGCAAGAATGAAACCGAGTAGTACGATGGCCAAACGGTTCGGCTTATAAGGCTTTTCAGGAAGACTCGGTGGATCAATGAGGGAAAAGCGCTCGCCCTTCCGTTGGACTTCCAAACCTTCGGCCACCTTCGCCTCCAACAACCTTGATCGAATGTCCTGATATTTTTGTCCGGATGTATCTCGATCCCTGGTCAGAACAAGATACTCCGGTTCAAGCTCCGGCCCCTTTTCCAGCCGTGTCGCATACTCTTGCAGCCGACGCTTGATGTCCAGACGGGTTTTTCGCAATGCTTCCAACGAGAATGTTGCGGAATTCAACTGAGCCTGGAGATTGATGTATGCGGGGTTTTCCGGACGCTGATTGATCACCTTGTTCCGAACGACGCTGAGGCGATGGACATCCAGCTCAAGAGCGGAGATTTTTCTCCGGGTCTGCAGGACGTCCGGATGCTCGTTTCCCAACCGTTCTAAGTCGGCGGCCAATGCCGCGCGCGCATCGATGAGTCGCTTCGAGGCTTCCTCCGCATCAGGGACCTGTCCGGTCTCTTTTTGCAATGCATCGATCTCCTGTTTCATCTTGATCATGTCGGGATGATCCGCCGACAGATTGGCCGCGGCGCCGGCATGCTCGGCTCGGAGTGCTCGTAAGCGCTCGGTTGAATCCAAAATGCGCTCGCCGGTCACGGATAAGATGGGCGTATTCGGTTTGATCGTCGCCAATTCCCCTTCGAGATAGGTTTTGCGTTCTTCAAGGCTTCGGACCTGCTGGTCGACGTCCATCAATTCTCGCTCGGCTTGGTTCATCAGCTGCTGATTCAACGGCATCAACTCCGGAAGCGCCCCATTGGCTCGCTGCTTAAACGCGGCGATCTTTTCATCGATGTTGCTGATGTGCCGAGCAAGATTTTCCGCCTCCTGCTGAAGAAACGAGGTGGCTTCCTGAGCTTGGCGTTCGCGGCTCTTCAAATTTTCCCCCAAGAACAAGCTGGTCAATTCGTTCGCCACTTTCTGAGCCAATTCAGGAGAACGATTTTGATAGGCCACCGTAAACGCAATGGTCGCCTTGGTCGCATGTTGTGTGCGTTTATCCACGACGTCGGCACTGATCACTTCCACCTCGACGTCCTTGGCGAAGCGTTTTACAATTTCTTCGGCTGGACTGTTTTTCCGCTGATCGTGGTAGAGATCGAACTGTTCGACCACTTTCCAGAGAGTGGTGCGGCTCATGACCTGTTGTTTGATAGTCTCAATCCTTTGATCGGCATAACTTGTAATCGTCGATCGTACGAGGTCTGATGGAATCTCCTGCTCCTCGATCAATATGGTCGCGGTCGACTTATAGGTCGGAGGCCAGAGAAATGCCAGCGTCAAGGACGCCGCCAAGAGTCCCAGACCGGTCAGGAGGATAAGCTTACGACGGCGATGAAAAGCCGCGATGTAGTCCTTCAAGCTCATGCCAGGTCCGGATGTCTGTGGCGAAACGTGTGTCTGCGCCATAGCCTCAGTTGGAATATGAGAATTTTGGTGGATAATAGGTCACCATGAACGTCGTCGCATGGGATTGAGCTGAATCGACGGCAGTGTCGGTGTCGCGCCATCGGTACATATATGACACCTCTGCCCGCCACCATTCGAGAAACTTCCAGGAGAGTTTTGGTGCGACACTGACGTACCTGCTATCCGGATAGACTCCCCCGATTACCGCGTTCGTCGTTCCCGACGTGAGGATTCCGACGACAGTCAAGGAGCAGGCCAGCGTCTCCGAGACATCGTATGACGCGGAGACTTCTCCTCGATCGGTCTCAAGGAGTAATCCCAGCCCACTTGGAAGAAGGTCCCGAGATAACGAGGCTTGCAGTGAAGCTCTCTCAAATCTTTTCGTGATACTCGCCCCTGCCAGCCACACCGTATTGCTAGTCGTGGTGTCGCCGAGCGGTGACTGCGAGCTCGTAGACAAAAATCGGGGACCGCCATACACGGTTCCTGTGAGTGATTCAGAAAAAGCATGTGTGAGGCTCATATTGATTCCTGGAAAATCGGCTTGAAACGGAGATGGCGAATCGGTCGTGTGGAAATCAACGTACGATCCGGATAACTGGAGTTGATCCCGCTCCGAGAGTTGATACAGGAATCCTCCTGAACCTCCCACCAATCGGTAGTCAACCAATCTGTTGCCCTCATATGTGGTGTCCGAAAACCGTATGCCCGATTGCAATGACAGCTTTTCGGTCAACCGTCTCGTCCACGTAGGATTCGCAGTCCATTGATTACGCTGAGTAAACTGCAAGACAACCCCGGTCTCCTGTAACTCACCGAGCAGCGTATTGTCGCGGATAAACCCACCGGTGAAACCTATGAGATCCTTTTCGGTCTGATATCGAACCGACAAAGGAGCGAAGGCATTTGCGAACTGCCTGTTCTCTCCACCGAAGTATCCCACGAAATCCGCAGCGAGCCGGCTGCTTACCTCCAGACGTTCGGTTTTCCCCGCAAACTCCGCTGCCGGCGTAATCCAATAGCCGTAACTCTTAGAGTGAGGCAGCGGGGTCAGCAGCAAGTTACTGTTATAAACGCCTGTGACTCCGATTGATGGCGAGAGCGACCATTCGGCAGCCTCGCTTCGCGGCGCCATCCCAAATGCAACGATCACCACCACGGAAAGAGCGTAGACGGTATGCCAACCCCGGTCTCTCCATTTGCGGCTCGGGTGCATGAGGGCGACGGTCAGGGGACCATGACGACGTCACCGCGCTGCAGAATGATATTTTGCTCCAAATCCCTGCCTTTCCGAACATCTCCATAGCGAAAGGGAATGGCATGTTGTTCTCCCCTCACCCGCCGTAAGACCTTGATATCGTTCTCAGCGGCAAACGGAGTCAGTCCACCAGCAAGACTGAGCGCCTGCAGCACATCGGTGTAATGGCCGATCAAATACTCACCCGGCTTATTCACTCGGCCGACGACGTACACCTTGTAACTGATGACTTTTGTGACCGCGACCGAAACATTGGCATTCGGAATATACTTTGTCAGCCGCTTCACAAGGTCGCCACGAATGTCCTCGACTGTTCGACCCTCGGCCTGGATATCGCCGACGAGGGGAAATGAAAACATCCCGTCCGGACGGACGACGACTTCTCGCGTCAGCTGTTCATCCTTCCACACCGATACCAGCATGATATCCTCGGCGCCGAGGCGGTACCCTGGCTCGACTTGCGCCACCGGCCAGCCGGTCATCGCATCACCCGCATAAGCAGGCATCGCCACTATCATGACAGCCGTGGCCATCAGTACCCCCTTCATCATTGATCGCACTGATCGAGACATGAATTCTTCCTACCCTCTGATCTGCGCGAGGGCTTGCTCTGCCTCCCGCCGTCCTTCGAACGAATCGGAATTCTTCAGCGCCTTTAAAAGATACGTACGGGCCTCGGTGCGTTTACCGGACTGAAACAATGCCATTCCAAGATGATAATTCAGGACAGAAATGTCGGGTGATTTGGCGACGGCGTCTTTCATCAGCCGGATCGCCTCTTCCGGTTGCCCCATTCTGAATCGCACCCAGCCGAGGGTATCGATAAAGAGAGGATGCGGCGCCTCCTTTTCAAAATCTCGACTGAGCGCGAAGGCCCTTTGCAAACTCGATGGATCACCCTTGTGGTCCGCGAGCAAGACGGCCAGATTATTCGCTGCCAGCACGTTGCGAGGATTCAGCCGCAAGGTGGTCTCATATGCGGCCATAGCGAGATCTATCTGTGCTTGCTCGGAGTGCGCCGAGGCCAAGAGCATGTGCAACTCCTCACTATCGGGGTTGGCCTTGAGCCCCTCGTGTAGAACCTGTACGGCCATATCCGGTTTTTTGCGGGACAATAGCAACGTGGCCCAGTTGAGCCACGGCGCCATCCATTTGGGGTTCAGTCGCGCAGCTTCACGATAGTGAAGCTCGGCCGCTTCATGCGCCCCGGAGACGGACAAGACTTCTGCCAACAATCCGTGGCCGAATGGATGGTCCGGACGAGCCGCGAGGAGCGTTTCCAACCGTGCTTGCGCTCGGACCTTGTGATCATGAGCCACCTCAAGCTTCACCAGGGACAAGAGTGGCTCCGGCTCGTTCGGAACCAGAGCTGTGGCGCGTTCATAGGCATTCATCGCGTCATTCAAACGACGTTGCGCCTCATACAGTCGCCCTTCCGCCATCAAGGCCATATGACTTTCGCCTGCTACGTGATGGATCCGCCTCAACGTCTGTTCCGCTCCAGACCAGTTTTTCATTACCAAGTCGAGCGTCATCAGCATATCGAGGGCAGCAATATCATTAGGACGTTGCTTCAGCAGGTCGTCAAGTCGAGCACGGGCCTGTTGGTAACGGCCGATTTTGCTTTCCAGTACCGCAAGAGATCGCTTGGCATCGACCTGGTCAGGATACAACGCCACCGCTCGCTCAAAACTCTCTTTCGCCAGGCTGGTCTCTCCAGTGAGCTGATAGGCCTGGCCAAGGAGATAGTGAACCGTCGCCGATCCCGGCTGATCATGCAAAACCGTGCGAAAGGCCTGAACCGCGTCTTTCCCATTCCTTCTGGCTAACTCGAGACGTCCTAAAAGGGTCAGGCCGTCCGAGGAGCGGGGGTTGTCTCGTAATACTTCCTGCACTTGACGCTCCGCTTCGATCTGCTTGCCAGACTGAAAATCCATCTCCGCCAACTTCACCTTGGCTTCCAACCCGACCGGCTTATCCTTGTACTCTTGAACCAACGCGGCATAGCGCTCACGTGCTTTTGTGTCTTGTCCGGTCTTCCGGTAGAACGCGGCAAGCCCGAATTGAAGTTGGCTTGAGTACGGCAACTGTGCCGTGGCGTCCAACAATACTCGTTCGGCAGACGGAACATCCTTCCTGCTCAAAAAGAAGTCGGCCAATGCAAGCCGGCGCTGTTCGCTGTTCGGATCGAGCGCCACCGCGTTACGGAGAATCTCTTCCGCCTTATCGTAGGCAGCCTGTTGAACATAGAAGCGGACAAGTCTCAGCCGATGGTCAAAGAACTCAGGCTCGGCGTCAATCATCCGACGAATGACCGCTTCTGCGCCGACGATGTCGTTTGCCCGCGTCAGGACCGCATTCAAATTGTTCAGAAGATCCAGATCTCTCGGATGAGCATCCAACGCGCGTCGCAACGTGACCTCGGCATCATGATATCGCTGACGCTGGTCGTACAACGTGGCAAGAAGAATGGCGACATCCGGTTCTGATGGAAACTCCTTCGCCAGTGCCTCCGCTTTGAGGATCGCCGAAGGAACGGCCTGCTCCGTCACGGCCTGCAAGGCGATCTTCAGTGCGTTCGCTTGAGGATGTTTTGGCTCCTTCTTCAGGACGGTGTCTGCCGCCTCCGCCACCTGCTCGGTCAACCTCGCTTCCAGATAGTATTTCCCCAGGGTAATCCATGCTGCGGTATGACCAGGATCCAGTCTGACGGCTTCCTGATAGAGTTGGACAGCGTTGCGCCAATTCTTTTCCCTCTCTTCAACGCGAGCAAAGAGGACATAGGCACCCGCATCCTTTGGATCTATTTTCAGCACATTCCGCAGGGCGACCCGCGCCTTGGGATAGTTGGCCGCTTCAATGTACTCATTGGCGCGAGCGAAGTACTTGGCCTTTCGCTCCTCGGGACCACCACAAGCCGTCCATGCGACCGCCGACAGAAGAACGATGGCGGTCCTCACGCGCATACTGAAAGCCCACCCACGTCTGTTGTATGGGAATGCCGTCGGCATGGAACCTAGGTTATTACGTAACTCGGTTTGCTACAACAAAATCCGAATTCCTAGTCCGAACAGGATCCAGAGCGAAACGAGTCCCAACTGTCGGACACGACTCGAAAATGCATGGAGTAGCAATTCGAAGGAAAAGAAGAGCACCATCAATTTGGCGGCAAAGACCCCCAAGTGCGAGATATCGGCGCTGACCTCCGGGAGGAGCGGGAACATGACGGCCAAGAAGACCATTAAATAGTCGAGCGGTGTCGTCTGAAACCGGTTCTCCTGGTTGAATCGAAGACTCAATAACACCATAACGGCGACCACGACAAAGAATGCGTTGTGCACGATCGTGACGGTAGATAAAGCGCTCGCTCGCGACCCATCGCAGACATACAGCAGGAACGTGGTGCCCACGTAGAGTCCACCACGGACAAAATATGGCGCGACTCGAGGAGAAAACGAGAGGCCGAGCAACACAATCCCGAATATGATGATCGACAGATATCCGACATCGGTCGGCACATTCGATGGAACAAACACCAGGGCAATGAGGAAACATGGGACGGTCACGGCCAAGAACTGCATCGGCAGATCCGTCAGCCACGGGCCATTCATCAATCGCGTCACGGCCACATTGGATAGAAAATGACCGCTTTGTGAAGTGAGATTGGGAAGAAGACCGCGCCCTGCTGCGATGAACAGCATCAAGACCGATCCCGCAATCAGGAGATAAAGGGGAAGGATCAATAGGTCGGACTGCCATCGCAGCACATACGCCAAGCCCAACATCCCTGCCTGGATCACGTAAACGACGGTCACGGCCTCATAATGCGTGAACCCAAAACGAAGCAGTTTATGGTGAATGTGCGCACGGTCGCCGATGAATGGAGAGCGGCCTTCAGCCAGCCGTTGTCCAGTCACGCCAAGCGTATCCAAAAACGGCAGCCCCAATAGAAATAGAGCAAGGCTCGGACTGAATGGCCCTCGTGAGGAATCCGTCAGTAGAACGGCGAATACCCCCATGATGAATCCCAACAATTGGCTGCCGCCGTCTCCCATGAAAATACGAGCCGGGTAGGTGTTGTAGCGCAAGAACCCCAAGAGCCCTCCCAGAAACGGGACGGTCAACAACAAGACAGTCGAATCATCAGAGACATAGGCCAAATAGGCAATCCCAGATAGCGTAAGAAATGACAGACCACCGGCTAGCCCATCCAACCCATCTGTGAGATTGACGGCATTGGACACGCCGACAAGAAACACGACGGTCACAAACATCCCAGCCCATGCCGGCACTTCCACATCGGGTAGAAAAGGAAGGGTGGTAAACCAGATATCCCCTCCAAAGACAACGGCGAGGGCGGCAAGCAGCTGTCCAATGAGTTTGCTTCGATAGCTCAGATCGACACGGTCGTCCCATACTCCGAACCCCACGATGATGACGCTGCCGACCAGAATCGATAGCGCAATAGCATCTTTCGGAACCCACCAGGCAATCGAAGCGCAGGCACCGGTTGCGAAGGCAAGACCTCCCACCCGTGGAATAGGGTGCGCATGCACTTTTCTCTCTCCAGGCAAATCCATCACCTGAAATCGTTCGGCTGCCAGCCGTAACGGAGGAATGAGCGCCATGGACAAAAATAACGCCGTCATGAAACTAAAGAACAGTTCATTCACCATGGATTGGTCCCCGCATCCTCACTTGTGTTGGTTCAGTCCGGTACAAACTTGGTCAGCTCTCGACCCACCGCGATCGCCAATTCCTGTAGACGTTGATCCACAACTGCTTCGGATTCCCCGGGACCAACGAGTGAAGCCAATCTCACCAGCGCTCCGTCAGTCCGTTGTCTCGAGAACGCATCCCACAGCAGGTACAACTTCACCAGATATTCGTCCGTGAGGTTTCGGTCTCGTTGTTTGAACCAGTACATCACGATTTGCTTCTGTTCACCTTTCTGGATCACGGCTCGATTGATCCTAAGCGGTTCCATCACCCCTGGTGGCATCGACAATTCTCGCTGCGTCAGAGACTCAATTTCCCATCCCCCACCCGGCAGACAACTCTGAGGCGAATGAGCCGACTGTCCTTTCCGCTGTGACCGATAGTACGCCGCATAGAAATTCACGGGATGCTGAACACCTGAACGATAGTCAGCGAGAACATAGTCATCGAAGCGAAGCGCGTCGATGTACTGCTGCTCGAGTGGATAGGGCTCGCCTCGCCATCCGCTGATCTGCATCGGGAAGTCGACGAATGCGGTTCGCGGCGGGGGAATCTCTTCACGGTCCATGAGCATCGTCGAGAGGAGCGTGAATGGCACGAAAAGAGCCACACTGCACAGATAGGCTGGTCCCGGTGAGAAGATGTTGCCTGGTGGATTCTTGAGTCCAACTTCACGGACGACCTCTGACTCTTGATTTCTCCACGTCAGTCGTTCGGACAAGGATTTCCTGGACACCGCTGCTCCAAGCTTTCCTAAGAGCGCCATTTCCATGATCAATAGCCCGAAACTCACCATGAAAATGACCCATCCCTCAAAGAGATGATAAAAGCCTTGCGCAGCTCCGTTTCCATAGCGCTCAACCAGCAGTCCGATCATGCCGATGCGGAATCCGTTGATCATGATGGAGATCGGAACCGACGAGAGAACCAGGACGACTCGCTTCCACATCCTATCCTTGAAGAGGTACGCGCAGAGCAGCGCAAGGGAGGTCAGCGGAAGCAAGTAGCGAATCCCGCTACAGGCTTCGGCCACTTGGAGTTGAACCGGGCCAAGATCAATGACATTGCCTTCACGAAAGGCCATCACGCCGACAAGCTGCAAACAACCGACTCCGAGCGATGAAGACCATAGTTGAAGCTTGCTCGACAGACCCTCGTAGAAAAACATCGGAAGAGGGATGGCAGTCAGAAGATAGCCGAGTGGAAAGGTTATGGTCCTCGTCCCGCGAATCCCGAGCAGCGTAACGGCCAACCCGACTATCACGATCCACAAGGAGACGTGCAGAATTACAAACAGCGTGGACAATTCGCCCACGACGTAGAGCACAAGGCCGAGAGCGATGACGCCAAGGCCCCACCATGACTTTTCCCCTGAGACTTGAGATAAACGATGCCTAGACTGCCAAATCAAAAACCCGCTGATGAGAGGCACGAAGATTCCATGGCTATAATCCTCAGTGCCAAACCATCGGCTGAACAGGAAGACAAGACTGTCCGCATACATGTACACCAATAGCGCCACAACCAGGACTGAGGTGAAGAGAAAGGAACGTGTGCCGGTCATAAGCGTGAGTTACTCACACGATGATTAGGAGCTAGAGGAGCGAGCTAAACCGGTTCTGAAGAGTGAGGTGACACTTTCCCTGGCAACTTCCCAGCTATCGATCGAGTCCGCAGAAAGAACGGGCTTGATACCACGATCGAAGTATCAAGCCCGTCAGAAACGAGACAACTAGGCTTTGGACGCTCGGAGATTTCTCAGCCCTCCGGCTCCCAAACCCACCAAGGAGATAAGCCCCGCTCCGAACAGGAGCACCGCAGCCGGCAACGGCACGGCAGTCAGATTACTTATCGATCCGAGATACGCGGATGGCGTACCGTCGGCATCCTCGAAAAAGAGCCGCCATTTCGCACTGCCACCATTCAGACTGCTCAAACCTGGAGGATCTTGAAGGCTCGTGTCAGTAAACAATCCCCCGCCCTCATGGTCGAGACGAAGATCAAAACTGAATGGCCGCGTGGTGGTACCACTGATCGCTTCACCAGTAGCAGCAGTCACCAACGCCCAACGGTCGACAATGCCACCCCCCAGCGGCATGTTCTGGGAAATCGTCACAGCATTGGCACCTGGAACGAACGACGATGTGTACGTCCCAGTATTCAGGTTAAGATTCAGGGTGAAGCCAGTTACGGCACCGTTGTAGACACCTCCACTCCCACCAGTCGCATTATCAAATTGAAATGAACCGGAGACCGAGGGATTACCGGCGATGTTGATGTTGCCGGTGAACGAATAGGTCACCAGAGCTGCTTTCGCTGCACTGATCGGAACCGAAAGGGCACACACCGCAGCAACCTGCAGGATGAACCCTCTCCGAAGCCATCGTTTCATCATCCGCATATCACCGCTCCTTCTAGAGGTTGGTTCATTAGGGACACGTATGAACGGAGAACTGTTCAGCAAATCCCAGACCATCTAATGAAATTTGCATGTCGCTGAAAACTAAAGAAGACGATGGAGACCAAAGGCGGCAACTGTGTCGATGTTGCTGCAGCGGTGTTCAATTATGTAAAGATGGGTATATGGAAATGGCATCTGGTTGCCGTCACATCACACACGATCGTGAAAAAAAGCACAGATTGGCCAAGACCAACGACAGGCACCTTGCAGCCCCCCTCACAATCTTAGGCAGCTTTTTTCTCACGGTGGTGGGCAATTTCTTCCTGCTTCGACAAATCGGTAGCTGTCAGGGTGGCATCTCCACGGTAGATGTGTCGACGAAGCACTAGCCACACAAACTTTGGTGCGGACACGAAGTTGCGCCGCCACATCCGGCGTGGCTCAAGGATAAATCGATAGGCCCATTCCAAACCGATATCGCAGACCCATTTGGGAGCGCGTGAGTAAGTTCCGGCGTAAAAGTCGAAGACCGCACCGATCGAACCAATTACGGACACGTTGAGCTGTCGACGGTTGGCCTCCACCCATTTTTCCTGCTTCGGCGCCGTCATGCCGACCCAGAGGACGTCCGGCTTAGCATCGTTGATCATTTTCACCATCCGATGATTTTCCATCTCACTCCATGCTCCGAACGGCGGAGACAAAGCACCGCCAAGCGTCAGGGCAGGAAAATCGACGGCGAAGCGTTTAGCAATGCGATCCAGAACCTGCTGCGACGATCCAATAAAGAAGACACGGCCCTGGCCACGTTGTTGGAGTGCGTTCAGAACTCCATAGAAGTAGTCGGTTCCTGTGATTCGAGGCCCGATCCGGATACCGACGAGACGTGCCATCAATGTTGCGCCGATGCCATCCGCGACAACAAAATCGGCACGGGTCAGGGCAGAATGAAAGTCAGCATCCTGTTGTGTGACCACCAACGAATGAGGATTGGCACAGGCAAATACCTTTTGAAACGTTCTGTGCGCGACAGCGTGCATGGACTCTTGCACCATGTCTGCGAGGGACTTCCTGTCAATCGGAACTCCTAGCAGTATTCCGGCATCCCGTTTGCCCACACCGGCATTCTCACCTGCGCATACGGTTCTGCTCACGCAACACCTTCCTCGCAGGATGAGATAAAGATATCCATCATTCGCTCGATGTGTCGCTCTTTCGTGTACAGAGCTTCGTATCTTTTGCGGGCGCGTGCTCCCATCGCTTTGATAGCCTCAGGATGATCCAGCAACCATAGTATGCGATCTGCCAACTGACGAGGATCTCCGATTGGCACTTCTAGTCCAACTTCTCCATCCGGCACCGTGTCACGGAGGCAACCTCGATCGGTAAAGATCACGGGGATGCCTGCCGCCATCGCCTCGAGAACAACCAAGGGTTGTCCTTCTTGCTGGACTCCAGGAAAAACGAAAATGTCCGAAGAGTCAAACAAAGCCCTTTTCTCTGCGCCGTCCACTTGCCCGCTGAACGACACATAGGTTTCGAGTTTATGTTGACAAATGAAGCTGTCTGCCCATTGTTTGTCCTCCGCATGCGACCATGGTCCTGCCAATACGAACTCCACATCTTTTCGCTGCTGAACTACGGATGGGACAGCCCGAAGGAACATGAGCGCTCCCTTCAAATGGCTTAACGTACTCAGATGAAGAATACGGAATCGAGATCCGCCGCGTGGCATTCCTGAATGGAGGCTGGACGCACCCCAATCGACGCCGTTCGGCACGACGGCAATTCGCTGCTCATCGACGAGTCCCTCGAATTGACGCTTCAAGGACTCGCCGAGGACAATGGCACGCGTGACACGTCGAAGGACAGCTTTCACATATGCCTTCATGAGCCAGGATCGCCCGAGAAACCAGTCTCGAAAATTTCCTCCATGCAGATGAAGAACGACATGACTGCCTCTCAGATACGCTGGCCAGATCAACAGGCTGTCGCGTAGAAATCCTATCGTCGATTGGGACAGAACCAGGTAGCTCACCGCGGGGCAGGCGTTGATGAGCATGCTAACCAGTTTGAGCCACTGACGAGCAAAGAGGACAACGTCGTGCAAATCAGGCTTATTGACATGCTGAATGCCTCGCCGGTCTGCAAGATCCAAGTGATATGTGCGAAACCGTTTCCCAAGGTCCGACTGAAGCAACGTTTGTACCGCTACCGCCACTCCATGGAATGGCGGTGGCGTGGGGCCAAGAATAAAAAGCCGTGCTCTATCTTCCACGACATCTTTCCTGCTACACACAGGTATCGAGGTTGAGATGACGGTACCGCATACCCTGCTAATCAGGACTCACGGCCTAGGGCTTCCTCAGCACAAATGCAGCAACCGTGGGCATGAATTTTTGAACGGCCGTCACAGGGTGATACCGGTAGTTCCATGCGAACAGCTCGGCGAGAAGCTGATCGATTCGAACGATGGTCGGCGAATTATAGAAATGTTTCCCGAGCATTCCCCCAAGCCTGGAGGTTACAGAAAATCCGCACAATGTTTCTTTCTCGATGCTAAATCCAGCATCAGAGATCAATACCCGGAACACAGGCAATGGTATCCCACGCTCGCGCCTCGTTAACCCTTTCCGTGGGCGCCGCCAGTCTCCCATGGAAATAATTGGCTCTCGAACCAACGCAAACCCGTTGGGCTTCATACATCGATGGAGCTCGCGCAAGACGGTGCCCACATTTGGAATGTGATGAAGACAGCCAAAACACGTCGCTAAATCGAAGGTCCCATCCTCGAACGGCATGATACCCGTGGGAAGAGGTTTGACATATTCGATAGGGACACCATCGAGGCTGGTGGTTCTGAATGCTCCAGAAGGCTCCAGGATCGTGATCGCCCTGATATTCTCAAGAAACGGCTTCACTTCTTCTCCATACGCCCCTCCCACACAAAGCGTGCGGCCATACAACTTTGATGGGAGGTGACGGAATCCATGAAGAGTGTTTAATCCGTGATACTCGTAACAATAGGACTCGTGATTCTTGGCCCCAAGATCCGCGAACCCTTCCTTTTCATCGTCAAACCATGCGTCGATCGCATCTTCGGATAAATCGTCTCCGTACAGTATCCGGCCTGACAAGCATTCACGCATGTACGTCGCATTCATAGCGTCGGTTTCGTTGGTTATACGCATAGTCGTGGACCTCCGTGACGATAGACCGTCTCTTTCAAATGATTCAGAAGGTTTCGATCTTGCTCATGCAATCCCAACAGCGTGGTGATGAGTGTATAGAGGCCTACCGATGTCGCGGCCAAGATCCACCAGCTCACCGGCAGCCCGCATAACTTACAGACAGAGACGAGAGCAAACGTGATCGCTGCAGCGGCAACGGGCTTCCAGATCTCTCGCTCAATCATCTTCACTTTGAGTAGCAGAGAACATTCATAAAAACGGACAACGCTCACAAGAGTCAGAGCAGTGGCCGTCCCCACTGCTGCGCCGGTCATTCCATAGAGAGGGACGAGCATCACATTGAATACAATCTGGGTGACCCCCAGCCAAATACTGTTCCACATCACCAGCTTTGAATATCCAGCCAATACCAATGCGGTGTTCGATGAGCCACTTGCGGCGTTGATCACCTGGCTCATTGCCAGGACGACGAGACAATACGACGCATGATGAAACTGATCTCCGAATATCGAAAGCACTTCGGCAGGGAATAAGACAAAAACAAGAAACATCGGCAATGACATGCTGACGGACCATCGGAGAACGGACTGCAAGAGCGACTGAAGGCATGACTGATTATCACCAGCAATAGCTCTGGAGATGAGTGGCGTTGCAGCAGAGTCCAGACTGCCGAGGATTAACGCAATGATGGACGCAGTCTGAAACGCAGCCCCATAAAATCCTATCTGCTCCGGCGGCAACCAATAACCGATCATGAACACATCTGAACGAGCCGCGAGGCTGGCGACAATCAACGCCCCGAGTAGCGGAGCGGCAAACCGCACCACCTTTTCGTGGAACGCTCGGTGTTGAAAAGAGTGGCAGCCTAAGGAAACATAGCGGCGAAGCGGGATATACGCCAACACGATCGTGAGGCAAAGCGCGATTCCAAACGCGACGAGCGCACCGTATACCCCCCACCCCAGCCAGACAAAAACCACTGTAAGCGAAAATTTGACAATTGGCTCGCAGCCATACTTCACAAATGATCTCCACCGGTTGTCTTGAAGCGCTTGCAACGTGGAGAGCAGCACCATGGAAAGGGAAAACAATGGGATTGCAAAGGAAAAGAGTATCAAAACATCTGTGAGTGTCGGCTTACCGAAGATCTTCGTAGAGAGGCTTGACGACAGCCCCAAGAGTGTGAATCCAGCCACACATCCGATGATGAGCGACATCCGGGCAATATACTTAACCATAGGACCAACCAATGTGATCCTATCGCCGTCATTCACCGCCGGAATAAACCGCAAAATCGCACGATCTAAACCAGCCACTGAAACCACGGAAAGTACACTGAACGCAGCCAACCCAAGCGTATACAGACCAAACACCTCTGCATCGAACATGCGAGCGAGACAAATGCTGTAGATATAGTTGAGCCCGAGCCCAAAGAACATGCTGATGAATATCAAGACGCCCCCACGAGCCACGCGAACCAACTGAGAGCCGTCTGTGGCACGCAGAGAAGCTGCTTGTGGGGTTGAAGAAGCGGATGACACCTCCATCAGAGCTTCAGCGCTCCGTGAAATTCTGAAAATCTACGGCTTGGTATGGACCATCCCCCGGCTATCGGAAAGCCCTTTGAACGACATTCAATACCCAACACCCGATGAATCCACACGTCCGTCATCATCCGAAAATGATCGGTTTCCTGTACGGCTCAGAGACCAGCACTCCACCTTGAACGTGCGCCAACGTCTGCATGCGTCTTTTTTCTTGAAGAGAGCACTCAGTGCTGTCATCAGTCTGAGGAGCATCAAGTGGCGTATGGAGGCCCACGGCCAACACCACGATCCCGATCATCTGCCATGAGTAGTACGCCGCTCCGGCCGTCGTCATTTCCGACACGATTACGACGGTACCTATCAGGAGTGCATCGAGTGACTCGATGGGATTGGACGCAGCGTTCACGGGAACATTTTGAAATAATTTGACAAGCCGAGCGCCGAGTAACGCGAACAAAATGAGGATGGGGATAATCCCTAGAAGCCCCGTTGTCACCATCAATTCAATAAACATGTTATGGAAATGTCCTCCCCCCGTGATGTGCATCGGATATGTCGCGTAGCCTGATCCAAGGAGAGGGGACTGCTCGAACGCTTCCAACGCCTCTGTCCAAATACTCATCCGCCCATCAAGCGACCTAATATTCGCCTCGTTGTGACCACGCGTAAAGGTATACGCGACGGTATCAACAAACTCGGGACTCACCAAAAGAAGCCCGATCATGAGAACGCTCGACAGTATCCCAACAATCGCGGAGATCACACGCCTGGTCGGCATTCGCACGAGAACACTCGTCAATACACAACCCCCTAAAAGCAAGACAATAAATCCTGTTCGAGACCTCGCTGCATAGCACAACGCGAGAGATATGCTGCCGACGATGAGATACCGCATTTCGACCAACACCATAAATCTGGAAAGAGCCGCCAAGCTCAACAGCGCGGCAATCACGCCGATCGTGTTAGCTCCCATCAAGAATGTCGATGTCACATCCAACCGCTCAACGCTACTTCCCTCCCGCATCCATGCATGTTGAGAGTCACTGATCACTGCTACAATAACGCCCACAAGCATCAGCGCACTCATGGCATAGAATGATGTAAATAGCTTGTGAGGGCTCTGATGTTCTCGCGCCATCGCGAACACAAGAAGGCCCCAGAGAAGAACCCCACACGTTTCCACGCTTCTCCAAAGCGAGTACAACGGTGCGCGTGAAACGGTCAGGACCGATGAAGCCACGATCAGCACGAATAGTGTCAACGGCCAGAGCGGCGGTGCACATGCAAACTTTAGATTGCCTGGGTGTTTGACTAGGAACCACACGCAGCATGCCCAAAGGATGTACATACCCAGAATTTGAGGATCTGTGAGCGAAGACTGAAATGTGATGGAATTTGTGTTTCTGACCGCGGGGAAAAAGGACCGTCCCAACATGGGAAGAAATACCACGGAATACAGAACGGTCGTTTTCCAGTGCGTCCGATCGAGCATACCCTCACAGCTCCAGACTGCATAGCCAGGTTGAAAACGGCATATTCAGAACACCTACGGCTCCTGATTGATCAATGCGTTGCTTGCAGAATGGAACGGGCTGCTCGCTACCGAGGCCACACATTGCGTATTGCCGCAATCTGCTCATCCGTGAGATATTTATAGAAGTAAACGGCGATCCCCGTCTTCGGCCAACGCTTCCGAACGTTGGTAATCGTATCCGCGAGCCACTTGCCGTCCCGAGCGAAGTATGCTTGCCCGGAAACCATTTCCTCTGGATTCGACATATTCGAGATCAAAAGATTCTGCTTGTCGGGATAGTTCAGCTCTTGCCGGGTGCGATCCATGGCGGCAAAGTTGAGTTGCCTCCCATAATCCATCCGAAAAATCACGTCGACGAGACCGTCGTTAACCCATGAGACGCTGTTCTGTCCTTGATTCAATGGAGCATGACCGACAAACACATCGGCACTGAGCAAGAGATGCGGTTTTTTCGATCTTAGTGCCTCCGAGATCTCCCGCACCAACGTCGTGACGGCTGTCTCTTGATAGTCGATGAGAGACGGAACCCGATTCGGCACCATCCTGAACAGCATTGTGTCCCCTTTTAGACTCCTCTTGTATGTCCTGTTGTACTCGTCTTCACACCTCACACTCGTGCATAGCTCAATAGCACGTACGTAATCCAAGTTGATGCCATCGATGTCGTAACCGACCGTAACCTCCTCAATCAGTTTTACTAAGAGCTCCCTAAACTCCGGGTTGTGCACATCAAAGGCTTTCTGCGGCATGGTTGGCAACGCGAATTCAGGGAAAATATCGCTTTGTCTTAGCGTCAGGGTGAACCATGGATGCACCTCGAGTCCCATCTCATGCGCTTTTTCAATGACGTACCGCAATGGATCAAAGTTTGATTTGTGACGATTCGCCAGCTTGGTATCCCAAGGAGCGTGTTTGGATGGCCACACCGTACCGCGTCCTTGCCAGACCGTCGGCATATAGACATTAAAGCCTGCACGTTTGATCCGTGACAGTACTTCATCTACATATTCCTTCTTCGTCCATGAAGGGATGTCGCCGTCTAGAATGGCCCGCTTGCCCTCGAATGGTGATGCGGGGTGTGACGAAACATCCTCCCCTCGCACCATGCTACAAGGAAAGCACCAGACTGCGATGATGGCGAATAGGCCTCGTAAACAATTCGTCGTCGTTCTCATTGCGCCTCACTCATCATGTCATTCCATCTCCTATACATTTCTGATTTTTCGAAAATTGGGTAATCCCGTTCACAAATCGCTGAACAGAATACTCGAGTTTCAGGGTATCACCTTGAGCCAGCGCTGAGCGTTTCATCGCCTCAAGCCGTAGTGGAGACGACAGCAGCATCCGAATGACTTCCGCATAACGCGATGGATCACGTCCGGTCATGACTCCATTGTTTTCAGTGAGATACTCAAGTTCAGGTCCGTGTCCAGGGGAATCTGTAGTAAGTAGTGGAAGCCCGAACGCAAACCCGTGCACAATGACAAGTCCTACCAGGCTTGGAATCACCATGAGATCGGCAAGCAAAAAGTACGCCGCGGAATCCTTAGGATTCACGATCTCCCCTAGGAAGTGCACGTCGTGAAGTTCAAGATCTTTGGCCAATTGCTGCAGTCTGTTGCGTTCCTCCCCGTCTCCAATAATCAACAGCGATACATCTGGGCGGGACTTCTTTAGAAGCGCAAATGCCCGTAAAATGAAATCCACCCTCTTCTCAGCATACAAACGGCCTGAAAATAGCAGCACATGTTTCCCGTCTAACATGAGTTTTTGCCTGAGTTCCCGCCGTTGTGTTTCGCCCATTTCATTGGCAGCCCTTCGCAATTCCTCGACATCGATCGTGTTGTAATATGGAATGACTCGATCCTGAGGAAAACCGCGCTTTCTCCAATAATCTGCGCCCTTCTCCGTATAGGTAATCAAACCCTCTGCCCGTCTTGTCATGAACCCTTTCACGATCTCTTTTATGCTTGTCCTTAGTGACGGTCGAACTGCCACTTGAAAGTTATAGCCATGCCCCCACCAAATCCAGGTTTTACAAATCAGCTTTCGCCTCATCCACAGACAGGGAACGGTCAGGCACTGCAATTCTTGCGGTGCAACAACAGCATCTGATCCTACGATCGCTTTCGCTAACCCAGAGAGCCAATAAGAGTTTGATTTCCTCTTGCCGAGGTAGCGTGCCGAAAGTACCTGAAAGGGGAAAGTTACAGCTCTTGGTCTCTGCGCTGGAGGCACTGCGCAGTACACCTGGATATCCAGATCCTGTAACCTTCCCTGAGTATACAACTCTTCGAAGAATCTTATGCGGTAGTGCGGGAGCTCGCGTTGAATGATTGAAACTTTTCGCATGCCAGGACGAGGTTCCGAACGTGGGCATTCATGTTCGAGTATTGCGAAAAACCATCTGATCTGTCTGCAGGGATATGCGGTCTGTTAGGAAAACACTAACTCAGCTTTTCTCTGCTACAAACAGAAAAATGGTTTTTACACTCACGAAGTGAATCATCGATGAACCGCGTGATCGAGACCCACCAGTTCCCAGACAGCACGCACGGCACAGAACGATTTCTGACGGTGGCGCTATGGCCTCATCCTCAGTGGCCAGAAGGGCATACCTTATTTGGGAGTAGAAAAAACGAGAGCTAGAACTAGTTCACCGTCTGGACGATCGTGGTGGGAGAGAGGGTCTTACACTCCTAGAATTGCACTTCCCGTATCGACTGAAGGTTGGCCTGAAACCAAATAGTCTTCAATCGATGCGGGTTTTTCAATGTGACACGACATTCTTGATGATTTAGCCTCCATAGCTCAGATAGTTGACGTGGACACCACACCTTCTTCCATTAATGCTGATCATTACCCGAGTGTAATGATACGAGTATCGCAAGGTCTCCATCTGCCTGCAGTCTCAAGATGAACTCACGATGGGAGCAGCAGTCTTTCCAACTGTCCAACGATCCGTTCAGCCGTCCTTCCATCCCAAAGCGGAGGAATCGCGCCTTTCTTCCACTGTCCTGCCATTAAACGCGACAGCGCAGGTGGCAGCTTGTTGGGATCAGTCCCGATCAGTTCGTTTGTCCCGATGGTAATGGTCTCCGGTCGCTCGGTATTGTCACGAAGAGTCAAGCAGGGCACTCCGAGCACCGTTGTCTCTTCGGTGATGCCCCCCGAATCGGTAATCACCCCTTTCGCATGTTTGACGAGATAGTTGAATTCCAGGTACCCAAGCGGATCGACATAATGAAGCTGTGGCGTCGCACTGTCGAGTTCTCTGAGGTTTTTCGCGGTCCGGGGATGCACGGGAAAGACCACCGGAAGTCCTTTGGTGCCTTCGACGATGGCGCGGAGCAAAGACAAGAGCTGCTGCTCTCCATCGACGTTTGCCGGACGATGGAGTGTTACGACAAAAAACTGTCCCGGTTCGAGCTTGAGGGAGTGCCAACAAGCCGGAGCTCGAAAACGCGGCACGTTCTTGAGCAACGTGTCGATCATCGTGTTGCCGACAAAAAAGATCCGGTCATCGGTTACCCCAGCGCGTCGCAAATTGCCGTTGGCCGTCTCGCTCGTCGTGAAAAACCAGTTGGTGATGGAGTCGGTCGCCACTCGATTGATTTCCTCCGGCATCGTCCAATCCCCGGATCGAATCCCGCCCTCGACATGAGCCACCGGCACGCCTAGCTTTCGCGCCGCGATGGAACAGGCCATCGTGGACGTAACATCACCGACCACAAGACAGAGGTCGCTCTTGTCCTTCAACAAGACTCTTTCATACCCGACCATAATACCGGCGGTTTGTTCGGCCTGAGTGCCGGACCCCACCTCGAGATTGATATCCGGATCTGGAATCCCGAGTTCCTCGAAGAAACTTCCGGACATCGCGCGATCATAATGCTGACCGGTATGAATCAATCGGTACCGTAGCTGTCCGCCACGCCGCTCGGTTGCTTTTAGCGCCTCGATGATCGGCGCGATTTTCATGAAATTGGGCCGTGCTCCGGCGATGATATCGATGCGCTTCACTCAGAGCCTCCCATTGCAAATCGATGCAGCTTTGCGGCCCACTTATTGTAGCCGACGCGGAGTTTCGTTCAATGATTCCAGCTTTTGACGAACGTCACGGCAGCAAAGCCGATATCGGTCCATCCGCACAAGTTCCCGCTGGAATGAGCCGACTCAGGAGAGAGATCTAGAAGCGCACTTCCCGTATCGCCTGACGGTTGTCCTGAAACCACTGAGCGGTTTTCCTCAATCCGTCGCGCAAGCCATGTCGGGCTTGAAAGCCGAAGAGCTGCTTGGCGCGGCTGACGTCAAGGCATCGCCGAGGCTGGCCGTTAGGCTTTGTGGTATCCCACTGAATCGTCCCGGTGAACCCAACCTCAGCCGCGATCATTCGGGCAAGATCACGAATCGCGACCTCTTCACCTGTTCCCAGATTGACGGGTAGGTTCCCATCATACTGTTCAGCCGCGAGCAGAATGCCTTCCGCAGCATCCTCAACATACAGAAACTCTCGAGTCGGCGATCCATCACCCCAAAGGTTAATCGATGCCTGTCCCGCTTCCTTTGCCGCCGCGCACTTACGTATGAGCGCCGGAATGACGTGAGAGGTTTCCAGGTCGAAGTTATCTCGTGGCCCATAGAGATTCACGGGAAACAAGACGATCGAATTAAAACCATATTGCTGCCGATAGGCCTGTGACTGCACCAACATCATCTTTTTCGCCAGCCCGTACGGAGCATTCGTTTCCTCAGGGTACCCGTTCCAGATGTCATCTTCCTTGAATGGAATGGGCGCGAATTTAGGATAGGCGCAGATGGTCCCGGTTGCGACGAATTTTGTCAGCCCCCGCTGGCGGCCCACCTCGATCAGCTGCGTGCCCATCATCAAGTTATCGTAGAAAAATCGACCGGGATTGGCCTGGTTGGCCCCGATTCCACCGACACGCGCCGCAAGATGGATCACCAGGTCAGGCTTCGCATCGCTATACAATTGCTTCACCGCCTCCATCTGCACTAAATCGTATTCCTTGCTTCGCGGCACCACGATCTGTCGGCACCCTTTCGCGCGCAACTGGTCGACGACGAACGACCCGAGAAATCCGGCTCCCCCTGTGACAACGACGCTCTTATTGGACCAGAAAGACATAAGAACATCCAAGTCTCAATGTTTTCTACCGACTCCTTCCAATCTCTCCCGTTCCGCTGCGAGATCCGCATCCACCATCATGGCGATCAACTCTTCGAACCGTACTTTCGGTTGCCAACCAAGTTCCTTCTTGGCCTTGCCGGCATCACCGATGAGTAGATCGACTTCAGTCGGACGGTAGTACTTGGCATCGATCTTCACGTGTTTCGTCCAGTCCAATTCTAACCGGTCGAACGTCAGCTCCAACATTTCCTTCACTGTGTGTGTTTCGCCCGTCGCGATGACATAATCGTCCGGAGTCGGAGCTTGCAACATCATCCACATGGCTTCGACATAGTCGCCGGCGTAGCCCCAGTCGCGCTTGGCCTCCAGATTTCCCAAAAACAAATCTTGTTGGACGCCCAGCTTGATGCGGGCCGCAGCCTTGGTGATCTTCCGTGTCACGAAGGTTTCCCCCCGTCGCGGCGATTCATGGTTGAACAGGATGCCGTTGCAGGCAAAGAGATTGTACGCCTCCCGATAGTTGACCGTAATCCAGTAGGAATAGACCTTCGCCGCCCCGTACGGACTCCTTGGATAGAAGGGAGTCGATTCCTTCTGTGGCACCTCCAGCACCTTGCCGAACATTTCGCTGGACGACGCCTGATAAAACTTCGGCTTGAGCCCCGATTCTCGTATGGCTTCAAGCAGTCGAATGGTTCCTAACCCTGTGATCTCCCCTGTATATTCAGGAATATCAAAACTCACCCGGACGTGGCTTTGAGCGCCAAGATTATAGATTTCATCAGGCTGGACGGTGCGCAAAATCCGATTCAGAGAGCTGGCGTCGTTCAGATCACCGTAGATCAAGTGAAGTCGCCGATGGGGCACATGCGGATCTTCATAAATCGGATCGATGCGCCCTGTGTTGAACGAACTGGAACGGCGCACAATGCCGTAGACTTCGTAGCCTCTAGCGAGCAGAAATTCCGACAGATAAGATCCATCTTGTCCGGTAATCCCCGTAATCAGTGCTTTCTTCACGCGGAAACCCTCCTTGAATAGGAACGGATTATTGCGTGCTGTGATCCGTTTGTCTACTCATCTATACAAAAAGATCGTTGATGAAAGATTCTTGCGACCAACGATAGTAGCCATGTACGATGGCGGCAGATAGAACCAGAGGCAATTCATGGCAGTAATTCTTCCCCAACGAGTGCGCCGTATCAGCCTATTCCTCTGTCTGGTCGTGAGCGGGCTCTTGATCGCGCACTCCATCAATGCCTTCGTCGCCGAGGCCTTGTATGTGATCCCTACCCATCCCGTTGGTGCCGGCGACGACCGAGCGGCTGGCTCTCAGTTGCGCGCCTCCTACTCGCCGGCCAAGGCAGCGGAGGATGTGCGTTCCAGCGGCCTCTTCCTTCTCCCCGCCACCCCTCAGGGCGAGCTCACAAACGCTGATAGACGAGGACCAGCCGGCGCCCCAGTTCGAGCTTCGCTCGGCTTAGCAGGCAGGGTTCGTTTGATCGGTGTCGTGCTAGGCGATCAGCGCGGCATGTTCGGGATCGTCGAGGAGATTGCATCTAAGCAACAGATGTTGGTTCGCATCCATGATCAGGTTCTCGACCTGGGAGAAGTCAGTGAGATTCGGCGGAATGGAATTCTGGTCCGCCAAGGTAACCTGGAGGAATTATTGGAGCTGGCGCTGTTGGATAATCCGGCAGCTCCAGGCGGTTCCTCCAGTTCCGTGCCTTCAGCCGTCCAGACGCAGACAGCTGGCGTTCCTCTACGAAAAGTCATAGACCGCCGGGAGGTGGACCAGGCTATGAGCGATCTGCCGAAACTCTTATCTCAGGCCAGAGCCGCGCCGCATATGGTGAACGGAGCCATCAACGGGTTTCGATTGGACTACATCGCCCCGACCAGTTTCTACGAAAAAATTGGGGTTCAGGCGGGAGATGTGTTGCAGCGCGTCAATGGAGTCGACATTCGCGATCCCGGTACCATGTTGAATTTATTGCAACAGCTGAAGAATGAGCAGATCGTCAAGCTCGACGTGCTGCGGAACAATCAACGATCAACGATCACGTACGAGCTTCGCTGAAAGCCTGGTCGGCGTTCTCCCTCGACAATCTCCGTGGTCGTTTGAGCCACCACCCCTCGATGAATGAGGAATCGACTCCTGCAATAGCGGGTTGACGGCAAGGAATACTCACGGTCTAGGACACCCAAGAGTTCACCATTGCGTTAAGAATTCGAGGCGTCCTTGCCAGTCCATCGGAAGGGAGAGTATCTTTACGACCGGGGTCGAGCCGTATCGGAGAAAGGACTGCGATGGCGCTCGTCCCTATTCATGAAAGGTCTGGGAAAAGTGTCGGATCGACTCGACAACGATCAGTCCAATCCTACGGTTCATCGCCCTCTATTGGGACAAATCCTCGCGCAAAAGTTCAACCTTTTGGATTCAAAGCTCGAGGAGGCCTTAGCCTACCAGCGGGAGAAAGGCGGTCTGCTGGGAGAAATCCTGCTGCATTTGCGCTCGCTGAGAGAAGAGCAATTGCTGGAGGCTCTCGCCCAACAATTTGAGATGTCTTGGATGCCCCATCTCGACAACACCCATGTGGACCACGAGCTGATCAAGAAGGTACCCATCGCATTTTGTCGACGCTATCGCGTCCTGCCGCTTCGATATGAGGAAGGAGCCATTCTGACCGCATCGACCGATCCTCTGGAAACGGTCGCGCTTGACGACCTCCGTTTGCTCTTGAGCAAACCGATCAAACCGGTCTTGACCACCAGTGTCGTTCTGCTGGCCAGCTTGAACCGGGCCTACGACGAAATCGCCAACCCGGCCGGCGCGGAACAGGTCATGGAAGACATTGCGGCAAACCAGAGCCTCGACCAGCTCGCGCATGAGCTCGACGAGCCGCAAGATTTGCTGGACGCCACCGACGAGGCTCCGATCATCCGATTGGTCAACTCGGTGCTGTTTCAGGCGGTTCGGCAACGGGCGAGCGACATCCATTTCGAGTCGTTCGAGCGGGGGCTGGTGGTCCGATATCGTATCGACGGCGTGCTCTACCCCGTCCTCACCCCACCCAAGCACTTGCAAGCCAGCATTATCGCGCGGCTGAAGATCATGGCCGGTCTCAACATTGCTGAGAAGCGATTACCGCAGGACGGTCGGTTCGGCATCAGGACCTCCGGGAAAGACGTCGACCTGCGGGTCTCCGTCTTGCCCACCTCCCATGGCGAGCGGGTCGTATTGCGATTGCTGGAGAAAGAAAATCGCCTCCTGAATCTTTCGGAAATGGGCTTCTCGAAAGAACGGCTCGCCGTGATCCATCAGCTGATTCAACTCGCACACGGAATTATTCTCGTCACCGGTCCGACCGGAAGCGGCAAAACCACGACCCTCTATGCCGCGTTGAGCCACATCAATGCGCCGGACAAGAATATCATCACGGTCGAAGATCCGGTGGAATACCAACTGCTCGGCATCGGCCAAATGCAAGTGAACCCCAAGATCAATTTGTCGTTCGCCGCCGGACTCCGCTCGATTCTCCGGCAAGACCCCGACGTCATCATGATCGGCGAGATTCGCGACCGCGAAACGGCGGAGATCGCGATTCATGCCTCGCTCACCGGACATCTGGTGTTTTCCACCCTACATACCAACGACGCCGCCAGTGCCCCCACACGCCTGATCGATATGGGAATCGAGCCCTTTCTGGTGGCTTCATCGGTCGTTGCCGTCCTGGCCCAACGGTTGTTGAGAAGGATCTGTCCTGACTGCAAACGCCCCTATCGTCCGAGCGAAGCAGAACTCGGCCGCTTGGACGTCGCGCCTGGTTCCAACGTCACCCTTTACCGAGGAGCCGGCTGTGCAGCCTGTTCTCAAACCGGCTATCGTGGCCGTACAGGTATTTTTGAGCTCATGGTACTGGATGACGAGATCAGGCGGCTCATCGGAAGCAAAGCCGACTCCACTGCCATCAAACAGGCCGCGATCGCCAAAGGCATGGTGACGTTAAAGCAGGAAGGGGCTGAGCGAGTCGTTCAAGGCCATACCACGCTGGAAGAAGTCATGCGGATCACTCAACAGGAAATCGACGTCGAATAATGCGGCACCGACGCGCTGACCGCCTACCCCACTCGGTTCGAGCTTGGACTGTCCGGCACCGGTCGCCCAAGCCCGATGCGTCCGGAGTCTGCTGATCATGCCGGTCTATCAATACCAGGGCTACCGGAGCGATGGCGGATCCACGACAGGGATCATCGACGCGGAGAACGTCAAAGTCGCCCGACTCAAACTGAGGAAAGAAGGCGTCTATCCGACCGATGTCGTCGAGCAAGGCCAAGCGCCGAGTCGAACGCGAGACAAACCTCACGGCCGCACCGAACGATCCATCGGTCGATCGGCCACCTTCACCGCAAACGATCTGGCCCTGATGACCAGACAGTTTGCGACACTGCTCGTGGCCGGACTCCCGTTGATCGAAGCCCTCGGCGTCTTGGTGGACCAAGCGGAGAAGAAATCCATCAAGGGTCTGCTGGCCGATCTCCGGGAACAAATCCGTGGAGGTAAAGCCTTGAGTGCTGTCTTGGAGACCTACGAAAAGGACTTTTCTCCCATCTATGTGCATATGGTACGGGCCGGTGAGGCCAGTGGAGCGCTGGATCAGATCTTGTTCCGACTCGCGGAGTTCTTGGAGAAACAGCTCGCCCTGAGAAACAAGGTCACCAATGCGATGCTCTACCCCATTATCATGCTCGTGATCGGATCGGTCATCCTTTTTTTCCTCATTACGTTTGTCGTCCCCAAGATTACGCTCGTGTTTGCTCAACAGAAACAAGCACTGCCATGGCCGACGGTTGCCTTGATGTCGGTCAGCCAGTTCTTTGCAGACTATTGGATGCTATTGATGGGGCTCATACTCGGAGGCCTCTATGCGACGCGGCGCTTCGTCCGGACCGGCGCCGGTCGGATGATGGCGGACCGGTTGATCCTAAAATTTCCATTGATCGGAGACGTCGCGCGAATGGTGTCGATTTCCAGGCTCACCAGCACCCTGTCTACGATGTTGGCCAGCGGAGTGCAATTGCTCGACGCGATGGATGTCTCGAAGCGTGTCATGAACAATAGGGTCCTTGAAGAAACGGTCGAAACAGCACGGCAGAACATCCGCGAGGGGGAGACGATCGCCGATCCGTTAAAACGGAGCGGCGAATTTCCGGCCTTGGTCACCCATATGATCGCCGTCGGTGAAAAAAGCGGTGAAATGGAGGAGATGTTGCGCCGCGTAAGTCAAATATACGACGGCGAAGTGGAGCGGGTCATCGCCCGCTTGACCTCGCTCATGGAGCCGATCATGATCCTGGCCATGGGTGCCGTCGTCCTCTTCATCGTCGTCGCGATCCTGTTACCCATCTTCGAGATGGGGCAGATGGTCCATTGAGGAGACGATCCGAAACACGGGAGAGAAAGAGCGTGAAACGAGATAAAGGGGGACTCACGATGACTGATCCGGAAAAGCAGTGCCCGTCTACCACACACATCGGTGAAACCAATCGACTGCTTCGCTTCGTCGCCTGCCTAAGCCAGCGGACATCGGCACACTCCGCCGGCTTTACATTCATCGAGATCATGGTCGTCGTGGCTATTTTGGCCATTCTCGCGGCCCTGGTCGTCCCGCGCATCATGGGCAGAACGGATGATGCCAAGCGCACGGCGGCCAAAGTCCAGATTCGAAACATCGAGGGAGCGCTGCAACTCTACAAATTGGATAACGGTGTCTATCCCACCACAGAACAGGGCCTCAAGGCGCTCATTGAAAAGCCATCCGTCGGTGTGGTCCCGAAGAAATGGAAAATCGGAGGATACCTCCCCAAACTTCCCGAAGATCCTTGGGGAAATCCGTACAAGTATCTTAGCCCGGTCCAAAAAGGAGAGTACAAAGTGGAATATGAGGTCACCTCTCTCGGGACGGACGGCGAGGTTGGCGGGGAAGGCGTGAACGCCGATATCACCAATTGGAATCTCGACAAAGAATAGGAAGTCAATGGGTACCGGCTACCGAACATCGAGCATCGAGCATTCGGGTCAAGCGCGATGGCCGCTTTCCTCTCACGCCTTGCGCCTTACCCCTTACCCCCCGCCCCTCACCCCTCACCCCTTACCCGCTTCAGCAGGCTTCACCATCCTGGAAATGCTGATCGTCCTGTTTCTCTTGACCATGGTCGTGGTGGTCGTTTTCCCTCGGTTCAGTCTCGACGAAGATCTGAGCTCCACAGGACGGAAACTGGTCGGTGTCCTTCGAACCTTTCAAGGACTGGCGACCACAAGCCAACAACCCCTGAAGCTCTACCTCGATTTGGATCAGGGAACCTACTGGATGATGATGGTGGAGGGGAAAGAAGAACGGCTTCCGCTCGATCCCGGCTGGAAGACACCTCGTTCGCTGCCTGAATCGATTCGATTGACGGAAGTCTCCGTCGGACAAGACAAACATTTTTCCGGACGAGTCGATGTATCCTTCTTCGCCAACGGGCGGATCGAGCCGGTCACGATGTACCTGATGGATGCGAAAAATAATCTCCTGGGGCTGGCGGTCGATTCTTTGACGGGAGGAATTCGGGTCAGCGACGAACGTCTCGACCCTCCTCCGAACCAGATCATCCCCGACCGGGTCCGACCTCTGTTGAAGCCGACCAAGCAAGCAGGAGCAGGAGCGCCGCCGAGAGGGTTGTTTCCAACTCAACAGTAGATCGCGATGGACCAAGTTAGAGACCGAACCAAGTCCGATGAAAGCGGATTCACGTTGCTCGAAGTGCTGCTGGCCATCGCCTTGCTGGCCATCGCACTCCCGATTCTCCTTGGCCTCAGAAATTTCGACCTGGAGCTCCAAGAGAGAGCATCCGAACTGACCGCCGCCACGCTGTTGGCCCAAGAGAAACTCCTCGAAACCGAGCTCTCGGGACAGTATGCCATCGGGGAAAACACCGGAGAATTTCTCAACATCCCGCTTGGGGCACAAATGACCATGCAAACAGTCCCGAGAGCGGTCGGGTACAAATGGAAGCGTACGATCGCACCCACCCCGCTGGAGCTGATTCGAGAGATTCGGATCAAGGTCTCGTGGCTGCGGGGAGAACTGGAAGAAGCGGTAGAGGTCAGCACGTATGTCTTTGCCGGACGTCTCACTTTTTAAATCCCAAGCGGGCTTTACGCTCGTCGAAGTCTTGGTGGCCGTAGCCTTGTTGGGCATGGTCGGCGCCATGGTCTTTGGGTCGCTCGTCATGACAACGAACGCCGTGGAAGCCGGACGAGACCATGCGGCAAAGGAACAAGCGATCAGAAGAATTTTGCGTCTCATGGCCGAGGAAGTCTCCCTCAGCAAACGCAACACCATGTACCCTTGGGTGGGAACGAACGGGACGCAAGACGGGCAACCGGCCGACATCCTGGCCATCCTGGCGATGAGTCAAGAATTGAGCACTTCGGCCGCCAAGGAAAGCGAAACCGTTCGCGTGGTCTATACGCGTGAACGTGATCGGCTGATTCGGTTCGTCCGCCGGAATCTCTATACGGTCACCGATACCAATGAGTCGCTGGATCAGATGGAACTGGCCGATCGAGTCCAGGCCTTCAATATCCGCTATTACGACGACCAGAACCGGATCTGGATCGACGAATGGCCGGCGGTCACCAAAATCCCCAAGGCTTTGTTAATCGAAGTGACGTTTCAATACCCCGACGCCGACCCCTGGACGGTACGGGAATGGGTGACAATCGGCACATCATGACCATCAAATGGCCCGAAGCATGGCGAGAGATCCTAGCTTGGACGGTAGCAGGAATCACCATCTTGGTGTTGTCCTTGGTGGCGACCTTTCCGTACGGCCTGCTCCAGGCGCGGGTGGTTGCAGAACTCATGAGAGCGACCGGCATGGAAATCCGAGTTGCCGATTGGACCGTGAGGCTTCCGTTAGGCCTTGAATGGCGGAACGTTACCTTGACTCAACAGAACTGGACCCCCATCCAATTGGCGGTGCTGGAGGCCAAACTCGGAGTCATGAAAGCGTTGAGCGGCACGCTTGGGCTCGATGTCGTTGCAAAGCTGAATGAGACCTCTTCCCCGACAGGTCTCGCCAAAGGCACCGTCACCACCTCGTCCCTTTCCTTGGCGGGCCCCGTCACGATCAAGGGGCAGGTTCAACAAGTGGATCTTTCCAAATTGCTCCGTCGCTACGTCACGCACGGCACGCTCAACGGAGATTTTTCCCATCGAGTCGACTCCGGCCAGACGACCGTCACCACGATGAAGGGGGAAGGCATGTGGACGGCCGAGGCGACAGACTTGGTGATCGATCAGATTCCCCTTGGAAACGGACGAACCCTGTCGCTCACTTTCAGCAAGGTTTCGGCAGGACTCGCGTGCCGAGACCTCCGCTGCGACGTCACGCAACTGAAGGGAGAAGGCATCGATTGCCTCTTTACGAGCGAAGGACACATCACCATCCAGCAACCAATGCAACAGAGCCAATTGAATCTCACGGTGACGGTCATCCCAGGCCCTGGATTTGCTTCGAAGGCTGGAGCACTGGGCTTTCCCTCGCTACCTCCGGGAACACCCATGACCGTCAAGATTGTAGGAACCTTGGCACAGGCGAGGATTGCATTGTAAAGTACGGGCGGAGCAGTCGTAAGGAGTTTTCCGCTTGAAACGTAAGAAAGTGGGAAAGTTCACAAGTGCGGGTTTTAGGAGTCTTCTCAACTTGCAACTTTCAAACTTGCCGACTTGTAACCTGAAACTCGAACCTTCGGACCGGTCAAGCCAGAATGCGGAATAGCAGGACGACTTCATGGCCATCGTAAACGAATGTGTCGGGCTGGACATCGGACAAACGGGCTTGAAGGCCGTGCGTTTCCGCCGCCGCCTGAGCGGGCGCGAAACCATCGATTACTTCCAACATCCCATGCCGTTTTCCCGCCCCGAGGACCTCGATCCGGCTCGACGTGTGAAGTCGCTGCGTGGATTCCTCTGGCAAAACGGACTCTATGGCACAGACCGGTTGGTGACCGCGATTCCTTGCCAGGACCTTTTCGTCAGAACTTTGTCCTTTCCCTTCAAGGATTCAACCAAGCTCGCCCAAGTCGTCCCTTTTGAAGTCGAGAATCTCGTTCCGATGCCGCTCGAAGACCTTGCGGTCGGAAGCCTGGTGTTGCCGCCGGGACCCACGGCGGAAGGCACGCTCCGCGAGAGTAAGGGTTCGGAAGTCCTGGTCACAGCCGCACCAAGAGACAAGGTCGCGGAGCATCTCCGGTTTCTGGCCCAAGCCGATGTGGAGCCCTCGGCAATCAATGTCGATGCCATGGCCCTCTTCTCCGTGACTCAATACCTTCGAGAAGAAGGAGCGGCCGTCCCGCAAGACCTGGCCATCATCGACGTCGGAGCATCGAAGACGACGCTCTGCCTCGTGCAGGGAGGACGTCCCCTGGTCCTTCGGACGATTCTGTGGGGCGGCAACGATCTGACGCATGCCTTGGCCGTCCGGCACGCCTGTAGTTTCGCAGACGCAGAACGTCGGAAGCGCACGATGGCCGTGGATCAGGTGGACAGTCTGTTGGAACCGATCCTAAAGGAACTCCGCATCACCTTGCAGGCCCATCTGGGAAACGAGCGCAGCCGCTTGACGCACTGTTGGGTATGCGGAGGGGGGGCCAAGCTGCAAGAGATCGGCGAGTATATCTCCCGACAATTGGGACTCTACCCGGTGGGACCTCGGCAGGGGTTCGGAGCTGAAACCCCACGGGCATTTTCCATCGCGTTCGGCTTGGCGATTCACCCAAAGATCATCCGGCCGCGATGGCGATTCACATCGTCTCCCATGGAGCTCGCGCTCGACCTCAAAGGCGTGGCCGACGCCGCCTCGTCGGACCGCGGCACGACCAAACAAGACCGCCGCCTGGCGATCGCCGCCGGTCTAGTCATTGCCGTCCTGGTGATCATAGATTTCTCGATTCACTTCATGCTACACAGCCAGCGGGTCGCTCGGCTCAAAACTGCGCTGCACAGCCAGTATGAGCAATTCTTCGGAGCGGGTGCCGCTCCCGGGGAAGAGCTCGATCAAGCGCAGTACCGCATCGGAGTCCTGGACAAAGCCCTCGGCGTCGTCGATACCGCCGACGGCAACGTGTTGCGCACACTCTCGACCTTCGTGAAACAACTCCCGCCTGGAACAATGGTGAAGGTGCGCGAGCTGACCGTAGACGGAGCAGCCATTCTCATGGAGGGTGAGACCACCTCCTTCGACGCCGTGGAACGACTCAAACAAACTTTCGCATCAAGCCCCCAATTGAAGGATGTCGCGGTGACGGAAACCCGAGTGGGCGCAGGCCCCAATCAAGTCGTGTTTCGAATTACCGTCACGGTGGAGAAATCATGACGCAGGGTTTCCGGGAACGTTGGCGCCAGATGTCGCAGCGTGAACGCATCCTCGTTCTGGCGGGCGGGATCGTGTTTGGTCTCAGTCTCCTCTTTGTCCTGATCGTCGACCCTCTGTTGGACACCCTGGATCGCCTCGATCGCCAGGAGGTGCGGAAGCAGAAAGACCTGGCCGAATTGGCGACGTTGGGTCAAGCGTATCTCGTCAAACGGGACCGCTTGGCAAAAACCGAAAGCCGCATGCCGGGAGCCGACAGCCATTTCTCCCTGCTGACGTTCATGGAGGAAGCGGCCACCACCGCCCATGTGCGCGAACGCATCACCGGCATGCAGCCTCACCAACAATCGTTGGCACAAGGCTACGAGGAAACAGCCGTCGATCTCCGATTGGATGGCATCCAATTGCCCGACTTGTTGGCATTGCTCGTGGCCATCGATCAAGCCCCGTATGATGTTCACGTTCGCCATCTGCAGATCCGCCCGAAATTCGATAATCCGGTCAATATCGACGCTACCGTTCGGGTCTTGAGTTATGCCAAGAGCTGACGAACGAGGCATCGCACTGCTCTTGGCACTCCTGGTTCTGACGATCCTTACCGCCCTTATCCTTGAGTTCGATGCGGAAGCACGCCGTGAATATCGAGCCGCAGCCGCCTTTCGGGACGATTATAAGGCAGGCATGTTGACCCGCGCCGCTGTACAGGCTGCTCGAGCCGTACTGCTGCAGGACCTCTTGCGTGAAAAGATGACGGGGCAGAAATACGACGGGCCGACCGATATCTGGGCCATGCCGATCAAGAATTATGCGATCGGAGACGGGTTTCTGACCGCGCAGATCCAGGATGAGACGGGGAAATTCAATTTGAACGACCTCGCGTCGACGTCGGGAGGTGACATTGCACAGAAGAAGAAGATCCTTCGAGCCAAACGATTATTCGAACTGCTCAGGGTCAGCCCAAATCTGGTCGATGCTCTCATCGATTGGATGGATCAGGATGAAGTGCCCCAGCCAGCCGGTGCCGAGAGCCTCTACTACCAATCGTTGAGACCGCCTTATCGGTCCCCGAATAGCCCGTTACCCGGGCTGGGAGATCTGCGGCTCATCAAGGGGTTCACGCCGGAGATCATCGAGCGGATCTCTCCCTATGTGACGGTCTTTCCACAAGAAGGAGGAATCCCGATGAATGTCAACACCGCTGATCCCATCGTCCTTCAGACGCTGGATCCGAGCGTCACCCAATCCGTCGCACTGGAGATCGTCCAAGGACGCCCCTACAAGACGAAAGTGGAACTCGATCGAGTCGGGAGCTTCCAAGAGATCGGTCGGACACTAAGAAGCGATTACGATATCAAATCGGACTATTTCTCCGCGCGCCTTACCGTCACCGTGAATGAAACGACCAAAACCGCATTGGCCATACTGAAGCGAGATGCCGGCAAGGGGGAGAGCACTGTCGAATACCTGCGGCTGCTCTAATGACACAAGACGAGTTTCGGGCTCTGTGCTTTCACCATGAACCCGGAAACCGGAAATCTAATCGAGCGACACCGTGATCGTCACCTCATTGCCCCGCTCGTTGTACGCCAAGCAGGGAAAGAACGATCGGGCCAAAAAGATCCCCCGCCCGTTCGTGTCTTCCGCCTCACAGAGCTCTTGGGATCGCGTGAGCAGGCTCCGCCATTTGAAGCCCTTGCCCTCATCGGTGATCCGGTACGCCAGACTGTTTGCATCCTTATCGTGAAGCACATGCATGATCACCCGACGATCTCTCAGCCGAGTTTGAGCGAGTCGGTGAGCCAGCAATTGCTCATAGCGGCCGTCTGCGAGAGCTTCCTGCTTTTCCCGGTAGACGATCTCGAGATTCCCATGTTCAACAGCGTTAAAGAGCAATTCTTGTAGCGCTCCGCGAAGGTGCAGCCGTCGGATAGGAGGCAGGGTCGAGGCCGTCGTCTTGATCAGCCAGGAGATCACCCCTGGGATATGGGTCGGGTCGGAATCGACGGTCAGTCGATATTCTGATCGATAGAGTCCCGGAATATCCGCGAGGTCTCCGGGCAGGAGATGCCGAGCGCGCTGCAACGCATGCGCCAGCTCTTCTTCGGTCACGGGCTTGTGCAAATAGTCGGCGGCTCCGACCCGAAGTGCCTGTACGATCATCGGTTCCGGTGCATCCTCCGCCATGACGATCACCGGACAGAGTTCATGCCTGGCCTTGAGCTCCTTGAGCAAGGTCAGGCCCGTTGCCTCAGGAAGAAACAGGTCGGTGATCACAATATCCGGTGCCGCCATGTCGATCGTGGTCAACGCGGTGGTCGGATCGGACGCCGCAACGACAGAAAACCCTCTACCTTGCAACTGTTCTGCAATACGCGCCTGAGTATCCGGACAGGGATCGATCACCAAGAGATGCTCAGACGTCGTGGGTATGTTCATGCGGCAATTCCTTTGTCGCGCACCTGACAGAGTGCAGCCAGAAGACGTTGGAACTCCTGCTCCAACGTGGCATAGAGCCGCCCCCCCTGCGCCAGATTGTCTACTTTCGCCGACTCTTCCAATTCTTTGCAGGCTTGAAGGGCGGCGGGAGCGCAAAACTGTAATATAGCGCCCTTCAAGCGGTGACTGGATCGCGCCACACCCGCAGCATTCCCGGCGCTGAGAGCCGCCTGAGCTTCCGCCAAGTCCTTCGGACCATGCTCCATGAACAATTCGATCATCAGCTGGAGCGTCTCTCGATCGTCATCCAAACGAGCGAGGGCTTCATCCAGGTTGAAGATTGAGTGTAGGTTCATGGGTTCCACTCCCATTGAAGCGGTCACACGGCTATTTCCACACCCATCAACGCAACATCATCTGGAAATTGTTCATGCCCCTGCCATCGAATGGCCTCCGCGATGGTCCCTGACACCACCTCGGCCAGGGGTTGTTCACCCAACCCGCGAATCGTCTCGTCTAAGCGCGCTTGCCCCCATAGTTCGCCGGACGGATCCGGCACTTCGTAGAGACCGTCGCTGAGCAGATACAGACGGTCACCAGGGGTGATCGGAAGCTCCGCCGCGACGTAGGTTGTCGAGCTATCGAAACCAAGCGGCAAATTCGGTTGGGCCATCCAACAAGTCCCGCCAGACCGGCGATGAAGGAGCACCCCGTTGTGGCCGGCTGTCGCGTAAGACAGTGTACGGCACCGGAGGTCGAGGCTCGCGAACACGATCGTGAAGTAATGTCCATTTTCTGTGAGAGGGAATTGTTTATTCGCTTCCGTCAGGACGGCACCCGGGTCATTCGAGCCGACATGGTGCAGCAAGCTGTCTCTTCGCAGGAAGGTTGAAATTGAGGCTGATCGTAAGGCCGGCGAAACACCGTGGCCGGACGCATCCAGCAGATATAGCCCCAAGAAGTCGTCGCTCCATTGAACGATGTTGAAGAGATCCCCGCCCAAGGTGAGAGAAGGCCGATAGGCGCGAACCATCTGCACACCGGGAACAACTGTCCCCGAGGCTGGGAGCAGCGTTTCGACATAGCGGGCAGCGGACTGAAGTTCCCGTTCAAGCGCCTCCTGCTTTGTCCGAATTTCCTCCGTCACATCCTCAAGCCTTCGGATCAAGGTCGCCGTGCGCATGCCCGCCTGAACACGTGCCGTGATTTCGTACTTGCTGGCGGCCTTGCTGAGAAAATCGTCGGCGCCTCGCGCCAGTCCTTCGGCGATCTGCTCCGGCTGGTCGTGGCTGGTCATCATGAGGATTTGACTCGACAGCAGCTCAGGATCTCGACGAACCAGTTCACAGAAGGATGGGCCATCCATTTCCGGCATCAGCCAATCCAAGATGGTCAGATCTGGTCGCTCGCGGCGGAGCACTTCCAACCCCGCCTTTCCGTCTCCGGCTTCGATCACCCGATACCCGAGCCGTTTGAGTCGAGCCGCCAACGCCACCCGTGCGGTAGGCTCATCGTCCACGACCAACACAGTTTGCGGTTCCGACGCTTCGGCATTTCGAGGAGTTGATACCTTCACTGGAATCGGCATCACACCTCCTGTGACGAGATGCGGCACGCATGGCGGATGTCTGTTCCGACGGGCGGTGTCACGGTTTGGCTACGCGGCTTGCTGATGTCCCGTCAACGCGTCCTGCTCGTTGTCGTAGACTGGGATCAACTTCTGAATATTCGCCAAGCTCATGATTTCCCTCACATAGCTCTGCGGCTTCAACATGCTCACTTTCCCTTGACTCAGTTTAAAATTCTGAGAGACGAGGGCCAGCAAGCCCAGTCCTGAACTGTCTACGAATCGGACCTCAGCCATGTTTAAAATCAGATGCCGGCAACCTTTCTGCCTGATGGCTTCGACCGCCGTCTTAAACTGTTCACGATTGGCATAGGTCAGATCACCCGCCATTTCGAGGATGACCCCGTTTGGAACGGGTCGTTCTTTTGTTTGCATCGTCATGAGCACCTCCTTCTTCGGATCAGTCGAGATCGGCTCGCATCGAGTTCTCACGAGCCCCGGGCTGCAACCGCCGCTTCCTCTGTAGGAAACACCGCCATCATCCTGTCGATGTTCGCCATCTCCAGAATCTGTCTCACCGTACCCTGCGGACCCACCAGGCTGAGTCGTCGTTCTGCCGCCATAAGTTGCTGGGACGTTAACGCCAACAGCCCGATCGCCGCGCTGTCGATATAGGTCGCCTCGTGCAGATTGACGATGAGGTGCCGGCTTTGGGATTCCTTAAACGCCATCACCGCAGTCGAAAAATCCTTGCGATTGCGGTAGGTGAACACCTCGTCAATGTGGATCACGGTGGCGTCGTGCAATACCCGTTGAGTAATCGGCATAGAGACTCCAGCGTCGTCAGCGTCCGACGTATGCAAGAATGGCTCCGGCAATGCCATCCAGCGGCAATACTTTGTCGACCGCGCCGGCCTTGATGGCCTCCTTCGGCATCCCGAACACGACGCAGCTCGCTTCATCTTGAGCGATCGTGAGGGCACCGGCCTGTTTCATCGTCAACATTTCTTTGGCGCCGTCGCCTCCCATCCCCGTCAGGATGATCCCGACGGCATTGCCCCCTGCGTGGCGGGCCACTGAAGCAAACATGACATCCACCGACGGCCGGTGGCGATTGACCGGGAGATCTTGATTGATCCGCACCGTGTACCGAGCCCCGCTTCTGACCAACGTCATATGGAAATTACCTGGAGCGATCAGGGCATGTCCCGGCAAGACACTGTCTCCGTCTTGCGCTTCTTTGACGGCAACCCGACAGAGACGGTTCAACCGGTCGGCCCATGTTTTCGTGAATCGTTCCGGCATATGTTGCGTAATCAGGATGGGTGGGGTATGCGGCGGGAGTCTTTCCAATATCTCCTTCACAGCCTCCGTTCCACCGGTAGAAGAACCAATGGCAATGATGGTATCGGTTGTTTTGATCATGGCGCTTCCGGAGGGGAGAGGTGAAGGATGAGAGGTGATGGATTTCTGCTCATCCCTCCCCCCTACCTCCTTGCCCCTTACCCGAGCTACTGCGGCGGCTTTGACCTTGGTGATGAGATCCTGGGCGATCTCCTCCATTCCTTCCCGAAGATCGATCTTCGGCTTGGCAATAAAATCCACCGCTCCGAGTTCAAGCGCGCGCAATGTCGTCTGGCAGCCGACCTCCGTCAGTGAACTCACCATCACCACCGGCATTGGGCGCCCACGCATCAGTTTCTCCAAAAATGTGAGTCCGTCCATCTTGGGCATTTCCACATCGAGAGTCAGCACGTCGGGGTTCAGCGCCTTAATCTTCTCCCTCGCAATGTAGGGATCCGGCGCCGAGCCGACGACCTCAATTTGAGGATCTTTCTCGAGCAACATGGCGAGCACTTGCCGCATCAATGCCGAGTCATCGACCGTCAAGACGCGAATCTTGTTCATCGATTCCTCATGACCGGTCACCGTTAGCCCATCCCCATGGATCGAGGATAGAGGCCGCTGGTTTCTTGTTCCATCAGAATAGCGTCACGTCTTCAACCGGCGCTTGTTCCTTTGATTGAATCTTTGCCGCATATTCGTGCTCGCGCTCGGCGATCGTGTGATTCTTCACGCGCTCAATCTTCTTCATGAGCACTCGCCCCGACTCGGTAAAGTAGTATATTTTCCGCGGAAAGATGTCCCCGAGGTCCGTCTTACAAGCGGTCAGTCCTTCCGCTTGGAGATAGTCCAGGACCCACTCTGCATTCCTGGCACCCACGTCGATGTTGCCCTCGTAAATTCGTCCTGCCCCGAATAACTTGATCTCCAGGCGACTCTTGTTCCCTCCGCGCTTGATAATGTCATTGATCAACGACTCCATCGCGTATGAGCCGTATCTGGTGGACTCGCCCCATGAGTCATTCTCCACCTCTTTTGGTTTCGGCAACATAAAATGGTTCATCCCACCGACACCGGCGACCGGATCACGAATGCAAGCCGACACGCAGGAACCCAGCACGGTATAGACAATCATGGGATCCGGGCTGACAAAGAATTCTCCAGGCAGGATCGCGGCAATTTCGTGCGGGAAACGACTGTCACGCATCCGCCGAATATGGACGAAGTGATCGGTCTGGATCAGCGCCATCGATGTCAGTGTTCCCTCTGATAGATCGTCGGAGCCAACGATCTGAACGCGTGATTCACCCACTGGAGACTCTCGGAATGCCCGATGAAGAGATAGCCGCCCGGCTTCAGATGGCGGTGGAACTTCTCGATCAATGTTTCCTGAGTCGGCCGGTCGAAGTAGATCATGACATTCCGGCAGAAAATCAGGTCTAGAGGATTCTTGATGGGGAACTGACTGTCCATCAAGTTGAGTCGACGAAACTGAATCACCGCGGCAAGGTGCGGCTTCACCTTGAAGAGACCCGCGCTGGCCCCCAGCCCGCGTAAGAAATGCCGCCTCAGCACCTCCGACGGCACATCACGGAAGCGGTCTTCGTTGTATGTACCGGCTGCCGCTTTATCCAATACTCGGGTGGAAAGATCCGAAGCGAGTATCTTAAAATCCCATTGGGCGGGATTCTGCGCATGTTCGAAGAGCGTCATGGCGATCGTATAGGGCTCTTCACCGGTCGAGCATGCAGACGACCAGATGCGGATGCGCTTTTCTTCCGCCAATTCTGGAAGAATCCTGTCACGGAGAAAATCGAAATGTTTCGGCTCACGAAAGAAATCGGTCTTATTGGTTGAGATCAGATCCAGCAGACGGGTGAATTCTTCCCCCTTCGGATCGCTCAGGACGAGATCGTAGTACTCTGAAAAGGTCGACAACTGGAGGTCGCGCAATCGCTTGGACAAGCGGGACTTCACCAACAATTGTTTTCGGTCTCCAAGCGAAATTCCGCTTTTGTCGTAGATGAGCCTCCGAAAGCGTTGATACTCCTCTGTCGAGATGGCGAATTCCATGGCGGTCAAAGCCTGTGACGAACAAGGCACGCCGTCGGCTGACGCGACGCACCCGTGCATAGGGCTCTATCGGTCTGTCGAGAGCAAATCTTAAACGAAGCGGACGGAAACAGGCTGATGGAGCACGCCGGAAGGTGCTATGCGGCATCCGACTCTGCGCAAACCTTCGGATGGTTAGGTTGAGGCCCAGACAGAACTACGTGATGTCATGAAGGGGAACCTCCTACCGAGATCCGTTTCGACTGAGCAATCCCCCGTTAAAATTCTTCGAACTCCTCCGACCGCTGGGAGGCATCCCCTCCGCTAACGACCATGGCGTTCTTTGGCGCAATCGTTTGAGGTGGTCGCAATGCCAGTTTCCGTTCCCGAAGGTTATACGCGCGGTCGATTGACCGCGCAGTATGTTCCCTCACACTAGCGATTGCCACGTTCTCTGCTTTCTCTGCCTCAGACATCCTCTGGATCTTGAACAACGCCATTCGGCGCAGCAGTTCCGCCGCTTGACTCCTCATCGACTGACTGGCGCTCGTGGTCTCCTCCACCAAGGCCGCATTCTGCTGTGTCGTTTCGTCCATCGCCATGATTGCCTTGTTCACCTGATCGATCCCGCTCGCCTGTTCCTGCGACGCCGCCGTGATCTCAGCAATAATGTCACCCACCCGCTTCACCGCGCTCATAATTTCTTCCAGCGTCTTCCCCGACTGATTGACCAGCTCGCTGCCGTCGTTCACCCGTTGAATCGACTCGTTGATCAGGCCCTTGATTTCCTTGGCCGCCGTCGCCGAGCGCTGCGCCAGGTTCCGCACCTCCGCCGCCACCACGGCAAACCCGCGCCCATGTTCTCCCGCCCGCGCCGCCTCCACCGCTGCGTTCAATGCCAAAAGGTTTGTTTGGAATGCGATCTCGTCGATCACCGTGATGATGTCGGCAATCTTCTTGCTGCTCTTGTTGATCTCCCCCATCGCATCCACGGCCCGTTTCGTGACCGCCCCGCCCTTGTCCGCCGTGTCCCGAGCAGCCACCGCCAGTTGATTGGCCTGCTTGGCATTGTCCGCGTTCTGCCTCACCGTGCTCGTCATCTCCTCCATTGAGGCACTGGTCTCTTCCAGCGCCGAGGCCTGTTCGCTGGTCCGTTGCGACAGGTCTTCGTTGCCCTTTGTGATCTCTTCGGCACCCGTCGCCACCGCCTCCACCGACTCACGCACGGCGGCGATCGTCGTGGCTAGATTCGTCAGCGCGCCATTCAAGCTGGTCTTCATCTGCTCGAATTCACCCTGATAAACCCCCGTCAGCGTCTTGGTGAGATCGTTGCTCGCCAACGCGGTGAGCACGGCTTGGGCTTCGTTCAAGGGCGTGGCGACGGCATCAAGGAGCTGGTTGAAACTCTGGGTGAGCACCTTGGCCGTACCCTCGAACCGATCGGCCTTGATGCGCTCCGACAGCTGGCCGGCTGCCGCGGCGACAATCAGTTTTTCCACTTCGACCTGCGCCTGCTTCTGTCCCGTGATGTCATCAGCCAATTGCAGCACTTTGAACGGCCGCCCCATCTCGTCCATGACCGGGTTGTAACTGGACTGAACCCAAACCTCCTTGCCGCTCTTCGTGATGCATTTGTACTGACCGGCCTCTCGCTCGCCGCGCCCGAGCTTCTCCCAGACGGCGCGATACTCGGGCGATCCACTATACGACGATTCGACGAACTGACTGTGGTGCTTGCCCTTGATTTCGTCCAGGCTGTAGCCCATCGTCTGCAAGAACACATTGTTGGCCGTGAGGACGTTGCCTTTGAGATCGAACTCGATGGTGGCGTAGGACGCATCTATCGCATCGACGATGCCCTTCATGTTCTGACGCGCAAGCTCGTACTGCGTGATTTCGTAGCGCACACCCAAGTATTTCCGGGGTTTGCCGTTCGAACCCATGATCGGCTTGATCACCGCATCGACATAATAGGGTGTACCGTCTTTCGCGCGGTTCTTGATGACGCCCCGAAAGATCTCTCCCCGGCCGATCGCTTTCCACATGGCCTTGAAGGTCTCCTTCGGCATGTCCGGATGGCGCGTGATACTGTGCGGACTACCGATCAATTCATTTTCTGAGTACTTGGAGATTTCACGATATTTCTCGTTGGCGGTGAGGATATCGCCCTTGAGGTCGGCTTCCGAAACGATGCTTGTGGTGTTCATGATGTCGATGCGTGCCTGCATCTCCTCCATCATCTCCTGTTGTTTGCCCGCTGCCTGGGCCAACGCCTCGGCCATTTGATTGAACGCCTGCGCCAACTCTCCGATTTCGTCCTGTGTCGTGACCGTCGAGCGGTGGGTCAATTGGCCGCCTTGGAGTTTATGTGCCGCGTCAAGCACATTCAGCAAGTTCTTACTGATCAGCTTGGAGACAAACCATACGGTGAATGCGCCGATGAGGATCGCGCTGATGTTCAATACCCCCATGCCCCAATTCAGGTTCGTGCTGAGATCGTGGCCGGATCGATAACTTTCCTCCGCTTGTCTCTTGTTTTCGTCGACCAACCAGTCGACTGCGTCATAGAGCACGTCGATTTTCCCTGCCAGCTCGGTCTTCTGAACCTCTGCTGCCGCGTCTTTGCTGAAGTTCTTGCTGAGTTGCAACACTTTCTTGCGGACTTCCATATACTCGGGGATCCCGGCCTTTAATTTTTCAAATACCTTTTGTTCAGGTTCCGTGACGATGAGCGGGACATACTTCGCCAAGAGGTCTTCTATTTCACTGTCGAGTTCCGCGATGCTCTTTTCCCGCGCGGCCATCGTGGCCGAGTCGTTCGCCAGAATGTGCCATACGACGAAGTTGCTCCTGCGCAGCATCTGTGCGCGCAGATCACCCATGACCGTGACCCCCATCACGTTCGTCTTATAGATAAACTCCGTGTTCCCATTCAGCCGATTCATGCCCACGATGGACAAGCCGCCGATGATGACGAGCAGTAGTCCGATGACCCCGAACCCGCACAGCAGTTTCGATCTGATCTTGAAATTACTGAACCTTTCGCTCATAGGACCTCCCTCAAGCTCCGTCAGCCAGGCCTTCGTGGACCTCCGCGTCTGCTATGCCCGTTCCATTGCGTGCGCTCAACTGAGCCACACCGAACATGGCCGCTGCCCAAACCACACAGGGAGCATTTCCATCATTTCAAACGTGGCAATCCATTTGAATTTGATCCACAAATTGGGAACTCGTTCACGGGCGCGCTCTTTTTGTCCAGCGGGGTTGCAAATGCGATGCGGTTCACCAGTAAAAAAACGCATCCACGAGACGCTTTGTTTCGAGTGTCTCCTGGGTGCGCCTTCAGTTTGCAGGTCACTCTCCTGCCCGTTAAGGCGATTCAAGCCGAACGTTCACATCGGCAGCCTACGTCTTGCCCCACACTCTATCGGTTCGGGATGGGAAACCTTAAGTGGTGACGGTAGACGAGCCCGCGGTCAGGAAAAGCGGAAAGCCTTGGGAAGGAGTGCTTCGGGAAGAACACCGCCGACGCAATCCTTACATGCGTGAGGAGCGACCGCCCTTCGCGAGCGATGCCGGATTGGTCACGATGTCGACCCGGCAATCGACGGAATGGGAGACGATTCTGAATTCATGCATCCTCGCGGAGTAACTGTTGGATTTTACTCCGTAAAAGTGCTAGGTCCTGGGATCGTAAAGGGTGCTTGGTCTGCACCAGCACCTCAACCGTACTCTCAAGCGCCTCCCGATACGCATCCAGTCTTGGACATTGCATCGTACGGCAAACATCCGTAGGTTCCTCAGCACCGCCTTGCAATTGGCTCGTCAGAACTGACCGAATCCTGGAAGACAAGACGGCCATCTGTGCGAAACTCTGGGAAAGGAACGCATCGAGCGACCATGCCAGTTCTCGTTCGTTGGCCCCGCTTCCCAGTCGAGGCAGGTTCTCCTGCACATGTTCCAAGGAAGCAACCAGTCGACTCGCTTCTTCTCGAACCGCAGCGGTCATACGCAGAAGGCTGGTCCTCTTCACGGCTTCGCCTACCGCACGAAGCAAATCCGGCCAATCGACCGGCTTCAGCAAGTAGTCCGTGAACGACATGCGGAGTGATTCCACGGCAGTTTGGACCGAGGGGTAGCCGGTCACGAGCACGATCGGAAGCGAAGGGAACCGGGTGCGGACATCCCGGAGAAATTCGAATTGCATATTGCCTGGCATACGAATATCCGTAATGAGGGCATCATGCTGACTCGTCAGGAGCGTACTTGCTTCCTGCGAGTCTTGGGCGCAATCGCAATGATACCCCTCTTGCTCCAAAAGCCGCGCCGTCGAGCGACGAAACGTTTCTTCATCATCGGCGAGCAATACCCGTGGTGCCTCAGTGATCATGGGGTCACGACCTCCTTCATGATATCTGATTGATTTTGCGTACAAGCCACAGCCGTGTGGCGCGGTAAGAGGACCGAAAACGTCGATCCGTCATTCGGCTGAGTCTGAACTTCGATCTTGCCGCCCATCGCCATCACCAGGCTCTGAGAGACGGAAAGCCCCAGCCCCATGCCTTTTTGGTCTCCCCCCGTCTTTGTCGTAAAGAAGGGGTCGAAGATGTGCGGGAAGTGCTCTGGGGGAATGCCTGGCCCTTGGTCGGACACGGCAATCCGTATCGTATCCGGCTCCGCACGGATAGCCAGTGTGACCGTACCGCTGTCGCTGGAACAATCGATGGCATTATTCAGCAGATTCAGCAGGACTTGCAGCAAATCCCCTCGCGGTACGCGGAGCCGGTCGATACCCGGATCCACATCGATCGCCAGATCGAGCCGGCGCTGTTGCAGCCGTTTGAAGAAAAGCGCCTCGATGTCGTTCATCATCGACTGGAGTTCCACCGTCTCCCCCTTGCCGGACTCCGGTCGATAGAGTTGATACATGTTCTGGACGATGGATGCGACGCGAGCGATCTCACGATCGATCATGCCGACGAATTCGGCGTGAGGATGGGCAGGATCTACCGCCTGTTTCACGAGCGTAAAGGCGTTCTTGATCCCGGCAATCGGGTTATTGATTTCATGCGCGACCCCGGCGGCTAAGCGGCCCATCGCCGCCAGTTTTTCCGTCTGCGCCCGCTGCGATTCCAGCTTGGCGATCTCGGCGGTCCGTTCGGCAATCTGTTGCTCCAGCTCTTCCGTATGGCGGAACCGCTCCGCCTCCAAGTGCTTGCGCTCGGTAATGTCACGGCCCGCCACCAGTCGAACTCCCTTCCCACGATAACGACAGGGCCTGACTACGACTTCACCAGGAAAAGTGGAACCGTCTTTGCGACGCCCCATGGCTTCGTAGGGCCCGTTCACGCCGTTCTGCATATTGGCCAGGACCAGATCGCGGGATTCGTCGGCGACGAGATCCCATAGGGATCGGCCGATGAGTTCACCCGGTCCGTACCCGAATATCCGCTCCAAACCGGTATTCACCTCGATCAGGATCCCCTGATCGTGAATGGCGATACCGTCGAACGTCGCCTCCGTCAGCAGCTTGTACCGCAGTTCGCTGTCGCGTACCGCCTCCTCCACGTACTTCCGCTCGGCAATCTCGTCTTGAAGAGATCGATTGGCCAGCGCCAGCTGCGCGGTCCGTTCACTGACCCGCTGCTCTAATTCATCATGCACTCGTCGCAGCTCCGCCTCCGCCAGCTTTCGCGCCGTAATGTCAATGCAGGCGCCATGGTAGCCAGCAAACGTTCCGCCCGGAAGGAACCGAGGCGCACCGCTCTCATGCAACCAGCCGTACTGCCCATCGGCCTTTCGTAAGCGGTATTCCAGCTCAAAGGGCTCACAGCGATCGAACGCTTCAGAATAGATATTCCAGCAGCGATCAACGTCATCAGGATGCACCCCCTCGACCCAACCCCCTCCCAGCTCTTTTTCCATAGTTCGGCCGGTGTATTCCAGCCAGCGGGTATTGAAATAGCTGACGTGTTTGTCGAGGCCTGACATCCAGATTAGAACCGGCGCCGTGTCGGCAAGGACTCGAAACCGTTCCTCGCTTTCCCGAATGGCTTCTTCGGCCTGTCGGCGTCCGGTAATGTCAGTGTTTGTCCCAATCCACTTGACGATCCGACCTGCTTCGTCTCTCATCGGCAGGGCGCGGGTCAGATGCCAGCGATAGGTGCCGATACCCGCCTGTCTGAGACGAAACTCAATCTCATAGGGTTCCCCAGTCTGCAGAGAAGCAGTCCACGCCGTCATACAGGCAGGCAGGTCGTCAGGATGGAGCACAGACTGCCATTCCCAATCGAGCAGTCGCTCTGCCGGAACATCGAAATACTCCAGCACGCGCCGGCTCACATAATCTAATGTGCCGTCCGGACGGGCGGTCCAGACCTGCTGAGGAATCGCTTCGATCAATCGCGCTTCGTTTTGCCGTAGAACCTGTTCTGCCTGCTTGCGTTCGATGATGTTTTCGACGACGGCCATGACGAGAGGTGCCGTACCATCCGATGGTTTAAATAGATTGGCCGTCACTCGGACCCAGATGACACGGCCGTCTTTATGGATGTACCGCTTGTCTTCAGCACTTGAACACTCGTTGCGACGAAACACCTCGTCCCACAATACAAGATGTTCCGGTAGATCTTCCGGATGCGCCACCATAGTGAAGGGTCTGCCGAGAAGCTCGAGTGTGTCGTATCCGAGCAGCTCGGAGTACGCCCGATTCACATGGACGAACCGTTTGTCGGAGTCGACAATCGCCATAGCGACAGCGGCATATTCGAAGAGACGGCGAAATCGTTCTTCAGTCGGGGCAGCTTCAGATGGAAACCTGCTGATCCACCGGCACAGTCCCGCCAACATAAGACAAAAGCCTGCAAGGGTCGATACGTGGAGAATCGTCATGGAAGCCTGCCCTGAGATAGCAAGGTAGAAGCCATTGAAGCCAAGAAACGCGACAAGGCCTATGATCGAAGGACCGAGAATGCTTGGAGATGGAGGGCTATAACTTCGATGGGGACTGACACTAGCTTCAGTGGTCGTCTGACAACCGTGATTGGTCACGGGACGGCAGGATAACGCGCCATGCATCATCCGTCAAATCCATATGGCCCTACGCAAGCCCCTGCTCAAATCAACTAATTGATAATACGGTATAGACGAAAGGAAGAGAGGGAGGCTACGTCGCGCGGTCGATTTCTCGTTCGGCATCGAGCCAATCATCGAGATCATAGCCCTGTCGATAGCCACGGGCTGTACACAACTCGTACGCTCGCATCTCGATTTACTGCCGACGCTCCGATGATGATCGAATCTGTTTTGAGACCGGCGGCTGACCAGATCTTCGTTCACGTTTTGCCATAAAGGATCACTTTCCGCTATGGCATGGCCGCCGGCTTAGTAACCGGACATGGCGCTCGGTCCGACTCCTTACGTTGCGGCCGCCACAGGTAAATCCATCGATGAATCTTTCCCGGCTGAATCCAGTAACAATCGGTCGATGTCCAACAGCGACACCAGTTTGTCACCGGACTTTCCAATCCCGTTTAAGAACGTCACGTCGACTTTATTCCCGAAATCCGGCGCCGACTGAATATCCTTTTTCTCGATGTCGAGCACGTCCGATACCGCATCAACCACCAACCCCATCACTTTGTCCCGCACCACCACCACGATGATGACGGTAAACGCCGTGTAGTCGATTGTCGGCATACCGAATTTGGTCCGTAGCTCGACGATGGGCACGATGGTTCCGCGCAGATTCACAACTCCCTTGATATGAGGCGGTGTATTGGGAATTTTGGTCACGGCCGCATACCCCTTGATCTCCTGCACACGGAGAATATCGACACCATAGAGCTCTTCTCCTAGACTGAATGTCAAAAACTGACCGCCGTCCAGTTGCGACGCCGCATGCCGGCGAAGATCATTGAATTTCTTGTCCGTAGCCATTCCTGACATGGAATGCTCCTTTCACGATTGTCTCTCCGGCTCTTCAGCATCGCTGCTTGATCCGGCAAGTCGGTGCCCGTCCAGATTTCTGCACTATACATACGGTCACAGATATATCGGTCGTCCTTTAGAAAGCCTTCCCGCATCCTCGGAATGGACAGCGCATTGAAATCGCCCTCCTTGAAATCGCATACAGATTTCAAGTCGACCGCTGGGATGGCATCAGAAAGATTACGCCGCAACCGGGCTGCCGTGGCGAGCGATTTCAAGCACGCCACGCACATCGACAATGAACCCGACCCTGCCGTCTCCAAGAATCGTTGCGCCGGCGATGCCTTCGACCTTGCGAAAATTCTGCTCCATGCTTTTGATGACAACCTGCTGTTGTCCAAGAATTTCATCCACCATAATCGCCACCCGTTCCCCTTCCGTCTCCAGAATGAGCAGAATTGCCTCCTTGGGATCCGTATACTGGGGCTCGCTCGCGAAGACTTCGTACAATCGCACTATCGGGATGTACGTACTTCGAACATTAATGAGTTCGCCCTTGCCGACCACGGTCTTGGTCAATTCGGCTTTGGGCTGGATCGACTCGAGTATGGACAGCAGCGGCACGATGTAGGTTTCCTTGCCGACCCGCACCGTCATGCCGTCAATGATCGCCAACGTCAGCGGCAGCTTGAGTATGAACGTGGCACCCTTGCCTTTGGTGGTTTTGATACCGACCGTCCCTCCCAGACTTTCGATGTTTCGCTTTACCACATCCATACCCACACCACGACCGGACACGTCCGTTATTGTCTCCGCGGTGGAAAACCCTGGCTTGAAGATCAACGGCCAAATTTGATCGTCAGTCAGGTTATCGTTCTCGCTGATCAAGCCTTGCTTATTCGCCTTCGCCAAAATCTTGTCGCGGTCCAATCCACGCCCATCGTCTTCCACGGTGATGCAGATATTTCCGCCCTCATGGAACGCGCTGAGCCGGATCGTCCCGACCTCTTGCTTATTATTGTCCAATCGCTCATCCGGAGTCTCCAATCCGTGATCGGCCGAGTTCCTTACCAAGTGTATGAGCGGATCGCCGATGGATTCGATGACCGTCTTGTCCAATTCCGTCTCTTCTCCGGACAGGATGAGTTGGATTTTCTTGCCTGTTTTGGTCGAAAGGTCTCGCACAAGCCGAGGAAACCTGGCAAATACGGTACCGATGGGCAACATGCGAATGCTCATGACACGTTCTTGAATTTCTCGAGTGTTCCGTTCCAGTTCCACCATGCGCTCCAAGAACACCGGCAAATGGCGCATCTCGAATCGAGCCCCCAAATCGCTCAACATAGACTGGGTGATCATCAGCTCACCCACCAAGTTGATAAGCTTGTCAATCTTTGCCGTATCAACGCGGATGGATGTGGCATCGGTTTTTTTGGCCTGCGCGACAGATTCCTGCTGACGTTGTTTCTGCAGCGCCTGCTCGACCTGTTGCTGGGTGACCACATTTTGCTCGACAAGAATTTCGCCTACCCGCTTTTGTTGTCCCAGAGCGTGATCAAGCTCGTCGGGAGAGACCAAGCCGCCTTCCATGAGAATTTGCCCGAGCGGTTTGGGGTCTTCTGGTTCGACAGAGAAGCCTGCCTCCGTTACAAGGTTCTGCGATCGGTCTCCCGCGCCTTCAATCGGCCGAATTGATAACGCGCTGTCTCCTCTGACAAATTCAAAGACGGACTCGATTACCTTCTGATCCTTGCTCGTTGTCAGTTGCATGGTCCATGACAGGTAGCAGGTCTCCGGATCGATGCAGTCAAGACCCGGTAGTCGAGACATATCGAGCGTGACTCCGGTCAGGACACCAATGCTTTTTAGTTCCTTGAACGTTTGAAGCGGGTCGAGCCCTCGTTGAAATAGCCATTCCGGAGGGGTCCACTTGATCACAAAAGTCTGATCTCCACCACAGTTCTCGTCTGAAACAGGTTGCGCACTTTTCCTATTCACATTCACTGCCGACGCCTGCGAGTCCGACGCTCTCGATGAGGCCAACTCTCCAGCGAGTCTCTGGACTGTTTCGTCGTCAATTGCCGCGCCTGACTTCGTTGATTGGATCAACGCTTTCAAACAATCGGTTGCCCTTAAGAGGAGACCCGCGATGGAGGGAGAAACCGCCCTCCGCCCATTCCGCAGTAAATCCAGCAACGTCTCCATCTTGTGGGTAAATTCCGCAACCGCATGAAAGCCGAACATGCCGGCTGTGCCTTTGATCGAATGGGCCGAGCGAAAGACCTTATTGAGCAGGTCGAGATCCTCTGGATGCTGTTCCAATTCCAGCAGCCCTTCTTCGACGACCGCGAGATGCTCGGCAGCCTCCTCAAAGAACGCGTCCTGAAATTGTGCGAACTCGTTGCTCATCTTCTGCTTTGTCCTTCCGAAGGCCCGTTTGACTCAGCGAGACGTGCGTCGTTTCGTTGGCAGGTTTCACGTTTCGGATTTCAAGTCTCAGGTTTCTGGTTCCATCGTGAAACTTGGAACTTTCAACTTGAAACTCCGACGCGAACGCTTCTCGAAAGGCACGTTCGCGCCGCTATACCGGCAATACCTTGGCGATCGTTTTCAGCAGGATGTCCGGGTTGAACGGTTTGACGATCCAGCCCGTCGCACCGGCTTCTTTTCCTGCCTGTTTCTTGTCAGCCGCTGACTCGGTCGTGAGCATGAGGATCGGTGTGAATCTGAACGCGTTCAATTTCCGTAATGCTTTGATGAGCGTGATCCCGTCCATCTCCGGCATATTCAGATCGGTCACGATGATATCCAGCTTGGGCTCTGCTGCAACTTTATTTACAGCATCTTTCCCATGCTCTGCTTCGACGACGGTAAAACCGGCATTCGTCAAGGTAGACGACACCAGCTGACGCATAGTGGGTGAATCATCGACGATCAGCGCAGTCTTGCCCATGGCGACCCTCCGACATCGGCGACAGAATCCTATTGCAGTAACATCGGACTTCGCTCTAACAGAGCGCGACGAGATCGGGTTCGTTGCTCGACATGTCCATGGGCACCGGTTCTCCGTAATCAGGATCGACCGCCGTCGCATGCACGCGACGTTCCTCCTCCTCCTCCATGGTATAGTGCTGCTTAATCAGTTCCAGGGCAGCCACCTCCTGCTTCCCACTGTCGTCCTCGGGTCCCTTCATCAGCGTCAGGAGATGCCGGCTCCATCGATCCAACGCTCGCCCAACGTGTTCCAGCTTTTGCCGCGTGATATCCTGAAACTGCATCGCCGTCACGATCTTGGATAAGCTGGTTGACTTGTCATGCGCCTCACTCGCTCAGAGGATCGGTCAATCCCAACTGATTCAATTTGGTCTGAAGGTCATCGGAGATACCCATCACGATCATGCGTCCTTGCTTGCGCGCGGCCAGCATCAGCTGAATCGCCGCTGTGTCCACTCGCGCAACGCCGCTGAGATCCAATGACACCAACCCATCATTTGCAAACAGCTTCACCAGAGATTCCTTGAATTCTGCCACCTCAAAAATGGTGAGATCGCACTTGGGGGCGAGGTGTCTGGGATTCTGATCTTCAGTCCGTTGCGTCTGAGATGCAGCCAGTTCTGTTGTCATCGATCGTGAAACCTCTTCTCTGAGGTCACTGACACTTACTGTCGGTTGCATTTAAACGAGACTTGAGAGTCGGGCTGCCTGTGGGAACCTGCGATAGGCCTACGGCGTCCGGAGTCGGCCTTCGCCGAGCAACTCAGGACCAGCCTGCGATGCGCTCGGCGGCATTTCTTCTGTCGATTGCTTGGATATATCCGTCTCATCCTCGGACGGGAGCACGGGAGCCGGAGGCGCTTGCTCAAGAATGACGACTTCGACTCGACGATTCTTGGCCCTCTGTTCCGCATCCGAGTTGGCCGTCACGGGTCTGGTATCGGCATGCCCCACGGCTGCCAGGTGATCCGCCGGTACTCCGTAGAGTTCCGACAATACCCGCACAACCATCACTGCCCGAGCGGCCGACAGCTCCCAATTGGAAGGAAATTGTGCTGTCCGCATTGGAACATTATCCGTATGTCCTTCGACGCGGGCATGCCGGTTCATTTCCAGGATAGCTCCGCCTAATCCTTCGAGAAAAGGCAGGGCTTCCGCTCTGACAGTCGCTTCTCCACTGTTAAACAGGAGTCGATCAGGGATCGTAATTACGATGTCTCCATTGATCGTCTGCACGACGGTGACGAACGCCACCATGTCTTTCAGTTGCTTATCCTTAATGACTTGGGTCAGTTGGCGGATACGGCGAATCATGACTTCCTTGGCGTCGGTTAGATTCCGCCCTTGCAGCGCTAGTTTTGCTTCGCCGACGCTGATTACCTGATTCGCACCCGAGTGGTTAGCGAGCGGATTCAACGCCGCCTTGATCGATTCGCTGACGGTTCGGTACTTCCCGATGTTGACCGACGAGATCGAGTACATTACGACGAAAAACGCAAACAGCAAGGTAATGAAATCGGCATACGAGACTAGCCAGCGTTCGTGATTTTCGTGTTCTTCGTGTTTGTGCTTGGCCATAAGCGCGTAAACCGTTAGACGTGAAGGGGTGAGACGTTCGACCCAGGCTTGGAGCATGCCGCTTCACTTTTCACATTTCACGTTTCATTTCTTTGTCTCTTTCGTACGTTCGCTGTGTGGAAGGACACTCTCCAACTTTTCTTGCAGCAACCGAGGATTTTCGCCATGAGCGAGTCCAACGAGCCCCATGATGATCAGGTTGCGGCCCCCCGCTTCCTCTTTCAGCTTCAGCTTGATCTTGTTGGCAAGGGGAAGGAAGAAGAGGTTCGCCGCCCCCACGCCGTAGATCGTGGCGACGAACGCGACCGCGATCCCGCTGCCAAGTTTCGAGGGATCGGCGAGATTTTCCATCACATGAATCAACCCCAGAACCGCGCCGAGGATGCCGACGGTCGGTGCGTATCCTCCGGCTGCTTCCCAGACCTTGGCCGCGATCATACCTTGTTCCTCATGGTGTTCCACTTCAATTTCGAGAATCTCATGCACAGCTTTTGGTTCGGTACCGTCAACGATCAGTTGAATTCCTTTCTTTATGAAGGGATCTTTGATGTCTTTCAGTTTTCCCTCGAGCGCCAGCAACCCCTGCTTTCGCGAGAGGTTTGCGAGATCCAAAATCAACTTGATCGTTCCCTTATTGTCGATGTGATGGCTGGAAAGCGCCAGAGACAGGGCGCCGACCGCCTTGATAACGACCGGCAGCGGATTCTGGATACAGATCGCTCCGGCCGTCCCACCGATCACGATGATAAAGGCAGTCAGCTGCAGGATCGAACTCACGTGGCCGCCTTCCAGTACTTGCCCTCCAACGATGGAACCCAACGCGATCACGATCCCGAGTACTGTTGCAATATCCATTATACGGACGCCTCATTTGAATCCGAACTGAGCCAGGATGTCGTCGGCGACTTTCTGCTTCATGACGGTCGTTTTCGATTCCTCGAGTTGTTTGAGTAAGTGTCCGGCTGTGCCCGCATCACGTGCAGCCTCGCAGCTTTCCTGAAATCCGAACAGGACCACTAGCTCCTTCAGCTTTCCTTGCACTTCGTCGAGAATCGAAACAAGTTTCTTCACCCGTTGAGCCACCAGATCTTGAAAGGACAGAGCGGTCATGATCTCCGTCAGACATTTGCCGTCCCGAGCGAGAACAGAGGTCACGTTCTGGAGACGTCCTGCAAGAGTCGCGCAATCCATCGCCTGCAAGACTTCGACGACCGAGGAGAGATCTTTGGCGATCTGCCCGTGATGATCCTGAATCATCTCCGTCAAACGCATCACCTCAAGTGTGCCATCTTCCGTCATTTTGCTCAGGTCGCTCAAATGGGAGGCGGCGGTTGGAAGCTGGGTACTACTGGAAATGATCTGCGGGGTAACCACCGAAATGGCTTTCATCGCGTTGTCCACAAAACGAGTCAAGGCTCCGAGTTCCTCGTACAATTTATGTTCTTGATTATGCACAACCTTGCTCCCTATCCCAGTGTGAACACGGATCTGTTTGATCACGGGTTACTTGAAAATCTTCGCAATCTTTTCTTGCAAAGTCTCGGCTGTGAATGGCTTGACGATATAGTTGTTGACGCCCGCTTGCACTGCCTCGACCAAGTTGCTTTGTTGCGCCTCGGCGGTCACCATCAAGACAGGCGTTGTTTTGAGCTTCTCGTCTGCTCGAATCGCACGGAGCATGTCGATACCAGTCATGACCGGCATGTTCCAGTCGGACACAACGAAGCCAAAGGTGTCTGCTCGCAGCTTCTGCAGCGCCTCTTGTCCGTTTTCTGCCTCATCTATATTGGCGAATCCCAACTGCTTCAGGATATTCTTGACAATTCTTCTCATCGTCACCATGTCATCGACCACAAGGATTTTCATGTTTGGATCGGCCAACATAGCCCCTCCTTTTTCTTCTCCTACCGTCACAGCCACGATGATTCACGGTCTTGTCCATGATAGGACGGTTCAACCTCTCCAGGGCCTCTCGGCGCTTCGTCGGATATCGGCACATTCGCCGATCGACCTGAGCCGGAAAGGCTCGATGCGTTGCCGACTTCCCTGCATGAGTGAGGAATGATCGAGGTGCTTGGAAAACGCTTGTCCTGGGAGGGCATCGCCGACAAGATAGGCCTCCACTCATGGCCTGGAGACTTGTCGGCCGAGGACGGCAGTCGAATCATTCTGCCGATGAACCAAACAGCCACTCTCGGATCGCTAGGCTTGCCGAGACCGACCATGCATCCATTCATGGATATCACGGCGAAGGAAGCGCCAATGCTTTCCAATTTTTGACGCCGGCAGATCGCCAACTCGGGCGAGCTTATAGACTGTAGACTTCGGTACCCGCAGAAACCGAGCCACCTCCATCACGGTCAGAATTTCCCCCTCCCGTGCTGTGGTCTCCACAGTGTGGATCGCTGCTGCTGTCGGTACTTCATTATTCATGACGATTGAGGTATCGGCGTAGCGGTTCCAAAACTTGAGCACCCAGTAGAGGCGGATGTCGGCCTACAACCTTATCTTCTTACCGGTTCCACTCTGATGGATGATGTGTATTCATGTTTCTGCGCGACTGACCGACACAGTATGTGCTACCAGGCTCAAACCAATAGAAACTGAACTCAATGGCATGTGTCATATCGGTCGCATCGGGAAAAGGCGGGGTGGGGAAAAGTGTAGTTTCGGTCAACCTGGCTCTCGTTTTGGCACGGAAGGGAAAACAGGTAGTGCTCACAGACCTCGATGTCGGCGGCGCCGATGCGCATGTGCTGGTCGGTCTCCTAAACCCGTCGTTCACCCTGACCGACTTCCTCAACCATCGAATCGAGCACCTGGATGATCTGGCTCAACGTCTCTCCGTTCACCCGAACTTGCGGATTATTCCGGGCACCGGGGACACATTGGCGACGGCCAACATGGCCTATTCACAGAAGATGCGCCTGATCCGGAATTTTCAGCATATTCGAGCGGACGTGATCATCATCGATATCGGAGCGGGAACGGGCTATCATGCGCTCGATTTTTTTCTGATGGCTGACCATCACCTCGCTGTCGCAACCCCGGACCCGACCTCTGTCCTGGATCTCTACAGGTTCATCAAGCTGGCGGCGATTCGTCGTGTCTTGTCAATGTTCGTGATGCAGGATGTCATGCCAGAGGAGTTTACCAATCGAGACTACAACAGTGTGGAAGAGGTGTTGGACGTGGCGGGCAAGACCGATGAATCCGGCCGGGCGTCTGCTGAAAACACTCTGCGAACTTTTCAGCCAACCCTCATCCTCAATCGAGTCTCAGGGCGGGCTCGCGTCAATGTGCTGCAGCTTAGGAAGTTGCTCAAGGAGTATGTTGGGGGTGACTTAACCTTATTGGGTGAAATCCCCGAAGACCCTGCGATGGAACAAGCGGTACGAGCCTACGTGCCGGTGGTTCAGTACGCCCCTTCTTCCCCTGCCGCCGCCGCGCTGGAGAGGATGGGAGAGACGCTGCTACAGCTCCTCAATGCCCCTCCTGCCCAAGCGGCATAACCGGTATCTTCAGGAACCATCGGTTTCTACAAGACGGAAATCCGGCGTGCTCTCAATCGTTCGGCTTGTGTAAGAAGAATGTGACGGATGAGGTGCTCCTGATCGTTTGCACTGATCTCGACGAATTCCGTGGCAAGAATCCAACCCTGTCCCTGGGGGTCCGATGTCGATCGGATAACCTCAGCCACGGTGTGGATGGGGGTAAACGGAGGCAGGATCATCTTGACCGATATTCGGTCGCCGACAGCGAATTCGCGGGAGGATGCGAAGCCCACCCCTCCTCCACTCAAATTGACATTCGTCAGCCTCGCCATGACGACACTTGACGGCGCGATCGTCGCAAGGGAATTGAGGATGACTTCGAGCAGGTAATCGACTTTCATGATCCATGGAAGCACCGGTGAGCCGATCAATGACTCTCCAGTGCGCGCGAGCAGATCCGCTGTCGGCTTCGTGACTGCTGCTGAAATCATCTCCGGAGCGGTGCTGCCTGTCTCGACAGAATTGACGGTTCCTGTATCGGTCAGCAAACGATATTCCATCAGCACCCGGTCATCGATTCTGATCCATTCTCGCCGTTCATCTGCGGAATCCTTGGATGGTACGGAAGGTGACGTGACTGGGGACGCCATGGTCATGTAACTTTCTTTGCTATGGGCCTGTCTCAGCGTAGCGGCGCGCGCCGGCTCTCGGTCATGAAGGGCGGCTCAGTTCCGGAGGAAACGCTACACCTTCACGGATACGGTCACAGGAGCTGAAGCCTGCACCTCAAGTCGCTGATGTAGACCTTGAAGTCGCTGCCTGGTCGCCGCCGCCTCACCCAACAGAGACACCAACACGGCTTGTGCAGTACGCACACGATCGCGGATCTGTTCATCGAGCTTCAGCATATCGCTCGCCTCTCGAATCGGCGTCTGTATGGCCGACAAGATGTCAGCGCGTTCGCGATAATATTGAGCAACGACGTCCCATTGTCCGATCTCAGCCGCCTCTGCAGCGGCCTCTGTGAGCCGAGCAACGACGTCTTGACTATTTTCCCCCGTGGAGTTCATCGTACACCTGCCATACGAGTCTGTTGCGCCGCGATCTCAAGCCACCCCTCACGAAGTGTCGTCATGCAACGCAGCGGGCCATCGAGACGGCGCGCATCGTTTCGGGCATTGGCTGTGACCAGTTCGCTGAGCATGTACTCGTAGAGGCGGTGCAGCGAATGCGCGATCTCACCACCTTGTTCGAAATCGAGCACACTATTGAGCTCCCCGATGATGGAAATGGCTCGTCCGAGGAATCGGCCTTTTTCCCTTAGATTGTTCGACTCAATCCCGCCCCTGGCCAGTTCGATCGATTGGATGGCCGCGTCGTAGAGCAGCACGACGACCTGGACTCTGGAGGAGGTCATCACCTGTGTCTGCTGATACTGGTTCGTGTATTGAGTGAGCATAGGTCCCTTCCGTGGACGATCTTAATTTTTCCCCGTGAGTGAGGAATTAGACTGAAGGAAACCGATCTGGCTTTGCATTTGCCTAAGGAGCCCATCGAGCGCAGCGTACTGGCGGCGGAGGCGTTCCTCATACTCCGTGATGAGATCTTCTTTCCGGGCAATCTCGTCCGTCAGATCCGAAATCTGGTCGGTGAGGCCTCGTTTTCGGAGCGTCAGCGCTCCTGATTCAATATCATCGAGCGTATCCACCGCTGCATTGAGGAGCTGGGCGACTCCGGCGCTGCCCGTTTGATTCACGAACAGATTCTTGACGGCCGTATAATTAGAACTGAGCGCCGCATTCAGCTTGGCATCATCGACAGTCACCGATCCGTCGCGCTCCGTTTTGAACCCGATGTCACCCACCGAAACATAGGCGGTCGATCCCGGCACGACAGAAGCGAGTGCCGTCCTCACCTGGCTAAGCACCGCCCGCACAGTGGGTTCGTTGAAAAAGATTCCACCCTTTTTGGTCGTGATGTCGTAGGTAGTCCTCTCGTTGATGAACTTGACCACCTCATTGTACGCCGTTGCCAGATCTTTAATGTTGGTTTGGACGGCCGACATATCCCGTGAGACATTCACCAAGATCGTACTTGAGCCGGTCGTCTTAGTCAGCGCCAACGTCACATCGGTAATGGCATCGGCAATAGTGTTGCTGCTTCGTTGGAATGTCAGCGGATTCAGAGTGGGATCGCCCACAACGATCACGGCGTCCTGAGCCGCTTGCAGAGTATCGGTTCCTCCGGTTCCGCTGCCGTTCAGAAAATCGAGGTCGGTGTTGTCCGCGACAATTGTGACCTCGTTGGCGGCACCGGTACTAGTGGCGGTCAGCGCCAGCCGGTAGGCGGGAGAACTCTCACTCCCCGCGTTCACGATTGACGCGGTGACGCCGGCACCGAGATCATTGATGGCTGCTTTGAGATCTTCGATTGTCTCAGTCGCACTCAGACTGACGGTTTGATTCGTGCCGCTGCCCACGCGGAAGGTGAACGTCCCCGAGCCGCCGCTCACAATGTCGGTCGCCGTGGACGAAACCGCCTTCGCCGCCTTGCTCGTAATCTGGTGTGATTGCGCCAGTTGCGTGACCTTGACCGTGTAGCTTCCCTGAACTGCCGACGACGACCCCGTTGCCGTGAGCACAGTCGTGTCGCTGACCGACACACTGGTGCGGTCGAACTTGGAAGGTAGACGCACCTTGTCGGCCGCGCTTTGAAGGGCGATCAACTTCGTGTTCAGCGTGGCATAGTCGGTCGATTTCGAATTCAGGTCGCCCTTCTTGGCATTGAGCCGATCGACGGGGATGCGCGACGCCTTGACCAATTGATCGACAACCTGGCCGAAGTCCAGTCCATTTCCCAGGCCGCCAAAACTTATCGTGGCCATGCAGGCTCCTCGCGATTATCCTACGCCTGTTCTCTCAGCAGGATCCCCTTCTGGCTGGACAGGTACTTTTCCAACTCCAGCAACTCTTTAGCTGGAATCTGACGAATCACCTCACCGGATTTCTGCTCAATCACCTTCACAACTACCCGTTTCGTTTCATCGTCCACTTCAATCTTGAGCCCCAGGTCCGCCAGACTCAGGACCTCGTTGACCTTCGTTGCCGCCCGATCGATCCTGGCACGGTCATCCTGGAAAGTCGACTGACCGTCCAAATCGCCTTTCTTCGCCCGCAACTTCTGGCCGGCCGAACCCGATAGTTCCGCTTCATGAACGCGGTCCACCCGAGGATCTGCCTTTGGCGCAACGCTGTGTATCATGGCAGCCTCCCTACTGATCTATCGAGGTCGCGCCCGCTCAGGAAACGCGGGCGCGGCCCCAATAATCAATTACCCTCGGAGTAACGCCAGCGCCTGCTGCGGCAGCGTATTCGCCTGCGCGAGCACGGCGATACCTGTCTGCACCAGAACCTGGTTCTTGGTGAATTGTGAGGTTTCATAGGCGATATCTGCATCGCGGATCCGCGATTCGGCTGCCGTGAGATTTTCACTCGAAACCTCCAGATTCGCGATCGTGGCTTCGAACCGATTCTGGAGCGACCCATACTCGGCACGGGCGGTCGCCACGGCGCTGATGGCGCTGTCGATGTTGCTCAGCGCGCTCTGTGCATTGGCCGCTGTGGACACGTTCACGCTGCTGATACCCAACGCGGAGATCGTCAGTTGGTTCAAGTCCATCGTTAACGTGTTGCCGGTGCCGCTCTTGAAACCCACCTGCATCGTGAAACTGATCGTGCTGCCGCTGGTCAAGGCTTGTCCATTGAACTCCGTCACCTGGGCAATGCGGTCGATTTCCGAACGCAGCGCCACGAACTCCTGATCGATGTACGATCGTTCGGTGGCGCCCACCGTGCCGCTGGATGATTGCGAGGCCAACTCGCGCAGACGAGCCATGAGATTGCCGATGGTGGCAGCAGCTCCGTCGGCGATCTGCGTGAGGCTAATCCCGTCCGAAGAGTTCCTAACGGCCTGATTGATGCTACGAATGTGCGCCCGCAACGTTTCGGATAGCCCGAGACCGGCCGCGTCGTCGGCGGCGCGGGTGATGCGGAGCCCGGACGACAGGCGCTCAACCGATCGGGCCAAGCTCCCCGAACTCACACCCAGATTGCGCTGGGCCGAAATGGATGCGGGATTGTTGTTGACGATAATTGACATAGCCCTTTCCTCCTTGAGTCAAAAACTTGATCAGCCCCTTCGCCTCCGGCATCCGTGCAGAAGCGCGCGCCTGCTCATCTCTGTGAGCGGGTCTGGTATCTTATCGGCTGAATCAAGAGGGACTTGAGTGGCTCATCAATCAAGCACGAAGTGACTGAGCCGATGACAATGGACAGCAATCTGCTGTCACCATCGGATATCCAACCGAGGTAAGATTTCATACTCCAAGAGATCCGCCAAACGAACCACGTCTCGAGCCGCCCGCGCCTCCAACAGCTGTTGAACCCAAGGCGCCACGGCGGAGACTCCGGTCTCTACCTGCATAGTGACCGAAGCCCCATCTACGAACTCGAGATAGTCTGCCAGCTGTCCCAGCCAGGCGTCGAGCGGGGACAGCGGCAATGGTCCGAATCTCAACGGCGAGAGCAAGGCCGTCCCCTCGGTGCGGAGAGTTTCTGCGTATTTCCTGATGGACCCTTCGGCGGCCCGTATGAGATCCGGCATCGGCTGTGACACCGCCGTCAGCTGCCGAAAGCGCACGACCGATTCGGCGAGAAATACAGGGTCCAAGTCACGGTCCGTAATCGTACGATGGTCGAGCTGCAGCTTGGTGACGATACGAGCCCGAGCATGGGCGCGTTCGCTGAGCTCCGTCAGCACATGTTCCATCGTCAGCGGCGCGTCGACTTCCCAATGGTCTTGATCGAGCGTGATCTGCATGGATCAGTCTCCTCTCATTTGATTCCGGCGTATGACACAGGTGTGCTTGAACTCGGAGAGGCCGCTTCCCGCGCGGATAGGACGTAGGAGGCCACGACCTTCGTCTCGCGGCGCCAGCGATGATACACCGCCGCGTGATGCCTCGCCATTCGCCCCAGCCCTTGCACATTGTCCTGATGCAATAGACGGAGCGCTGCCGTGATCAGCGGTTTTGTGGCCCACGTCGCCCTACCGGCCTGAGCCACCTTCCGACGTTCCTCCGCTTGTGCCCGTTGTAGCGCTTGAATGGCTTGGACAGGAAGCGACGTTTGCCCGGTGAGACGGACGATGTGGTCGGCCCGTCGACAGAGGCTGTCAAGCAACGGCATCATCGTCCGCATACAGGCCAATCCCTCGTCGATGTCCGGAGCAAGACTGTTGAGTGCCGGCAGCCGGCTCGGCCGACCGGTGAACGACTCATACCAGCGACGGCGCCAGAAGGCCGCATACCAGGACTCTATTGCATCTTCACGGCCGGAGACGAGTTCAAAAGTACCCAATTGATCCGCATCGACGCCTGATCGGTACAACCGATAGCCCGGTCCAGTCGTGGGCAACGGTCCCTGCCCGACCACATGCTGCATGACACCGTCGACCACTTCGATCGGCAGCCGATCCTTACAAGCGTGGTGCGAACAAACCTGGTCAAAACCGCATGGTGCGCACGCCAGATCCGGCTGCAGAACCCAATGTCCTGGCCCGTGTGGACCGGTCTCCTGGAAATCCACATGGCCGACGGACAGATCAATGACCGGAGTCTGCACCCCAACGGCCAAATGCATCGGTCCTGTGTCGTTTGTGAGCAATAACCTACAGTCCGCCAGGAGAGCGACAAGCTGCGGCAACGTCGTTTGCCCGGCAGCATTCTTGATTATGCTGCACCCACCCGCCTCTCGATACGTCCGGATGACATGAGCGATCGTGTCCTGTTCCGATGGCGATCCAATGAACAGGATGCCGCCATCCCAATGCTTGCTGAAGCGGGCCAGCGCCACGCCGAAATGCTGTGGCCGCCAGGCCTTCATTACATCGCTCGCCCCTGCTTGCACCGCGATCCATTTGGCATCCTGCCCACCCGGACTCGACAGAAAACGCCTCGCCCACTCTGTATTTTCAGCCGGCGTCGTCACAGACAATGGTGCAAACGAGCCCGGCCTGCTCCCAGCCATTGCATAGACGTCGACGAGGTTGAATCGATTGATCCGGCGGATCTGATGAATATCTGTAAAGTACACCATCCAGGGATTGTCGATGACCGTACCGCCGTCCCAAGCGCTCCGCGCACCGCGGATATCGTGCGCGCCGACATATTCAGCCAGGAGCGCGCTGGATCGGTTGAACGTGAGGTTGATGATGCGATCGTAGCGGCGCTTGTGCAAATCGTCGGCCCATGATGCCACATCTCGATAGAGTGCAACGGTATCTTTGGCGCAGACCCGGCTCTCATCAATCAAAGCATGAAAGTCATAGGCGATGATGTCACGCAAGCCACTCAGCATGGACACCACCGGTGCGAATTGTCGATCGACCACAAGATCTACCGCCACGCCGGGCCATTCGTCACGGAGACGTGACAACAGAGTGCCCATCTGGACGAGATCGCCCATCCGGGTGATGTTGATGATCAGGACTTGCCGCGTCATACGAGATCTCTCGTTTCTGCTCGATAACTATCCAGCATCAGAACCAGCAGCTCCTCTCGCGCCAGTTCCCGACCGGCACCTTTCGCCTTGATCTGGGCTGCTACATCCTTGAGCTCCACGCGTTGGCCAGGGGGAAACAGTCGAAGCAGTGCCGTAAGCTCAGGTGGTGCATTCTCACGCTGCGTCAACGCGCCGGCGTTGCGATCCCCACGCACAATGGCTCCTATTCGATCAGGTTGATGCACACCGATCGTAGTCAAGAGTTCCTTCATGCGATGTTGGTACGTGTGTTGCGCGAGCATGCGACGACGCGCGGCCTCAGCAATCGCGCGTTGTCCTGGCACATTCTCGAGCCAAGTACGGATGAGCGACGGGACTTCAGCTACCGCAGTGAACCGGACCATCTCATTGGCGGCGAAAAGATCGGGCATGAGTGACCGCTCGTCGACCAGCTGAAACGCACCGCAAGCAGCCAATTCAAACGTCCGAGGATTGACGAAGTCCGCTTCCGGATCGAGTCCGTCACCGGCACAGGAATGAAGATTCAGGTTGACGGACGTGGCGTTGAAGACTTTGATGCAGGTCTCAGTATCGATGCGGGCACCGCCGCGTTGGAGCAGCGAGGTGAGACCCTCCGCGCCTTCCCATTCATTCCCCCAAAGCTTGAAAGACCAATCATTCGATAACCATCTGGGAAACAACGTGCGCCGATTCGCGTAACCGGCTCCGACAAACGACACATCCGCACCGTACTCGTCCTGTTCGGCTGTCGTGAGTATCAGTGGACGATGAACGGCTGGATCAGCCGCCATCGGCAGATAGCTGACGTGGCGCGCTCCCGCCCGCTTCAGCGATTCAAAGCACGAGGCTTGCTGGATGACGAACCAATAGTCATACCCGCCGGCCAATTGCTGCCAGTAGGTCAGATGCCGGTAGTTTTCAACGAACCACATCGCGGTGAGAAATTTCTTCTTGCGCAGATGCTCGAGCACCGCGAGATTCATCGGTGCCTGGGCAAGCGCCAACACAAGATCCGGCGGATCTTCGGCAAGGTGCGTGACAACGCCTAAACTCAGCACGTCGGCAAACCGGCCTTGCATTGTGAGGCGATGGCGAGGCTCGTGATAACCCCCGAATGTTTCGTAGCTTATCCGATGGGGACTTTGATCCAGCCAGCTGACCCGATGGCCCAGCGATTCCAGTGCTGCGACCGTGTGGTGAGCGACCGGGAGCGAGCCGCCGTAGATCGGCCCCACGACTGCAACATGAAGTCGGCCGGTCTGCTTGGCCGAAACCATCCGTCGGAGCCCCGCTTCCAAATCGCGATGAGCGTCGGCGTGTAGACGGGCAGCCGGTCCATACGTCATGAACCGGAGCGGCTCCGACTTTGCGGCCAACTCCTCTGCCATCGCCGCAGGCGTTCCCCACAGCCATTCGACCCTGTGGACCCAGGCCGTCATAGGCCTCGTCGAGACGGCGTCTTTGAGCTCTGCCACATTGGGCACGACAACCGTCAGCATCGCCCCTTGCGGCTTGAGAGCGACCAACGCTTCGACGTGATAGAGCAAGCCGACACCGAGCACGACCCCGAGCTCGCCGGCCTTCCATTCGAGCAATTGAGCTTTGGCCCACGCTTGGGCTTCTTGACGCGGATCGTATCCGCTGTGAATCCACCGTCCTTCATGCGTAGCCGATGGACTCCCTTCTCGTGAAGGCACGACAGTCAGCAGACCACCAGCGTTCTCCTGCGTATTCTGGGCAAGCGCTGGATACCGCTTACGAAGGCCTTCGAGATTCTGCATCAGATAGTTCATGAGAGGGCAGGCTCCAGTTCCTGCCAGAGCGCTTCACGTTCGCGCGGTGGAACGGCCGATTGGCCGGCCGGCGTATAATAGGCGCCCCATGCATCGCAGTGGCTCGTCCATACACTCCAGCCGACCGGCGCATGGTGCCCCTGCTGACACATCGCGGCGATGGTTTCGTCGACCGGCCAGATCTCACCCCTCATTTTTTCGGCCTGCCATACGACATGATGGAAACCGTACGGTCCCGTCTCATGGACCCGTGCCCGCGCAAAATACCAACCGATCACCGGCCTGCCGAGCGCCGCAGCGAGATGCAGGGGACCTGTGTCCGAACCGACGACTCGATGGCAGCGAGCAAGAATGGCAGCAAGCTGCGACAGCGAGGTGCGACCCGTCGTGTCCCAAATTCGACCTAGAGCCGACGGAGGCAGCGGCGCTTGAATCTCTGCGGCCCGTTCGCACTCTGTCCCGACAAGTACGACACGGCCTTGCGGCATGCATGAAAGAAATGAGGTCATCAACCGACGCCACACTTCCGTGGGTACAAACCGCTCGGTCTCCCCGGCTCCTACGATGAGCGCAATCCACGGAGCAGCGTGTTTGCCGATGGGTTCCAAATCCTCAGGCAATCGGACGGTCGGAGGATCGAGCAGGACGACGGACCCTGGCGGAGAGACTCCGCAGAGCCCGCAGAAGGCATCAGCCAGGTGAACGCGTTGTCCCAAGCGCCGCTGCGCCACATCGCGAATGTAGGTTGCCCACGGTGTCAACACCTCGCTGAGCGGTCCGTACAGAAATGGTCCCTTCACTTCCCGAGCAAGCAAAGAAGCCGCCACAAGGGCCCGATGATGTTGATTGAGAACATAGCCATAGTCGTACCGGTCCGGCGCCAATCCCATCAACGTTGTATCGACCTCCACAAGATGCTCCGCTCGCAAATTCTGCTGGGCGGCCATCGTACGTCGCTGCCAGGCCGCTCCATCCCACGCGAGGACTTTCTCGATACCCGGCAGCAGACGTCCCACTTCGATAAGATGAGACGGACAGAGCAGATCTACTTGCGTCTCGGGATGACGGATGCGGAGCCCGGTGATCGCCGGCAGCGATTGCAGGAGATCTCCCAGTCTCGCTAATTGTATGACTAGCGCGCGTGGCATCCTTCCCATGTCACTTGCGCGATCTGAACCGATTGAGGGGTTCTTTCAGGTCCTGGCTTTCACACCCCTCAGCCTGAACGAGATGGCGAATCAATGGGCGGCTTCCGTCAGGATCTCGGCTTGTTTTCCTGCAATCGCCTGGCCGAGTTGGTCCAACCCATCGTAACCTGGTGCAAGCGCCTGAAGCGCATCATATTCCCGCCGAGCCGCTTCGACCCGTTCACCCCTCAGCAACACGCTGGCGAAGGCAAATCGCACGGCTACGTCACCGGGATTTCTCGTCACATATCGATGCAGTTGCTCACCCAACTCCGGCCAACGGTTTTGTGCCGTGCCGGCACGGAGCAGCCAGTGGATCGCCTCGGCATCGTCGGGGTTTTCGTCCAGCACCTCAAGAAACCGCTCCCAGGCTCCTTGCGTGTAAGCCCTTCCCATTGCCGCCATTCCCACCCCCATCAGACATTTCCTGCGATCCGCTCCCTCCCGCATTGCCGAAGCGAACGAGCGCTCCGCTTGCTCATATTGTTCTCGCTGCATGCACAGAATGCCTTTCATCAACAGTCCTTCCGCATGATCCGGGGAAGACTCAAGCAGGATCCGGAGGTGTTCCTGTGCATCCACCAAGTTCTTCTGTTCGACCAACGTACGGATCAGCGCGAGTCGCTCGCTAGGCGCATCAACCAACGCCAAATAGCGCGAGAGGAACCGGACCCGTAGGACCGGCTCTTTCATCCGCTCGGCCACCATGGCGCCCCAGGACAGCACGAATCGGTCATCCGGCCAGTGGTCCACCAATCGGAGTTCACGTTTGACAGCCGGCCAATCTTGCTTCAGCGCAGCCGCTTGCGCGGCCGCGACATGAGCCCAAGCCGCCCGATCGCGTATATCTCCCATCGGTTTCAATTGTGTTGCAAATTCTGCGTCTTGAGAACCGCCGACCAATTTAAACCCGTCCCTGTGATAGTGGAGATCCTCGTCCCCCAGCCACCAATGATCGCCCCACCGTTCTTGGAGCCGACGGCTGTTATGCACCTCGTGCTCTTTTCGACCAGGAGTTTGGCTTTCCAAGTGATACAACACGCTGCGGGGTTGGTAGATCACCTGGTACCCCTTTCCCCGAACCTTCAGACAGAGATCCACATCTTCGAAACCATTGATGAAACCTTCGTCGAATCCCTGTACCTCATCAAAGATCTCACGACGCACGAGCATGCAAGCCGCAGTAACCGCCTGGAACTCGCGCCGCTGATTCACCGCAGAAGCGTTACTCGCGAAGGTCCGATGGATGTGATAGGCACTCCGATGTGACCGCATGAAGACCACCCCCGCATGCTGGACGGATCCGTCCGCGAAGAGCAGTTTGCTGCCCACTACCCCAACTTCAGGATGCTCATCCACTTCGCTGACCAACGGCTTGAGCCAGTGCGGTTGAGGGATCGTATCGTTGTTCAGGAACACCAGGTATTTACCGCGAGCCGCCCGAGCCCCTTGATTGCACGCCTTGGCAAACCCGAGGTTCTGATCGTTTCTGAGGATTTGCACATCTCCCTTGATCTCCCCTAAAAACTCCCCTGTCCCATCCGTGGACCCATTGTCGACGACGATCACTTCGAACGGGATATCGGTCGCATTGGAGGCTAGCGCTGTCAGACATTGCCTGGTCAGTTCCACCTTGTTCCATACCGGGATGATGATGGAGCAGACGTATGGCTTCACCGGCATCGACGATTGGAGATTTTCGAGATGCCGCTGCTGGGCTTCCCGGACGCCGACAATCTGTTCTGCGTAGGGCGCGTATTTTCGATAAATGATTTCAGTGGTGCGACGATAGGTCGCCCTGGTCCCGCTCGACATGGATGTGCCATCACTCCGCCAGGTAAACTCGGCCGTCCTGACCGGCAGGTGTTTAAACGGGAATCGAGTCGCCATGCGGATCCAGAGATCCCAATCTTCATGAGCGAAGAGAGATTCATCGAACAGGCCCACCTCATCGAGACAGGCTCGATCGTGCATCACGCAGAGAACCGGAAAGTAGTTGGAGACCAGCAAATCCGCCGGCCTGAATTCATAGGAGTACGGGACATCGCGTCCGGTCTCGACATACTCGCCGTCGGTCTGCCGCTCCTGCACTCGCCAGGCGTCGGTGTACGCGACACGGCATTCACGACAATCCAGATAGTCGACAAGAGTCTCAAGATGATGGGGAAGATAGCGATCATCGTCATCAAGATAGGCGATGTAGGCGCCCTTCGCCGCACGGAGTCCGCTGTTGCGGGCTGCAGCCAAACCGCGGTTTCGATCATGGGTGATGGCTGTGATTCGATGTCGATCGGTGCAGGCTGCGATGACGAACCCCACGTCACAGCCCGCATCGTTGACGACGATGACTTCGAAGTCCTGATACGTCTGCGCAGCCAGGCTCGCGAGCGCCATCCGGAGACGATCGGGGCGATTGTATGTCGGGACAATGATGGACACCTTCGGTGGCAGGGTAAAGGGAATGGGACATTGACCGGCGGGTCGGCGGCAGCACCACACTTGATAGATGGGGAGCAGGTTCATGGAGCGCAAGTCGGCTGGTGTCGGGGCCGGGACAAACCGAAGATTCGGCACTTCGACATGGACGCGGTCAAACCCCAATGCTATGAATCCCTGCGATGCAAACAGTGCCCGCAGCTGCTCTTCGGTCACCCAGTCTTCCACTGGTTGATTGGGCGGTGAAACCGTCTTCCACTGTTCCCACATTTCACCCCTCGGTGTCGTAAGGACGAGATAGCCCTCCGGCTTAAGCAGTTTGGCCAGTTGCGCGAGAAACCCTTCTTTTTGCCCATGCGGAACATGCTCAATGACCTCCGACGTGAGCACAACGTCGTACGGCTCGAAGTCGGTCCGCCTCAAGACGTTCTCCGCCGTCCCTCCTTCGAACCGAAGATGGGGAAACAGCTTGCGCGCATGCTCGACGACGCCTGCGACCGGCTCAATACCCTCACAGAAGCCATATGCCGCAGCGAGATTGGTGAGCCACCCGCGGCCACACCCGATATCCAACATTCTGAGCTGCTTGTTCGGCTCCTGCTGCCGCACACGGCGCAAGATATACTCCAAGAAAGCCGCGATCTTGCTCCAGCGCGCGGCTTCATCAGAGTTCGGCTCAGGCGTGGACCAGTGCGGTGCCTTCACGAACAGGTTGATGTAGAAATTATCGCTGTCCATCGATTCCTCACAGATCGGCGCAGTGTTGCCGGCTCATGACATCGCACACCCCGCTCCGCAGCCGATTGACTCAGCCCCGGCTCGTACACCCGCAGTCCAGCCGATGCGCTCTGAGTGCACTCCAAGTCCTGTGCCAGCCGTTATTGCTGTGACGCGATGAAAATCGCCCGATTCGAGGGTGGGACATTCACCGCAACTTTCATACGAGGCAATATTTGCCTGGTGCAGAGGAAAGAGGGATCACTTGGCGAGGCTACGGAGTACAGGGCTACGGGACAACAAAAGAGGCGCTGGCCTTCTGGAAGACGCAATGCTCGACTGCCTGCCGGACGGATCCGCCCCACCCACGATATTCGATGTACTCGAGTTCGTTGAATCGAAACTCGATGCCGATCATCTCACTGCCCTCCCGCATGTCGGTATTCTTCACGACACCCGTGAGGTTTGTAATATGTCCGAGACCGGGGAGTTCGAATTCAAGTCGGACTGTTGCTCCTGGGCACAGCCAGGCTGGTCTTCGCACCAGCACCACACTGCATCCCCCCTGGCTGAGATCTTTCAGCAAGCCGCCGAAATAGTTGCTGGTGGGCAATGCGGACTCGGACGCGTTGTCGAAATCCGCTCGTATCAGCAAGACCGGCTCATTGGTCGATACGCGGAGATGTTTTCGCAAATGCATTTCTTCCACCGCCTTTGGAAACGCAACGAACAGCAGGGGCACCGGCGAGGTAATCAGATCGCGTATTTCGCTGCGATAACCGACCAGCTTACCGTCAAGAAGATAACTAATAGTGCACGGAGTACCAGCTGCGACCAGCTGATCATGGCCAAGCTGAATCGGCCATTCGCAGACGAGCCATGCGTGATCCTTCCAGCCGAGAAGCGTCGAGCCGTGCATGACCTTCTGCTGATCAAGCGTAAGGGATATTTTTAGAGGAAGTCCGACCGATAAAAATGATGCCGCGGGCGGAACCGACACGACAATCTCGTTCATGCCTTTCGCTCCAGGATATTCAGCTGATATGGACCAGCCCTGATGAGCCCTATCGGAATGTCACAGACAGATCTTGATGGGGAACAGACACGATGGAGAGTATCGGCTCAGAACTGATTCAAACGCATCACGATTCACGGATAATGATCAAGTTCGGCGCATGCTCCGCCGATAACGCCCCAGGAGCCTTCCTTCTGTCGGCACGTCCGACTGGAGACCCTTCTGACCTGGAGTCCAAAGACTTATGGCGACCAAACGCATCCCGATCGAGCAGCTCATTCCCGGCATGTTCATCATCGAAATGGATGTCCCGTGGTACCGAACCCCATTCCTCTCCCATAAACGGCTGATCAAGGACCTGCAGACCATCCAGCTCATGAAGCAGCACGGGATCAAGATGGTGACCATCGATACCAGCAAAGGGTCCGACCTCCCGTCGGAATCCTCGACGAATACACAGCATACTGCAAGCCACCACTCTATCAGCCCTGATGTCCCCGCTCCTCCAAACCAAAAAACCGAAGGTAGGCAGGAAGCGAAATCCGAAGATCATTCCGTTACCGTGATCTACGCACAGGCTCAAGAAGCGGTTGAGCACATCTTCGAGGAGCTTGAGCGGGGGATTCCTCCGTCTCCCGAAGCGACCAAAGCCATCGTGTCGAACGTGTTGAGGCAAGTTCTCAGCGACCGCGCCGCCATGGCCACACAGGTCGCCATTCAGAAGATTAAGCACTTCGACCGCTCCCTGACGGCTCATGCGCTAGACACCTGCATCTTGTCACTTGTAGTGGCCATTGAGAGTGGGTTGGATCAATCGACGCAAGAACAGGTCGGCATGGGCGCGTTGCTCCATGACGCAGGATATGTCCGGCTCCCGCGCAATCTCGTTCGTAAGCGGGATGAGTGCAGCGGTCAAGATAAGACCCTTCTCGAACAGCATTGCAAGCTTGGTGTCGCACTCCTCTCCGAGCATCCCGGCATGCAGGAGGATGTCTTACGCATCGTCAGGGAGCATCATGAGCGGGCCGATGGAAGCGGGTTTCCAACCGGTCTAAGCAACGACCAGATTTCACGCCTCGCCCAGATCGTCGGCATCGTCGATGTTTATGACAGCATGGTCAGTCGGCGCGGGACGCGTCCGGCTATGATTCCGCACGACGCCGTTCGGCAACTCTTCTTAACCGCGGAACGAGGACAGTTCGCAAAATCTCTCGTGGAGCTCATGATTCGGAGCATCGGCGTCTACCCGGTCGGGAGCCTCATCCAGCTCAATACCGGCGAACAGGCGGTCGTCATCGGAGTCAACCCTCAACAACGACTCAAACCTCTGATAAAAATCACGACCGACTCACATGGAGGCTCTTATGCCACGCCCATCGAGATGGACCTGGCTGTACCATCCCATGACCACGCAGTCCGAACCGTGCTGCGTGTCTTAGACCCGGCCCAAGAACGTGTCAACATAGGGATACACCTGGATCAAACCCTCTCACGGGCCGCATGATGAAGCCATCTGGACGGAAACGCAAACGCGACCGACTCCGACTTGCAGCGTCGCTTCATACGGCTTCCACAGGTCTTGAGCTTTTCGAAGGGTTTCCGCTGGCAGCCGTCATCCTCGACAGTGATCTCACCGTATTGGCCGTTAATCGTGAGGGCCATCGGTTGCTTGGACCACGATTGTCTTCCTCCACTATCCGTTCCTTTCCATCCCTGTGGTCGATGCTCACCCAATCCGACGCAACCACCATGGCAGCGCAACTGAACGGAGTGTTGAAAAGCCGCCGTCCGACTGCCGTGACGCAACATCTTATCTTGCGGAAGGCAACCCGCCCCGTTCCAGTGGAATGGACTTGCGCGCCTGGTATGTTCAATGGAAAAACTGTGCTGATTGTCGGTGTTCGAGACTTGTCCCATGAACTGGAATTGAAGCAAGATCGCGATCGGCTGGTAGCGATCGCGGAGGAAAGTCCCTTACCGATGATCGAACTGGACCGGCAGATGAGTCTGCTGTATGCCAATCCTGCGATGATCGCTCTGCTTACTCGCTTCGGATACAACCTCGAAGGATTTCCAAATGTCGCCCCGCGTAGCCTTCCGGACATCGTGCGGCGCTGTCTAGCAACAGGCCATGTGCTTCATGATGAGACAGTTGTGCTCCAAGAAGCCAGTTTTTCATGGACCTTCTGCCCGGTTCTCACTCATGGGCTCGTGCGAGGTTATGCCACCGACATGACGAGTGTCCATAAGACGCAGCGGGCGCTCCAACTCTCCGCCGACCAACTTCGCGAGAGCAATCTCCGCCTGGATCAAGCTTTGGACAAGGCGAAGGAATCGGCACGCGTCAAGACAGCATTTCTGGCAACCGTCAGCCATGAACTACGTACACCCATGAATGGGGTCATCGGTATGACGAGCCTGTTGATGGAGACGCCCTTGACGTCGGAACAACAGTCCTACGCGGAGACCATTCGGCAATGCGGCGAAGCGCTGCTGCAGCTCATCAACGACGTGCTCGAATGCAGCAAGATCGAGGCAGGCAAGCTGGAACTGGAGTGCCTCGACTTCAACCTCAGAACCACAGTGGAACAAGTGTTGGCACAATTCGCCGAACGGGCGGAGACGAAAGGGCTGGAACTGACCGGACTTGTCCATGCGTCGGTTCCAACGGGACTCAAAGGCGACCCCGGCCGCCTCCGTCAGATCCTCACCAATCTGGTCGGCAATGCAGTGAAGTTTACCGACAAGGGTGAGGTGATCCTGCAAGCCTATCTCGAAGAAGACCTACCCGATACCGCCGTCATCCGTTTCGAAGTCACGGACAGCGGTATTGGAATCAATCCGAATACTCAAGCCAAACTGTTCCGTCCGTTTGTGCAGGCCGACAGCTCCACGACGAGAAAATACGGAGGGACTGGTCTTGGTCTTTCCATTTCCAAGCAACTGGTGGAGTTAATGGGTGGACGGATCGGAGTACGCAGCACCGAGGGACAGGGCAGCACCTTTTGGTGTACCGCGCGCCTCCAGAAGCAGGCAAATTCTCCCCGCGCGATTCTTCCGACCGGGGATCTTACCGGAAAGCGTGTTTTGATCGTCGATGACAACGAATCGAATCGTTTGATCCTCCACCATCTGGTTTCAGGCTGGGGGATGATTGACGAGCTCGCGGAGGATGCCGAGTCAGCTTTACACCGCATCGCGGAGGCAAAGCAGCGGGGAAGACCGTACGATCTCGCGATCTTGGATGTCATCATGCCGGGAAAGGACGGGTTGCAGCTTGCACGAGAGCTGCAAAGCCACCCGGTGGGATCAGGGATTCGCCTCGTCGTGATGACCTCGATGCTGCAACGTGGCCATGCGGAACAAGCCCGTCAAGCCGGCGCGATGGGCTACCTGCCAAAACCAGTCCGCCACGATGAATTACGCGATTGCCTACGAACCGTGCTCGGCTTGCCCGAGGGCGAAGCGCCGAAAGACGCCCAGACATGCCCCGTCGTGCCTCAACTCGTCACCAGGCATATGGTCGCGGAGCATGTGCAACATCGGCGCATTTTGGTCGTGGAAGACAACATCGTCAACCAGAAGCTCGCCGTGCGGATGGTCGAAAAACTTGGCTACAAACCGGACGTCGTCGAAAACGGCAAAGAGGCGCTGGCTGCGCTCACCAAGGGGGACTATGCCGCCATCCTGATGGATTGTCAGATGCCCGTCATGGATGGATTTGAGACAACCCGGTGCATTCGGGAACGTGAAACGTCGGTGGCCTCGCGTGACTCGACCGATGGAAGCGCGAACCGTTCAGACAGCGCTCCACAATCGACTCGGCACATGCCGATTATTGCAGTCACCGCCAATGCCATGCAGGGCGATCGCGAGCGCTGCTTGGCAATCGGGATGGACGATTATCTCGCCAAACCGATTAAACTGGAGGAACTAAGGAGCGCCCTGGCACGTTGGGTACTCGCACCACCCAATGTGGTGGTTACCGGGAAACAGCAGCCAATTCCCACTACGGCCGACCCAACCAGAGGAATTTTTGATCCTGCAAAAATGTACCAGAACATCGGGAGTGACAGTGAATTGTTCGCTCAACTCGTCCGCCTGTTTCTCGATCGTCACCAGACTATGCTGGCTGACATCAGAACGGCGCTGGCCGAGGCCGACTCGATCGCCGTGGAGCGCATGGCACACACTTTCAAAGGCACTGCCGGCAATCTTTGCGCCTCCGAGGTCGCACTCACCGCAGGTCGTCTCGAAGCCGTCGGCCACCTCAACGCGCTCCACGACGCCCCGCCCGTCTACGCGCAGCTTGAACTCGAGGTCGCTCGGCTCGTCCGTGTGCTTGAATCCTATCGGCAGGGCTATCAGCCCATCACCCAAGCAGCCGCCTGATTCACCCAGGCTATGTATTAAGACCATCATCGATTTATTGCGAACTGACTAACCAATCCAGCCAGTGTCCTGATTCCATAATACGTCGTGGGGAATGAGCCCGTACTTTCATCCCTGCCAGCATTGCTGAGGTGTGGGTTGGGCGGTTCCAGCTTCGGCCGGAACTCATTCCAATCCAGATGAGTTCGAGTTTCTGCTTGGCGTTGCGATCGCTCACGAAGGGGACCTTCTGGTTCTCGCGGTCCAGTACCCGGGCTTGCGCTTGAGATGCATGACCGCCGCGACATATACCGTCTTGCCTTCTACGGCATAAATCAGGCCGTAGGGAAACCGTGGGATCAGATACCTGCGGAACCGTCCCTTGATCCTGCGCCACATAAGCGGATGCCGGACAATCTCCTCTGTTGCCGCCTCGACGTCGGCTAGGAATGCCTTCCCTAAGCCGGGCTGACTGTCCTCGTAGAACGCGGCGGCGTTTCGCACTTCCACCAGCGCTTCAGGGTCAACGAGGAGTTTCACCAACCCAGATCCTTGCGAATCTGTTTGAACGCCCGTTCAACCGGCACCCCCTTTCGTGTCCCACGTCGCCAAGCTGAAAACCGGCGCTCGGCCTCTGCTACCCAAGCCTCCTCCACCTGGGTCAACGGCTCTCGTGTCACACTTCGCATCAAACGTTCAGCCAGAACTTCCCGGTCCTTTGCCGACAAACGAACCGCTTCGCGTTCGATTTTGAGCAATGCTTTACTCATTCCTCTTCCTCCATTCGGTTCTGAACTCACTCCATGGTGAGAAAAATGATGTCGCTTGGCCCCTAGGGCCGAACTCGTTCTCCCACACGATGAGTCGGTTGTCGAAATATGTCACGGTCAGTGACTCTGTGCGGGATGTGGGAAGATTTCTCCGGGTCCTCCGGCAGAATTGCGCGGCTCCAGCTTCGGCCGGTTTTCCTTCTCGATCCGGGTGAGTTCGAGCGTAGTCTTTTGTTTAGCCACTGTGCCTATTCACTCCCTACCACATTAGCAGGAGCAGCCACGGGTAAGGCTGGGACTTGCAAACAGCTCTTTCTCCATGTGACTTTAACTGCCTTTTCGATGATCTTCTTCAGACTTGAAGGGACTGCTGGAGGGCTATTAGAAACGAGCTTACGCGCGATATAGCGAGCAATCAATGGCTTCCCTGTATCATTGCTCAGCCCGAGCTTCTCCCTTGCCTCACCCACAAGGCCATCAATGTCCGTTATTTCTGATTTCAAATCCGTTTCCCACTTGCTGGGGAAGCAAGCTACGCAGTCTGTAACTAAGAGCGATGAGGGCGCATCCTGCCTTTCGCCTGCCAGAGCAAGAAGCTCCATTGATTTCTTGATGATGTCTTTATCAGAGTTGTCTTTGTCATAATCAAAAAGCATGAAACAAGGAATGTGGAGTTCGTTGAATATCCTTAAAAGGCGATCCATCGCCCCCTTTCCACCGCACTCTACGACGCTGATCCCTTGCGGGTCGAAAGCGCAATCTGAAAGAGCGTCGGCATAAATTGGGAGACTGTATTCCTCGGTTGAGCCTTCGACAAGGATAATCTTGGATGCGAAAAAGCCTTCGTTGCGGCGGGGATTGTACACGTGAGAATAAAGGTCTCGCATAGACTCCGGTGTGACGCTGCCGTTGAGCTTGGGAAACCTAGCCTCAAGATCTTGAATCATCTTCGGCATGGGAAGTTGCCATGCGTTGCTGGCCATTGTTTTCTTACCATCTATGATTGCAAAGACCCCCTCCATCCGGATGATTTCATCGAAATAGGCCACGTCTACAAGGAGGGAGGAATGGGTCGAGAAGAAAACCTGGTCCCCCCCTTCGGCAATTCTCCGAAACACACGCCGTATAGTTCGCTGTGCTTGTGGGTGCATGTAGAGTTCCGGTTCCTCCACAGCAAGGATGAGATTCCGCTTTTTCCCTTCGACTGAAGAGGTCATGTGTTCCGCATAGCGTCGAAGGATTGTGAAGATGACAGCCCTTTGCAGACCGTGCCCTTTGTTCTCGACGGCATTTCTAAAGCCGTCATCCACATATAGCCTTGGAGCAGTCAGGAGGATTTCGAGCGTCGGTGTTTGAAATTGAATCTCCAGGTCGCAACCGGCAAATAAGTCGTTCAATAGCTTATTGAGTTGCTTTTCCGTATCAGCGATCAAATCAACCCTCTTCGCTCCACCGCTGCGGTTCATCTGTTTGGATACTTCTGTGAGAATGTCTTCAATCTCAGATTTTTGCTTCTGTGTAACCGTGTCTAGAATCGCATAGAGGAGCTTGCCGAAGGGACTACTCTTGGTTCCCTTGGATTCTTCAGACACATCACGGACGGCTGGGACGAGGACGAAGAAAGGTAGCGTGCCCTTGAGGACATTGGCATAGCCTTTAGGGTTGTCAGTCCAAGCGTCCTTCCATGGAATCTTGTCGGCGTGGGCTAATATAAATTCCTTCGCCTTCTCTTTCCAATCGTTGACCCCAGGTACTTTGGTATCACCGAGAAAGTCGGCAAAACTCGCGCCGATCACAGCCAACTGATCCTTCTTTTTAAACCACTCTTTGATGTTATTGCCGTTGATTTTGGATTCCTGAAGCCATTCCGGTTCTGGTTCGGGCTTCTTGTATTGTTGAGTTATGATGATCTTATCTTCCCCTTGATCCGAATCAGATTCACCGCTCGCTCTCATTCTTGCCGAGCGTGCCATGTGGAATGCCCCATCTGGCGTAAGATACGCGCCCAATGCTTCCCTTTCCTTGTCCGTAAGCTCTGAGAAGATGGCTTCCACACGGATTTCCAAACTGGTGTCCTTGTTCCAGAATGATTCCTCGTCCAACAACTTTGTGCTCGGATTGAAGAGGAAATCCAGAGCGCGGAGAACCGATGACTTACCCGCGTTATTCGCCCCCACCAATGCATGCATATTCCCAACCTGTAAGGAAACATTCCGACACGACCGGAAGTTTTGAATATGGAGGTAGGTCAATTTCATTGCATGTCCATATTTTCTTTCGTTTGAGAGATTGGTGCTTCCAAGACCTTCAGCTCTAGCCCCTCAATCTCTTGAATGGTTTTCCCAGCTATCCCTTGCAGATCCCCATACATTCCGGCTGTTGCTTGCATCACCCGATCAATCTGTTCTTCTCTCTTTGCCCATTGTTTAATGATCGCCTTCTTCTCTTTATCGAGGTCCTCCTGCATGGTGGAGAAAGCTTCGACGATCGCCTCGACTCGATGACGGAACCGTGGTCCAGTCAGATATTGATAAATCATTTCTGTCTTGGTTTGCTGCCCCTCGGATGCCTGCCGGGCTGAGGCGACCTCGATCAGCGTGTGGCGGAGGGTGACGGCCAGTGGGAGTACCGTCCTGGGATGAGTCACCCAGACGCCCTCGACAACACCAAAGGTTTCTATGTCTTTGGGAAGGGATTGGCTAACGATGACGGCAATCTCCGCTTTGGCAGCCCGCTGGTCTTCCCGCAACTTAGCGAGCCAGCCATCACTCCAGTTTTTGGTCCGTTTCGATTCCCAGATAATTGTCCCACAGAGCTGCCCACTCGGCCCAACAACACGCTGAAGCGCATCGCCACCATGTTCCCCTTTGGGAACGGGCTCGATTGTGTCTCGTGGAAACTTTGCTTGGAGCAGGGCCTCCAACTCTAATTCCTGAACCTCGCCTTGAAGCTGCTGCGAACCCTGTTCAGCCTTTCGCTTCAACTCCTCGATCTGCTTCTGCATCGAGGCAATGGTTTGTTCTTTCTCCAATACCTTTAGCTTCAGCCCTTCCTCGGCTTCTTTCTTAGCCTTTTCCCTTGTCACAGCGAGCCCTTCTTGGACTCGCTGTTCGACGGTCAGATCCAACTCGCGCTTGGCATCATCCAATTCCCGCTGTTTTCGGAGGAGCTCGGCCTGTGCCTTCTGCGCCTCTGCCAGCTTCGCATCGCGTTGCCTCAGAATGTCATTCAGATCAGCAACTTCTTTGGCCTTTTGGTCGAGATCGTTTTGTAACGCAAGCTTGGCTTTCTTCCCTTCCTCGATCACGATCTTGGCCCGCTCCTGCCGAAGCTTCTCGGCCACCTGCTCATCGAGTGCCTGCTGGGATTTGGAAAGAGCTTCCTCCCACTCGCGTAATGCGGCATCGCGTTTCGCCACATCGGCATCTTTCTGAGCGAGACGCTTCTCGTACTCGCGGCGTGTGGATTCGAGCAGCGGGGCAGCAAGCGACTCGGTCAGCTTGATCTCCGTCTTGCAGCTTGGACAAATGATGGTTGGTTCACTCATTCCGATTTCACCCTTGTCGTACGTATAAATGGGCCAGCACTAACGGCAGCGACGTGCCTAGCGAAAGTGCTTACCGCTTTTCATCGGAGAAAGCAATCATTCCGAAGTCAGGGCAGCCAAATCAGGTAAGAATTCGGTGTCACGAAGGAGTCTGTGAACCAAAGGATGTGTCAGAACGGTCAGGGTACGTATTGGCTAGACTCGACATTCTATAGGGTGAGAGGCTTGTGCCATCTCGGATGATGAAGGTCCGGAGACGGGGAACAAGGGGTGCCGGGTGGGAACATTTTCTGAGAGCACTAACTGCTTTCCGAGTTTGGTCTTGTGGCTGATGACCAGCGGTCCTCGTAAGTTAGCGGTAATGCGACCAGGATCATCCGAGGGAATGGTCAAGATCACAACCAACGCCAGGTCTTCTCTCTCCTTAGCCCCGATTTCACCCAAGGCATCGGTGGGAATGTCGATCTGATAGCCTGGATGAAACAGGGATGGGTCCATGATCACAAATGCCAGCGCCGGTTCTTCAATGGATTGAAGCCACTTGAAAGGAGCCTCGGTATCATGATCCAGCATGACATACCGTTGCTGATCAGGGAAACCGAGCAGTCCCGAAGGAAATGTCAAGATGCTTTCGTCACGGACTTCGAATGATCCAAAGCGAGTCGATGCGCACTTCATGATTGTGTCCTCACGAAGCAATCCGTGATTTCGCAGGGATCAAGCGACGCAATGCATCGATGGGTACCACAAGAGTCTTTGCGGCCAACCGGTTCTCCTCTTGAATCCTCACGTAGACTTCTTCCCGATGAACCGCGATCGCCGGCGGGGCTTCGATGCCCAGACGGACTTGCCCGCTTTTCACACCGAGCACGACCACACGAATATCGGGGCCGATCGTGACGCTTTCGCCGCAGCGACGGGTGAGTACCAACATTCCAGCCTTCCTTGGCCAAACGAGATCGCACAGAACTATCGGCCATCACCCGAACAAACTTGAGGTGCGACTTCAACGCAGATATTTCAGGAGGGAGTTATCGAACAGTCGACCGAGCGTCTCGCCCGCTGCTTGAATGGCATACTCTTGCAGAGTGAGATCTGAGATGGTTCGTGCCATGTCGATATCTTCGAATGACGACAACTGGTTAGTGGCTAAGTCTTTTGATTCCGCCAATGCTGAAGACGTAGAGTCCAATCGGTTTGCCAAAGCACCAATGGTACCCTGCGCTGCAGACACCTGGCTGAGGGCTCGGTCGAGGCCGCCCAAACTCTCCGTGATTCCAGCTTTGTAATTTCCGCGGAGTGCGGCGAGGAGTTGTTGCACTGTATCGAACAGATTGACATCGGATCCACTGAACACCTCATTACCCGGCACGTTGGTGGGAACGACCTCTCCGTCCGCCACTTCAATCTGATGGCTACCGGAATCTCCAGCGTACTGAGTATGAGTCACAACATGAAACAAGTCCCCCGCAGCCGGCGCCGATGTGCCATTGGTTATGTGAAAGCGGATTCCGTCAAACTCCATAGGAGCTCCGGACGTGTACGTTTGATTGGCGAGTACCGTTTTCGGAGCAATCGCGACAGCGAATCGATCTCCGGTGGCGGGCCCTCCCTGTTGCCCATTTGAAAGCACCACGCGGAGGCCATCGAATTCGATGGCGCCACCCGACACATAGGAGTTCCCGGTCGAAATCGTGGATCCCGTGGTCGTGTTCAAGACGGAATACTGGGATGCTGAAGTAAACTGTATTTCGTACGTGTCGAGAGTCACTCGCTGAGGGTCGACGATTCCGGCATCAGTTGCCCCAACGCGACCTGCATTGGCGGAATTTGGAGCGACCGTGACCGGTGCCGAAACATTGACGACGTCAAAAGTCCCAGACCCACTAAACCGCACAACATAGTTATCGAAGGACGTCGTACTCGTATTGACGATCTGCCCTTGCGAGACGAATGCTCCACCGCTGTTTCCCGCGGCCGCATTCGTCGTCACTGTCGCAGCGAACGTCGATCCGCCGGAACCGGCACTCCCTCCGTTGAATCCGAGCAGCGCGCGAACGGACCCGCCCAATACTTCCACGTTCGACGTTGGACCGTCAGAATTTGAGGTGAGGACCAGTCTTCCGTCGGTGTACGTAACTGAAGCGCTTTTTCCCGCCGCGATCAAAGTAGAATCGGCATTGATTCGGCTTTGCACCCGGGCTGCCAATTCGGTTCCATTGAGCGTCTCGGTACCGCCGGTCAAATCGATCGTACCCGATGTCACGCCATCAATCTTCACCGTCAAGGTATCTGCAACGCTGTTCGTCAGCGTAACAGGTGTCGACAGTGTCAACCCCGCGGCGAACCCGTGCCGGCTCGTCCCTCCGAAGACCGGTTGGTTTTCGTCAAACTCGGCGTTTCCAAGCTGGAGCAGATGTTGGAGCAACTCTTTGATTTCATGTGCGCCGGTGGCTCGCTCTGTCGCACCGTTGGTATCGGACGCATACTGAACCGCCAGCTGTCTGATACGAGCGAGCGCCGCGGTCGTCCCTTGGAGAGAAGCATCAGCCAGTTCGACTCGCGTGGTGGCGGTCGAGACATTGCGAAGCCGCTGTTCAAGTTTTACCAATGTCGCTTTTTCTCCGACGATTTGATGGAAACGGCCAGGATCATCGGAGGGTTGCAATACCTGCTTGCCGGTCGCGAGATGTTCCTGTAGTCGCAACGCTCTGGATCGAGCTTGTTGATAGCTGTTGACCAGAAACCCGAAAACCTGTTGCTCGGTTACTCGCATAGCCCTGTGACTCTCCCTATCGTTTGAGTGAGATCAAGGTCGACATCATTTCATCGGCAGCAACGATCATGCGTGACGCGGCCTCAAATGCCCGTTGATACTTGAGAAGATTGACCAGTTCCTCATCGAGCGAGACGCCCGATACTTGCGCCCGGAAGTTCTGTAATTGCTCATGACGAATTTCCTCCGCATCAAGACGCTGACTCGCCACCTGTGAGGCCACTCCAAGGTCGGTCGCGGTTTTACGGTAGGCGTCGAGGAGCGTGGCATTGTCGAGGCCAGTGAGAGTTTTTGACTGGAGCGCAATCAGCGTCAATCCGTTCTGATTGTTCCCAGGAACACCCGCGCGCGTCGAGGAGAGCGCGATTTTGGACGGGTCTGATAGCGCAACGGTCACATCACGGGCGGCATTCTCGCGCGAGTTAAAGCTCAGAACGTCGTTGGCGGCGGGTGCCCCATTAACAGCCACCGCAATTCCGTCGACATGAAATGTTTGAGGTCCGCTGTAGGTTCCAGATGCGGCCGTGCTGGTCCCGGCAGATAGGCCCAGGCTCGCCCGGGCCGTTCCACCGATAACATCCACGGAACTCGTGCCCCCGACGGAATTCGACTGCAACACCAATCGGTTCGTCGTGCTGTCGAACAGCACTGCCACCCGTCGGCCGGCTGCAGCAAGCGTCGAATCAGCGTTGATTTTGCTCTCGAGTTCAGCCGCCAGCGCTGCGCCGGAGGTATAGGGCCGTCCTGGTGATGCAGCACCGTTCAGTGTGATGCTTCCCGACGTCGTTCCATCTACCGTCATCACCAAGGTATCATTCGCTCCTGTGACGATGTTCAACGGCGCATCGACTGTCGGAGAAACGATGGCGGTTCCTGTGTAATTGCCCTTGATGCCGGTCCCGGTTGTTGCATCGACGATCGCATAACTGTTGGCCCCAGTGAACCTGAGATCATAGTCATGAAAGGTCAAGAGACTCGGCGCGGTCACTACTCCGTTGCCGACCGAACCGGTTCCAACATTCGTCGTGGGCGCTTTGGTCGTGACTGATAACCCGGAGAAGAAGTCCTGCCCGGTAGAACCGTCGAGGCCATACCCCACGCGGTGAATTTGGTTGACCTCATTCAAGAGAGATCCGGCCAACGCATCGATTCCCTGCCGAACTGAAGGAATCGTGCCGTCTCGTACGTCCAAGAGTCCACGAAGCCGCCCGCCGGCGATCAAGTGGTTAACGATGCTCGGCTGAGTTCCTCCGATGTCGTACCCGATATCTAAAAGACCCTGGTTGTCCGAGGATTCCACCCCGACCAGATTTCGCGTCGTTTCATGATCGACCAAGACCAGTCCTCGGGCCATGAACACCGAAACCGTGCCGTCAGGCTGTTCGAGAGTCGACACGTCGATCCTCATCGCTAATTCATTGATGGCCAAGTCACGCTGATCTCGAAGATCATTGGCATTCTGACCGCTGACCTCAGCGGACTTAATCTGAGTATTAAACTCGGCGATCTTTCTCGTCAGGCCGTTGACCTCACGAATGTTGACACCGATTTGCATATCGACGGCACGGCGACTATCGGTTAAATCTGCATTGATTTGATGGAAGGTACCTGCCAGCGTCGAGGCCTTTGCCAACACAACCGAACGCGGGGTGACCTGAGAAGGCGTGGTAGTTGCATCCTGCAGAGCCTCAAAAAACTCATCCAGTTGTCCTGCCAACCCCTGCCCGCGAGTATCACCAAAAAGACTCTCCAACCTCTGTAGCTCATCCCTCGTAACGGTGAATTGGCCCAAACCTTCCTGAGAGTTCGTCAGTTCCCGATTCAAAAATACGTCCACTGCCCGTCGTATTTGCTCAATTTTTACGCCGGTACCGACTTGCCCAGGATTGCCGTCAGCAGGCCGTTCTTCTGTCAGAACGACCTCTTGTCTGGAAAAACCCGGCGTGTTGACGTTGCTGATGTTGTGGCCGGTAACGGTCAACGCCTGTTGAGCGGTGAAAAGAGCTGACTTCGCGACATCGAGTAAGCCGTTCAGTCCCATCGATCGTCACCCCTCCCGCCTGATCAACGCAGCCGGCATTCCGCTATTGCTTCGAGAGCCCGACATTGTATAGAGGTCTTCCCCTGGAGGTGGTTGGCGGTGAGCCTCCATTGCCCGAATGAGAAACGATTGAACATTCTTAATCAGTAACTGATTGACCGCGATGTCCTGCTTCACCGCCCGGACTTTATCCGCAAGCCGCTCATACTGCTGCAGGATTCCCTCCGCCTGCGGACTGTGAGCTCGGCGTAGAAGTTCTGTCAGCGTTCGCCCGGTTTCCGGTCCGTGATAGGCGCCTGCCAGGCGATCCAGGACCACATCCAGTTCTTCCTTGAGAATGCGAAGGCACTCAAGGATCGCAATCCTTGAGTGATTGATCGAGACGAGCTTCTGAAGCTCCAAACCTTTGATGGCTTCTCGCTCTTGAACGATGTTTTGCGCGAGAAAGTCACACTGAACGGATTCGCGGGTGAGGATATTGCTCAACTCATCGAGAGAGATTGACTCATTCACAATCGGCAACCTGCCCATCCATGGGCCAAAACGCAGACCCGTTTGTTGCTGTCGAACCTCCTCAGGTCGAAGAGCCTCGGAGTATGGCCTCGGTCAGAGCCTGCGTAATGAGGGCATCTCCAACCGCACGGCCACTGACATCGTACGTACCGCTGTTAAGCGCGTGCTTGATGCGCTCCACATGTTCAGCCCTCTCAGGATCAGGCTGATTGGCCAGCTCCCGAATCCGTTGAAGCTCCTTCGCCTGGGCGGAAATCTGAACCTCATCTTTACGCACCTGGGTGCTGGCAGCCGCTGGTCGCACCCCTGAACTCTCGGTGTCCTGAACCCCAAGCAACAGCTTTGCAAGATGATCTACCTTCCCATGACCTGAAATCTGCATGTTGCCGCTCCTTCCTCGGCCCGCTTCTCCCAACGACTGTGCTGAGCGAAATATGTATTTATCCCGGTCGAGCTTCTTATCGGTTTCTACCCTGAAGAACTTGAGTGTTCCAGGGGAGATGACACAAGATGTTGTTGCACATACTCCTGGACCATCCTCGCAATGCCTATTCCCCCAGATTCGGCTGCCCGCTTCCCGATCTCCTCGTCATAAAATGAGTAAAAATACGCCCCTTGCTTATTGGTGAGGGCGCTTTCAGGAACCGTTTCTCTCATCACCTTCAGTAAATACGAGATAAAATAGGCTTCGAACTGCCTTCCGGCCTGGACCATCTGTTGACGTGCCTCGGCAGCGTCCTGCGATTTTGAGAGATTCACGTGGAGGCCAGGATGACCAAAGCGTGTGGCCAATCCAGGATCCGCATATAATGATGTAGCTAGTGCGGTGTGGCTCTTGTATTGCGCTACATTTATCATATAAATAAATAGCTTGCTTAAATTACTTCAAGATTAGCCTGAAGTGCTCCGGATGACTTGAGGGCTGAGAGTATTGCGACAAGGTCGCGCGGCGTCACTCCCACTGCATTGAGAGCCCGCACGACCTCTCCCAATGTCACGGTCTCATCCACCACCATAAGCCGCGATTCCTGCTCCTTTACCTCCGTCTGCACATCCGGTGTGACGGTGGTCTGTCCCGCCGAGGAGCCGATAAGCGGCGCCAGGGGCTGCGACACGTTCAACGTGTTTTTCACCGAGATGGTGAGATTACCGTGAGAGATCGCGCATGTGGAAATCCGCACATGCTCTCCCAACACCACTGTCCCGGTCCGCTCATTGACGACGACTTTGGCCACAGCATCGACGGTCACATCAAGCCCCTCGATGGAGGCTATATACTCGACGACGCGGCCTTGAAACGATTGAGGAATCGTCGCTTTGATGGATCCGGCATTCACGGCCGATGCACTGCCTTTCCCGAAGGTACTCTCGATGGCTTCGGCAGTCCTGATGGCAGTCGTGAAATCAGGTTGCCGTAGGAGTACGGAAACCGTTTCCCAAGAGTCGATGTTGACCAGCAGCTCTTTCTCGATGATGGCTCCCCCCGGAACTAAACCGGCCGCCTGATGATTCTTGGCGACTGTAGCCCCTCCCGGGCCGCCCGTCCCGCCGAGAAAACCGCCGATGGAGACCGGCCCCTGCGCGACGGCAAACACTTGTTGGTTTGCCGCCTTCAAGGGTGTGAGCAAGAGTGTCCCCCCTTGCAGACTCTTGGCGTTCGCCATCGACGACACGACTGCATCCAGCGTCATCCCCGGCTTCGAAAATGGAGGAAGCTTGGCGGTGACCATGACTGAGGCGATATTTCTGGTCAGTAACTGGATGGGATCGATCACCAGGTTCACGCCCATTTTGTTCAACATGGACATCATCGCCTGAATCGTGAACTGTCCACCGATCACTCGGTCGCCGGTACTGTCCAGACCGACCACCAAACCGTATCCGATCAGCTGGTTTTCGCGCACCCCTTCGATCACGCCGATATCCTTGATCCTCACTGCATCGGCGCTGGAGGGAATTAGGAGACAACCAGTCAGTATCAGCACGCTCAAGGTCGGGGCAAGTCGTGTGAACATGCGTGAGTACTCAGTCTCGCTACGGACGTTTAGAAATGGAGAACTGCGACCGACGAGCAAGTAGAAAGCGCGCCAGCCATCCCTGTTCAGGGACCACTTCTTTCACCGAGTCACGATCAACATCTTCCAGCATATGGAATTGCGTCCTGCTCTCGGAGGAGGGGGGATCAAAGTCAGCCCGTCGTACGACTCCACTCTGCACCATCATCTGCAGAGTGTGAGGATTGAAGGGACGCCGCTTGGGAATCCCCCTCCTCGTTGTCGTGCGTCTCAACGAAGCCGCCATGGCAGACTCCCTCCTCAGAACGGATAGACCCAATCGAGAATGCGAATGAACCACCCTGGTCGCTGCACGTCGTCAAGCACACCGAGACCGGAATATTCGATTCTGGCGTCGGCGATGGCGGATGATAGAACCGTATTCTTTGTATCAACATCGACTCGCCGCACGATGCCGCCGATGCTCATCAACTGCTTTTCGCTGTTGACAGTCACTTCACGACGCCCCTCGACACGGAGATCGCCGTTGGGAAGCACTTCGGTCACGATCGCGGAAATGGTCCCGGTTAGAGTCCCTTCACGACTCGTCGCGCCTTTTCCACCGAATTTATTACTGGCGCTGGCGTCGATTCCCATCCCCCGTCGAGTCTCATCGCTCAATCGTATGCCCGGTATTCCGATATATCCCATCGCACTGCCGACGAGACTATTCTTAATCGTCGACTCGCGTTGGGCCTCCGTATCCGCCGACTTCGATCCTTTGTGTTTTTCGACGATCTTTACGGTAAGGATATCGCCGATGCGCATCGCGCGGAGGTCCTCATAGAGATAGGCCCGCCCGTTCTCTTCTTGCCAGAGCGAACCCACCGTCTTCGGCGGCGGCAATGGAGCCACGACGACTTTGCTCGCGACATTCGGCGGACTCGAACATCCCTGAAGGAGCAGCACCGCAATGACACCAAGACCCGTGGATCGGCAAGGCAGGCTTAGGTTAAGGGACAGAGCGAGAGTCACCACGATTTTTCTAGAACTCCACCTGAACGAGATTGGGAGCAATGACTTTAGCCCTCAGCTCTCTGCCGGAATCCAGATTGGCGACCATGATGGTCTGCCCGATTTGTCCGCTCGATTTCGTCACGCCATAGGCCCGAATCGAGAGCCCCCCACGTCGCGCTTCGATGAGGACTCGATCGCCCTTTTTGATCACCAACGGAAGCTTCACGAATGCGGCGCGCAACGGAGTATCCGGCGGAAGAGGTCGTGAGGCGCTTTTTCCTATGACCTCACCTTGATCCGTAATGAAAGGATGGTTGACCTGATGAACCTTCATTCCGACAGTCTTGAGATCTCCCATCTCGATCAGTTCGTCGGTCTTCAGCAAGCGGGTCGCCACGACCGCATCGATCATCGCCGCAATATCAGCCATCACTTGGATCGTCCTCAGAGGTTTTCCGTTCGCCACCGCCTCTACATGAAACAGGCGCCGGCCTAAGCCTTCTTCCGTGGGGCCGGGAATAACATGTAATTCCACCGTCCCACCGGGAATCATCACAGGGTCAGCTGGTTCCAGGACCGTTACATGCACGGTCTTGACCTTGCGCCCCCACTCGCTCTCCAGATGCTTCTGAATGGCCTTCCTAATCAGATCGGGACTGACCTCGCTGGGAGCCGTTCGTTCCACAACGCTGTCGGCCGCGCGATGAATCGCAGTTCGAGACATCGGCGAAGTCGCGCGAGATTCGCCACTCGGTCCCGCAACTACCGCCGTCACATCGAAGATTCCTGGCAAAAGGAGCATGATCAGGATCGGTAAGAATCCGGACATGAGGCGCTCCTTATCGTCTGAGATTGTTGGCAATGGCCATCATTTCGTCGGATGCCTGAATCGTCTTGGAGTTAATCTCGTAACTTCGCTGGGCGATGATCATGTTGACCATTTCCTCGGCGAGGTTGACATTCGAGCTCTCCAGGAATCCCTGCTGAATCGTGCCGAATCCGGTGGTGAAGCCGCCTGTCCCCTGTGTTGGAGGTCCCGATGCAAAACTGTCGATAAAGAGATTGTTTCCCATGGCGACCAACCCGGAAGGATTGTCGAATCGTGTGAGTTGAATCTGGCCGACCTGTGACGCTTGCGTCACGCCGGGAAGTAAGACCGAGACCGTGCCGTCCTGACCGATATCCACCTTCAGTGCGCCGGACGGAATCGTGATGACGGGGTTTAGTAGATCGCCATCACCGGTCACAAGGTTGCCCACGTTGTCGCGTTTGAAGGAACCATTTCTGGTGTACATGATCGTTCCGTCGGGACGAGACACTTGGAAAAAGCCGTTGCCGTCGATCGCCAAGTCCAGTTCGTTATTCGTTTGACGCATATTGCCTTGCAGCCATTCTTTCGCCACCGTCGTTGGACGCACCCCGGCCCCGACTTGGATGCCGACGGGAAATACGCCCACGTTGGATGCATTCGTGCCGGGAAGGCGTTGAATTTGATAGAGCAAGTCGGCAAATTCCGCCCGGCTGCGTTTAAATGAGTTGGTGTTGACGTTGGCGAGGTTGTGCGCGATGGTGTCGACGTTGATCTGCTGCGCCGTCATGCCGGTCGCCGCTGTCCACATGGCACGAATCATAGAATCCTCCAGAGCTGCAGAACTGATCGCAGATAGCTGATCGCAAGAGATTTCACATCAGCTGATATCCAGGCCTTGCCATCAACTGGTGGCCGTCGGCGATACACATTCCGTCTCATAACACCCGCCCTACGTCTTGAATCGCGACCTCAGCCATCCGATCAAGCGTCTGAATCAACTTTTGCGTCGATTCATAGTTGCGCATGCCCTGAATCATCTTCACCATCTCGCCGATGGAATTGACGTTGGACTCTTCGATATGTCCGACCTGAAGCTGTGGAGTTTTGGCGAGTTTGCCTTTGCCGGAGGAAAATAGGCCATCCGATGATTTTTGCGGCATCTCGTCTTTGTCGAATTCCATGACTTTGATCGTCGCAACAGTCTTGTCGTCTACCTTGATATCGCCTTGCGCCGTAATCTCCAACTTGCCCGCAGGGACCTTAATCTCGCCCTTGGTACCCATCACGGGATAGCCGAGTCCGTTCACCAACCGACGCTCACGATCGAGCGACAACATCCCGTTGCGGCTGTATCGAATTCCTTGTGGAGTATTCACCTCGAAAAACCCGGGCCCTTGAATCGCAATGTCCAAGGGGTTGCCTGTGAGTCTGATCCGACCCGCTTCGAACGTTGTCTTCACCATGTGTGGAGCCACAAACGCACGTTCCGTAACCCCAAACGGTCTGGCCATGATCTGTTGGGCCAATCCTCCAGTTGGACTGCCGACCGGAATCACTGCATGGTATCGAGGAAAGATGGATTTGAAGGCCTGCTCATCCTGCTTGAAGCCGGCGGTATTCACGTTGGCCATATTGTTCGCGAAGACTTGCATCCGCCGTTCATGGGCCAGTGCTCCGGACAAGATCGGATAGATACCTCGATTCATGCTGCCCGCTCCTTTTGCTTTCGAGAGAGGGACAGCAACCCTCATGCCAGGTTCGCCGACGAGATATTGGTCGGATAAGTACCAAGGGACGATTGGAAATGAGCCAATTTCTTATGAGATTACGGGAACTGAATGCCGATAGAAGAAGGAATGAGGGAAGTCGTCATCACCTGACAGGATCGCGCTAGGCCATTCCTACCAGGCTCAGTGAAAAATATTCCTAGTGAACGAGGGTCGTTGCCCTGCATCGGTACAGCGTTGGACATGGGCTTTGCTGCAGATGGGCTTCCTCTTCCACGAGGATTTCGGTGAAGCGCGCTTGCAAAGATGTCTTGACGATACATGTGTTTGACAGCATATGTATTGTGTGCCATACTCCACAGGTGAAGAGATGGGATGTCGAGATAGCTCGGGAATTCCAGCCGGAGTTCGATGAATTCCCTGAAGACGTCCAGGACGAAATTTTGGCCCACGCGCGCCTGATCGAAGAATTCGGCCCTGAGCTCGGCCGTCCCCGTGCGGACACGCTCAAAGGGTCGCGTCATGCGAACATGAAAGAACTGCGCTTCCACGCCGCTGATGGGGTCTGGCGTGTCGCCTTTGCCTTTGATCCCCGCCGACACGCCATTCTGCTTGTCGCCGGGGATAAATCAGGCGGAAGCGAAAGACGTTTCTACGAAGAACTCATCCGGAAGGCGGATAAGCGGTTGGATGCCCATCTCGGACGATTGAAACAGGGAAGGAAACAACTGTGACAACCCATGTACACGACATCATGAAGGGCTTGAGTCCCACGCGGCGCAAGAAGATCGAAGCGCGCGCCACCGAGCTGATTGGCGAAGAAATGTCTCTCCGGGATCTCCGACAGGCCTTAACCCTCACGCAGCAGCGTATGGCCAAAACTCTCGGCATTGGCCAGGATGGTGTGTCGCGTCTCGAACAACGCAGTGATTTGCTGTTGTCCACTCTGCGAAGCTACATTGAAGCCATGGGTGGTCAGCTGTTACTGATCGCAGAGTTCCCCGACCGCGAGCCCGTCGCGCTCTCAGGACTATCCACCATGGAAACGGCCCCTCACCGTACCCGACGTCCCAGCCGCCTGAGGCGTACACGTACCCACGCCGTTCAATCGTAACGGTCGCCTGCATCAGTTCTGTCATGGCTGAAAGCCATCCCGCCAAAGCCCTTGGTAGAAAACCAGCCTGTCCCTCATTGTTTTGGCACAACCACCGTCTTGACATCCGTTGGCGGGATGTATAAGTAGTTGCCCCCTGGACCATTCGGTTCATTCGAGGCGCCACATGGCCCTCCACATCCGCATCGGTCGTCTCCGCTCACACCTCGGCCTCCGCGCTCTCCCTTCACTCGCCTTGTTCCATCTCAGCGCTTCGCCGAGACCGCGGATCACCCAGAAGACCGCACCACTCATGCACGTCATCATCAGGACCTCCCTCCCGAAGCGAGCCGATCCGATCGTGAGGAGCCTCTCACGACCAGGCATCCGACTCGAAGACCCACCATCCCTCACGAAGGAGGCGCATCATGCGTCACCCCATCTTTCTGCGGCTACTGACCATCACGCTCGTCGTCCTCGGCCCCGTGGGCAGGAGCGAGGCAGCCGTGTCTCCACCAAACCCGGCACCGGCTCTCTCGACATCTCACATGGCCGCGACCCTGATGCGGCTGCCGCTCCAGTTTGAAGCCAATCAGGGCCAGGTGGATGAACAAGTCACGTTCCTGGCTCGCGGCACCGGCTACCGCCTCTTTCTCACCCCATCCGAATCGGTCCTGGTGTTGCAACAGCGGGAACCGACCAGGGAGCCGGCTCAACAAGGGCGCGGTGAGCCTATCGCCAGGCCGGAGCCGCCGGCGATCAAGCAGGCGGTCGTGCGGATGAAATTGGAGGGAGCGAATCCCACGCCGGCCGTGGAAGGCAAGGAACCACTTCCGGGGATCGTGAATTATTTCATCGGCAATGACCCGGCCAAGTGGCGGACCAACATTCCCATCTACGCCAAGGTCCAGTACCAAGAGGTCTACCCGGGCGTCGATCTCGCCTATTATGGGAACCAGGGCACATTGGAGTACGACTTCATCGTGGCGCCGGGGGCCGACCCGGATCAGATCAGGCTGGCCTTCGAAGGGGCATCCGACATCCATGTGGCCGACAGCGGTGCTCTTCTCCTCGCGACCGACCTGGGCGACCTGCTGGTCCAGAAGCCGGTCATCTACCAACTCGAACCGGATGGGCACAAGACGCTCGTCGCCGGGCACTACCTCGTCGAGCGGCAGGTCGCCAATGTGCGCTCCGCGCGGTCCGCGTCCAACCCTCAGGACTCAACCCTTCCCAAAATCGGCATCCAGCTCGCGGCCTATGATCGCACCAAACCCCTCGTCATCGATCCGGTCTTGCTCTACTCCACCTACCTCGGCGGCAGTGATAATGGCGATCAAGGGTTGGGCATCGCGGTGGACGGGAGCGGCCAGGCTTATGTGACAGGCATCACTTTGTCCGTGGACTTTCCCACGCTCAATGCGAGCCAGCCCGCTCCCGGAGGGATCGTGGATGCCTTCGTGACCAAACTCAGTGCCTCGGTGACGAACCAGCCTCCCGTCTGTGGCGCGGCCCAGGCCAATCCCGCCGCTCTCTGGGCGCCCAATCATCAGTTGGTCCCGATCGCCATCATGGGGGTGACCGATCCGGATGGGGATTCGGTGACGATCACCGTGACCGGCGTGACCCAGGACGAGCCGGTCAAGGGCAAGGGCGACGGCAACACCAGTCCCGATGCGGTGATTCAGGTCGGCGCAGCCTCGGTGCGCGCCGAACGATCCGGGAGCGGCAACGGCCACGTCTATCAAATCTCGTTCAAGGCCGACGACGGCCAGGGCAGTTCCTGTGGTGGCGCAGTCACAGTTGGCGTGCCCCATAGCCAGAAGAAAGGGCTGACCGCGATCGACGACGGCCAGCTCTATACCTCGACGAGTCCATAATCCGCCCCGATCTCATGAAGAGGAGGGCTGCCTCTTGTGGCAGCCCTCCTCCGCCGTCTTCTTTTGCGGCTTCAACAATTCGTCCAGTTCCCTCGACGATGTAGAGGGCTGCGAGGGACAGGCCTCATACAAAGGCGGCAACTCTTCGGGCGACGGAAGGATGGAGCTTGTAGGGCGCTCGCTTGGATTCTGCGGGATTGTCAGGAGTAGGCAAGGAAAGCAGAACAGGGTTGCGGCAGGGATTACTTCATCGAGATCATGGCTCGTCCCGCTGACGGAACAATGTCAGCGATAATCATGACGTTCTCTCGACTTGGGACCGGACCATCAGGTACGATAGCTCCTCAGCGGGACAGAGGCTGGATTCCGGCGGAAGAGGTTCACATGGAGCGCATCGTCAACCTCCATATTGAAAAACTCCCTGAGGGCGTCTATCTCGCAACGTCCGACGTCATACAGGGACTTGTGGTGCAAGGACGTACCATTCAAGAAACCATCGAGATTGCCCGCGATGTCGCCAAAAAGCTCTTGGAAGCCAAACAGGAGCACGAAGGAGAGCCTCCTCTGCCACCCGCCCGTGATGAATTCGATTATCCCCTCATCGTCAATGCCTAATGGGGCGACTGGCTGGCTTTACGTATCGAGAAATCGTTCAACGGCTCAAAGCCCTTGGATTTCAGTTCAATCGTCAGGCTGCAGGCAGTCACGAGATTTGGTTCAATCCGTCCACTCTTCGGTACACGACCATTCCTAACCATCCAGGCAACATGCCCGAGGGCACTCTGCGTGCTATCCTCAAGCAAGCCGGTGTGTCCCCTGCCGAATTCCTAGACGACTGACGGAAGACCTCCGCTCGTCGCATGAGGAGTACAGCCTAGCGGTTTATTATTCGCAATGAAGCTAATGCCGCGCGTCCGCGTAGTGACGCACTCGGCCTGTGGGGACATGGCTTGACGGCGAGAGGAAAGGCGATGATAGATCCGACGCAAATGCAATAGAGGCGTCGGCTGCTTGACTCTCCGAGAGGGCTCGTGACGCGGCACCAAGGAATGACTCGGCATCAGTCCCCTTTTGCGGTCCCACGATTCCTCCTATTCGGCAGGAAATCAGCAACTCCTGGCCCTCGACCAACAGTGGAAGCGCTATGGCCTTCTGGATTTTCTCGGCGATCAATCGAGCCTCGTCCGGCGATTCGAGATTGTCGGCGATGACGGCGAAGGTGTATTCGTCCAAGCGTGCCACCACGTCGTGAGGTCGCAAAGCGCTTTTGATGCGGGCGGCTTGCACTCGCACGACCAGCGTCATACTTGGGGCGGCTGAGGAGGTGGACAGCGGGCGGAACTGTTCCAAGGCACACAGCAAGACAGCAACGTGCCGCTTAGTCGTCTCAGCCCTGCTCAGCGCCTGTTTGAGAAGTACAAGAAAAAGCCGTCTGGTTGGAAGACCGGTCAGACCATCGTACGCCGATGGCGCACCATCCTGCTTGCGCCGTGCAAGGTCCTGACTATAAGGCCAACACAAGAGTCCGGCCACCCCAACTCCGGCAGCGATGAAAAGACCCAACCATCCGATGACAAGCCGCACGAAGGGAACGTCGGCCATGTTCGCAAGACCGACCGGTGTCGCCTCCATCCACGCGATGCTGACTCCGCAAACTGTTGCTGAGACACACCACCATGCTAGAGAGCGTGATCGTGAGGACCTAGGGTGTGATACCTTCCAGTGCATCGTCGTGATTACTGATGGAGAACCTGGCTTGAATTGGGATTAAACCTGAGACCCGATCAACATTCCAGCCCGCTGTGATGAATTCCCCCTCGATAGACCAGGACCTTGTCGAAATCTCGTCCAGTAAGGTATCGGTTTCTTTGACTCAGAACTGAAGGTAGCGATCGCAGGACATCGCGATCGGCATCACAACGAATGCCGATGAGCAGCTGACTCAGTCGGTCGGCCGATTCGATCAATTCGGTTTTTGTAAGTGCGCCTTGAGCCTGATGATGGCTTTGGTATGGATTTGACAGACCCGTGACTCAGTGACTTTCAGCAGCTCCCCGATTTCCTTCATCGTGAGCTCCTCGTAGTAATACAACGTCAGAACGAGCCGTTCTTTTTCCGGCAACGATTGAATGGCCCCGGCGAGCGATGCACGCTCCCGCTCGTTGACCAATGAGGAAAGAGGATCGGGCGTGTGGGTATCGACCAACATCTTAACCACTTTGTGCCCGTCCGGTTCATGAAGATTTAAATCGTCCACGCTGATCATCACCGCTCCCCTCGCGCGCGTAATGAAATCATCCAGCTCTTCCAGGGACATCTTCAGTTCTGCCGCCACCTCCTCATCCTGTGGCGGTCGACCCAGTCGGCTGATGAGCGCTGTGTGAGTCTTTTGGAGCAGGCCGATCCGTTCATGAACCGATCGTGGAATCCAATCCATCGAACGAATCTCATCCAGCATGGCTCCACGGATTCTGAACTCCGCATACGTCTTGAACTTGGCTTCTCTTGTCGGATCATACCTGTCCATGGCATCCATGAGTCCGATGGTGCCGACCGAGATCAGATCCTCCGCGTCCAAGTATGCAGGAAGTCGGAAGGCCAGCCGGTGGGCCATCGCGCGAATGACATGGGCGAACTCCTTGATGAGTTGTTCGCGCCTGACTCCCTGGGCCGAAAGGGATTGCCGCTCCTGTGGCGAGGCTGTCTTGCTCATGATCTTCCCATGCACAAACCTGTTTCAGTCGCCCGCGGGCGTTGCCGCTCGTTGCCAGACGAGCTGTACGGAACTCTTGGGGAGACCCGCCCTCTGCCACTGGATGATCTGTTGTGCTAACCGCTTGAAGGCTTGGGCTGCCGGTGCATCAGGGAATAACTCAGAGAGCGCCTTCTGTTGCATGACCGCCAAATGCACATAATCGTCATAGGGGATCGCTCCGACCAATTCGACGGTCACATGAAGAAAATGATCCACCGCCACATCCAACTTACCGAACACCTCGGCCGCTTCGCGGGGACTCTTGGCCTGATTCACCAACACTTTGAAGCGGCGTTCCCGATACTGGCGAGCCAAGACTTTGATCAGTGCATAGGCATCCGTGAGCGATGTCGGCTCCGGCGTGACGACGATCATCGTCTCATCCGCCGCAGAGGCAAAGAAGGTGACGTTCGGCGAGATGCCCGCACCGGTATCGATCAACAGCACGTCCATCTCTGAGGTAAGCTGCGCCAGTTGCTCCTGGATCATCAACTGTTGGGCTTCCGTCAGCGACGTGAGGCGCGGCACACCGGAACTGGCCGGAAGGACATGAATGCCCCCCGGACCTTTGAGCACGATCTCGTCGAGCGTATGGGTGCCCACCAATACATCTTCGATGGTATGCCGTGGAACCAGCCCCAGGAGGACATCGAGATTCCCCAAGCCGAGGTCGGCATCCAAAATCAGCACGCGCTTTCCAAGCTTCGTGAGTGCAACGGCAAGATTCGCGACCACATTGGACTTCCCCACGCCTCCCTTGCCGCTGGAGACCGCGATGACGTGAGTGGACGAGCCACCTTCCCAACTCAAATCCTTCGACATCAGGACAGACCTTCTTGTTCCGAACGGCATATGACGACCTCCAGCCAGGTTATCCATGGTGAATTCTTGCTTCCATTACCGCGGGAGTTGCTTCCGAAGATTGAACCGACCGATTGACAAGCACCTCAGAGTGGGCGGAACATTCCGCAGTGAGAAGCGCCGCCAACCGATCCGATGAGGCCACCTCAATATCTCCCGGGACTCGCCGTCCGATACTCCAATAGGAGAGAGGCACTCCGGTTTGATGCGTCACCTCAAAGATGGTGCCGAACGATTCTGTCTCGTCGAGCTTGGTGAACAGAAGACGCAGCTGCGGCAGATCACCCAGGCGCCTCGTAATACGACAGAGCTCCTGCTCCCTCGTGGAAGCCTGAAGAACCAAATGCGTCGTGACGGCCTCCTTCGGTAGAATCTTCCGCAGTTCTTGAGCCAATGCCAAGTCACGCGGTCCGATCCCAGGCATGTCGATCAGCGCGAGGTCTACCTGTGTATGGCGACGGAGCCCTTCATGGACTTGTCGAGCCGACAGGGCACAAGCGAACGGCACGCCCACGACCTTGGCATACCGACGCAACTGTTCGACCGCGGTTTCCCGACAGGTATCAAATGTGATGAGGGCGACGGATCTCCGCTGCTCGAGACGATAATGTGACGCCAGCTTGGCTACGGCGGCGGTCTTCCCGGCTCCACTGGGCCCGATCAGAAGACTGATAGAGGGATAGCCCTCCCCTTTCAGGAGCGGCCCGCTCGTTCGCACGCGCTTTGCGATTTCACGCTGTAATGCGCGCCGCATCGACTCATCGTCCCATGGACCGACGGATTGTTCGGTCATGCCCGCCTCGTGCAAGAGTAAGTCCGCGGTGGAGGGATTTATCCCCTGTTCGATGAGCGAGCGGCGCAGCCACCGCGGCATGGGCGACGGCTGACTTCCGATCGTCCCGCTGTTCGCCCGAGACAGGTCTTCCAACAAGCGGCCCAGTTCATCCATCACAGTATGCAGATGCCGCCGGCGATTCGGCTTCATATGTACTGTAGACGGCTTGAACGAAGCAGACTGTTGACCGACAGTCGGTGTCGTCGTCTCACAATTCGGCTTCAGCACCCCCTGCAGTGTCTGTTGAAAGGTCTGCGCGGACAGCGCGGAATCCGACCTCGTATCAGACGGTGGTACAGGCGGAAGACATTGCTGCCCTTTTTTCCCACCCTGAGTGAGCCGTTGTACGACATGATCGGAGGCGGCCATGACTTCCAGAACCGGTCGATTGAATGCCCGTAAGATTTGCCCTCCCTCACGCACTTCTTTCGCCGACAAGATGATGGCGTCCGGTCCCAATTCTTCCTTGATGTCGCGCATGGCATCCTGCATGGTGAGCGCGTGAAATGTCTTGACCTTCATGGCTTACCCTAAGACGGCTGCACCAACTCCAAGTCGATCCGCACCGTATCCAGAGACTGCAGACGGACGAAGGAATCCACTTCATTGAGTCCCATCACAGGAACGGCATGCAGCATACGATCGCTGTGTCGCCGGAGATGGCGGCGCACAACCTGAGAGCAAAGCACGATCGGCTGCTGCCCTCGAGCTGCAACCCGTTCAGCGGCTTGTTTGAGCCCAGTTAACAGCTTGTGCGAGAGGGTGGGATCAAGGTTCAACGTGGCCCCAGGCGGCAATGCCGCCGCTTGTTCCGCCAACGACCGATCCAGTCGGGGGTCCAAAGTAATGACCTGCAGACTGCCGTCAGGCGCTTGATACTGTTTGGTGATGGTCCTGGCCAACGCCTGCCTCGCATACTCCGTGAGGACTTCCGCATCCTTGGTGTTGGTGGCCTGATCAGAAACGGCCTCGAGGATCGACCGTAGGTCACGAATGGGAATGCCCTCCTTGAGCAGGTTCCCGAGAACCCTGACGACCGTTCCGAGCGGCAACAGCGTAGGAATAAGCTCTTCCACCAGCTTCGGATGCGCCCTTCCAATTTCGTCCAACAGCGCTTGAACTTCCTGCCGTCCCAACAATTCATGGCCATGGCGCTTGATCAATTCAGAAAGATGTGTCGCGATCGCTGAACTCGCATCGACCACGGTATACCCGGCCATTTGAGCCTGCTCTCTGGCAGCTTCCGGTACCCAAAGCGCCGGTAACCCGAAGGCAGGCTCCTTCGTCGGGATACCCTGCACCAAACCCCGTTGACCGGTACCTGGATCAATCGCCAACAGATTCCCAGGCAAGACGTCAGCCTTGGCCACTTCCACCCCCTTCAACATGATGGCGTATTCGTTCGGGCGCAGCTGAAGATTGTCACGTATATGGATAGGGGGCACGACAAAGCCCATCGATTCCGCAAATTGTCGCCGGAGCGCTTTAATCCGATCGAGCAGTGCGGTGCCTTGTGTTCCCTCGACGAGTCCTATCAAGCCGTACCCCACCTGGACTTCCATGAGGTCGAGCGGAATCACTCGGGTCGGGCCTTCCTCGGCCTTCGGAGTGACGGGAGTGGGAATCGGAGCTGCTTGGACCTGTTCCTGCTGATGGAGTTGGTAGGCGATCCATGCGATGGCGCTCCCTAACGCTAAGAACGCCACATGCGGAAGCCCTGGCACCAATCCAAGCGCGAGAAGAATACCCGCAGCAATGCCCACCGGTTTGGAGGACATCAACAGCTGGCGAGTCATCTCGCTCCCCAAATCCGTTTCCGAGGCGGCGCGAGTCACCACGATACCGGCGGCAGTCGAAACGATCAGGGCGGGAATCTGCGCCACCAACCCCTCACCGACCGTCAGAATCGTATAGGTTTGAGCCGCGAGCGCCGGACTCATGCCCTGTTGCAGGATACCGATCGCCAAACCACCGACGATGTTGACGAGTATGATGATGACGGCTGCAATGGCATCCCCTCGAACAAACTTGCTGGCGCCGTCCATCGCCCCGTAAAAGTCAGCCTCTTCCGCAATCTCCCGTCGTCGGCGCCGCGCGTCCGCCTCATTGATCAGGCCGGCATTCAGATCCGCATCAATGCTCATCTGCTTTCCGGGCATGGCATCCAATGTGAAGCGAGCAGCAACCTCCGCCACGCGTCCGGCGCCCTTCGTCACCACGACAAAGTTGATGATGACGAGGATGGAGAACACCACCAAGCCGACCGTGTAATTGCCCCCGACGATAAAGTTCCCGAAGGCCCGAATGACTTCTCCCGCCGCCCCTGCCCCTTCGTTCCCATGCAGCAAAATGAGACGCGTGGACGCAATGTTGAGGGACAGCCTGAACAAGGTGATCATGAGGAGGACCGACGGGAACACCGAAAACTCGATCGGCCGCCGTACTTGGAGTCCAACGAGCAGGATCACGACCGACAAGGTGATATCGAAGCTCAGCAACAAATCGAGCAGGAATCGAGGCAACGGCAACAGCATCACCATGAGAATGGCCACCACCCCGACGGATATGACGACGTCCGGATGCTTGATCAATTGGTTTCGTTCCACGGGCTCTATTGCCGTTGCCATAATTCCTTATACTTGTGGAGCCAAGCCTCTCGCGCGATACACAAACGCCAGAATCTCCGCAACTGCGCGGTACAGCTCGTTTGGTATCTCTTTACCGATATCGACGAGTTTGAACAGTGTTCTGGCCACGAACTTATGTTCGACGACCGGTACTCCGTGATGTCGAGCCAACTCACGAATACGTTCAGCGACCAAGCCGGCTCCTTTGGCGACCACAACAGGAGCTCCCATGGTGGCGGTGTCATATTTCAGAGCGACGGCCAAGTGTGTCGGGTTGGTAATCACCACGTCCGCCATCTTCACGGCGGCCATCATGCGTTTTTTCGTCATCTCCCGCTGAATGGTCCGCACACGACTCTTGATCAGCGGATCGCCTTCCGTGGCCTTGTGTTCCTCCTTGACCTCCTCCTTCGACATCCGCAGGCTTCGTTCCCACTCATAGCGTTGGTAGAAGTAGTCGAGCCCAGCCAGCACCGCGATCGCCCCTGCGACGGTCAAACTCACTTTCAAGGAGAGACCTCCAGTAACTTGGAGGACGGTACCGAGATCGAACTCGATCAACCCTGGAATCTGGAGCAGGTCATACCGTGCCACCCACAGGCCGATACCCGTCACGATCGCGATCTTGAGCAGCCCCTTCACAAGCTCCATCACAGAACGCAGCGAGAACAAACGGGAAATCCCCTTGATCGGGCTGATGCGCTCGACGTCCGGTTGAACGGCATTGGCACGCCACAACAAGCCAGTTTGCAGCAACGACGCAGTGCTCCCCATCACCAGAATGCCCACCACGACCGGGAGACTCAGCGTCACCACTGTGATGCCGGCGTGAATCACGACCGAGTACACCTGCTCGATCGACATTCCTTCGCGGAAGGCTAGAGGGAACGAGAGCGTGAGCCCTTGGCGGGTCATCTCGGTCATTTTCTGAAGGCCGACCGGCAGCATGGCCGCCAGCAGCCCAATGCCGCTCAAGAGGATGACGGCGGTAGACAGATCTCGACTGACGGCGATCTGCCCTTTCTTGCGCGCCTCCTCCTTGCGTTTCGGCGTCGCTGGCTCTGTCCTATTACTCCGATCCTCAGCCATGTCCCAGCGCTTTCATAAGCCCATGGATCGTGAATTGCAGCCGTTCGATTTCCTGAACCAGAAGCTCCACCACAAACGGTATGGACAATCCCAGCACTGCCAAGCCTCCGGCGATGGTGACGGGAAAACTCAACACAAAGACGTTGATCTGACTGACCGCCCGTCCAAGAAGCGCGAGAAGAATATTGATCAGGAGAATGACGACCAGCACGGGAGCCGCCAATTTCAACCCCACCATGAACATGTGCTGAAAGAGACGAAGGATATCGTCTCCCATGCTGCCGGGGAGGGACGCGCCGAACGCCGGAATGGACTCATAGCTGGAGAGAATCGTGGCCACCAGAAGCAGATGTCCGTTCAGCGAAAGAAAAATGAGGGTCGCCAGGAGAGTGAAGTATTGGCCGATGATGGGTGTGTGATCGGACGTCGCCGGATCGAGTAGTTGAACCACGCCGAATCCCATCTGCACACCGATCATCTCTCCCGCAACTTCCAGCGCGCTGAAAAATAATCGGACGGCCAGTCCGATCGTCAAACCGATGGCCATTTCATTGACGAGTCCGGCTGCCAAGGCGACAGGATCATAGGGGACGACGGGAAGCGGGACCAAGGGAGCCAACAGGACTCCCAACGCCAGAACAAGAGCCACTTTGACTTTCAAAGGAACAGCTCGGCCGCTCAAGACCGGCAATGCGGCCAGCAACCCCCCGATACGGGAAATGAGGACCAAGAACCCTTGGAATTCCGGAAGAGCAATCTGGACGGTCTGCGTCAACGCCATCGTCTCGTACTAGTGGATATAGTTGGGAATGTTCATCAAGAGATTTGCCATGTAGGTGGTCATGACGTTCAGCATCCAGGGAAGAAAAAGCAACAGAGCCACAAAAAGGGCCACCACCTTCGGGACAAATGTGAGCGTCGCTTCGTTCAGTTGGGTCATCGCTTGGAGCGCACTGACCGCCAGACCGATGAACAAACTCAGTCCCAGAATCGGCGACGACACCAACAGCGTCGTTTCCAGCGCTTGCCTGCCCAGTTCTGTCACGATTTCCGGCGTCACTCGCTCATCCTCACTATCGACGCACAACTATCGGCTGTCTGCAGACGGTTCACCGCTACTGAAAACTCCGCACCATGGACCCCACGACCAGGTACCAGCCATCGGCCAATACGAATAAGATCAATTTGAACGGCAGAGAGATCACGACAGGCGGAAGGAGCATCATGCCCATCGACATGAGAATGCTGGCGACGACCATATCGACGATCAAAAACGGAATGTAGATTAAGAACCCGATTTGGAAGGCAATCCGCAGTTCGCTCAGAATGAAGGCCGGAATGATCGCCTGGGTCGGTACGTCCTCGACCCGGTCAGGTTTCGGCACGCGGCTCAACGTGATAAAAAGTTCGAGGTCCTTCTCCCTCACCTGGCGCAGCATAAAATTCCGCACCGGCTCGATGCCCTTTTTCCATGCGTCTTCAAAAGAGATCTGCTCGGCCATTAACGGTTGCAGCGCGTTGTTGTAGACCGCCTGGCCCACCGGAGCCATGATGAACATCGTCAAGAACAGCGCCAAAGACAGTAATACTTGATTCGGAGGCACCGCCTGCGTTCCCAGCGCTTGCCGAAGAAAGGCCAACACGATCACAATCCTAGTAAAAGACGTCACCATGATGAACAAGGCCGGCGCCAAGGAGAGCACCGTGAGGAGGATCAAAATCTGGATCACCACGGCGGTTTGTTTCGGACCACCCGCGCCGAAGTCGATGCTGATGGATGGGCCGACAGCCGTCGCTTCCGAAGACGGCATGACGAGCAGCACCATCGCTCCGACGATGATCACCGATAGTAGGCGAGAGCGAGACTCGTGTTTATCGGTCATGAAGTCCCTTGTCGTGATGAAAAATGCCGAGCGGTAGGCGTCGAAACCAGGCGGCAAAGCTGCCCCGCAGGACCGGCCCCGTCTCGGTGGGTGGCTTCTCACTGGTGAAAGCGAGTAATTCGCGCAATTCGGGGGAATCGCTGATGCGTCCTAACGGGACAAGATCGGTCGCGGTCGTCCCCACGATAAGATATTCACCCGCAACCGACACGAGGGCAATCGTCTTGCGCGAGGCGATGTAGCTGCTGGCCAAGACCCGCACAAGAGGGCGCCCGCCGGCGATCCCCAACCGCTGCCCCATCAATCGACGGACCGTCACCGCGACGATCCCCATCAAGACCAGCACGATGGCCAGGGCCGAGACGGTGCGAAATAGGCTTTCCCACAGATCGATCACGGCCTCTCCTTCGGATCATTCAGCGAAGTTGCTGCACGCGTTCCGCCGCACTGACCACATCGGTCAAGCGAATCCCGAATTTCTCATTGACGACCACCACTTCACCGCGCGCAACCAGTTTGTTGTTCACCATCACTTCCATCGGCTCACCCGCCAGTTTATCCAGCTCAATGACGGAACCTTGAGCCAGTTGCAACAGATCCCGAATGGCCATCTTCGTGGAGCCGACATACACGGTGACGCTCATTGGAATATCCAGGATAAAGTCGATGTTCTTCGGAGCTCCCCCCGGCTCCGCCTGTTGGACGGGCGGAAATGAGGCAGGTTGCGGGGTTTGGCTCCCGGCTGTCTGAGGCTCGGTACGAGTTGCGGAATCTGATTCGGCCATGATCACTCTCTCGACTAGGTCAATACTCTGGTCACGCGGCACGCGTGATTGCCCTTGTAAATCCCTGGGCTACCTTGAAACTTGTGATACCCCTCGATATAGCAATCGAGAGGATCTCCTGGGTGCTGGTCGAGCACAATCACGTCGCCTGGGGCAAAATTCATGACATCCTTCACCGTGACGGTCGCGGTTCCCAGCCGTACCGCAATCGGAAGCGGACAGTCTTGTAATCGCTCTCGAAATCGATGACTCCACTCGCCGTTTTGATCGACCTGATCGGATACGAGGCCGGAATAGAGTTTCTCTTTGATCGGCTCGAGCATGCTGTAGGGATAGACGATGTACAGTTCGCTGTCCCTTTCTCCCAAGACGACCTGCAACGTGACAACGACTACAATTTCCGATGAGGTCACCACCATCGCGAACTGAGGATTGCTCTCAGAACGCACATACTCCACCTTAACCGGCACGACGGCCTGCCACGCTTTTTCCAGGTCGACAAGCGAGTGTAGCAACAGCTTCTTGATGATCCTGAGTTGGACCGGCGTAAAGTCTCGCCCCTCGGGCTTCACCTGGGTCTGACCTCTTCCCCCAAAAAAATAGTCCACGACCAGGTACACCAGGAACGCCTCCATCACGAAGAGGGCGCTGCCTCGTAACGGAGCCATATGGAACACGTTCAACGATGAGGGCATGGGAACTTTCTTCAGAAACTCGCCGAACTTGATCACCTGCGTCCCAACGACGGCGAACTCAATGGCCTCCCGAAACATACTGGTCCAGACGACTGATTGGCGGCGAATGAATCGGTCGTTGATCATCTCCATGGTCGGCATCCGTCCGCGGATGATCCGTTCCTGGTTGAACAGATCGTATCCCTTGACACCTTTTGCGTCCGGGACAGCTTCCTTCGGGGCCGTCTCCACTTCGCCTGAGACGACGCCCTTCAAGAGCGCATCGATTTCGTCCTGTGAGAGAATCTTGTCCATAGTGCCGCTGTTACTGAACGACGAATTCCGTGAAATAGACGGATCGAACGCCTGGTTTCTTCAGGAGACCGTTGGTGCGCTGTGTAATTTCATCGCGCAGCTGGAATTTCCCCTGGGTCGTTCTGATCGCATTGACGTCCTTGCTGCTGAGCAGAACGAGGATGGCATCTCGCATCTGAGGGATGCGGGCGGACAGTTCGGCAGCGACGGCTTCACTGTCCACCTCAAGTTTGAGGCTCAGCTTCAAATACCGAACGTCGGACGTGTCAGCGAGGTTGACGATGAAGGGGTCCAAGTCGAACATGACGCCCAGCGCAGAGGCCTGACCATGTTTTCCACCGGCCTCGCTCTTGGAGTCTGCCTTTGCCTCAGCGTCGGCTTTATGCTCTTCTGAGTTTTCAGCACCTTTGCTTGATCCTCCCAGGAACTTGACCGCCACAAACGCTCCGCCGACACCGAACACCAAGGCCACAACCGATACGATAATGAGCAGTTTGACGGGGAATACCGGAGCGGGGGCCGCTACTGAGGTTTTTTCATCGGCCGCGGCTGCATCTGCCATAACTCCTCCTCGATTGACTCAGTGGCCCGGTGCGGAGACTGCAATGCATATGCCACTATGTCGCTGAAACCCATGGGCAAAAGAGATCGTGAATCAATGCACTTGGCGCGTATCCTATTTGGAATGTGCCTGACATGCAGGAAGAATAGCTCGCTGTCAGGCGGCGCCTTGACACTGTAGTCAAGAATCTGACGTGAGAGCTGGGTAAACTCTGACAGTGGAAGGACGTAGGCCTGGGGATAGAGAGGGAGGTCGGGCTGGGTCTAGGACAACAGTCCCAGCCCGATTTCACATCAAGGAACTACCGTTTCAGATTCACCAATTCCTGGAGGACCTCATCGGATGTCGTGATCACTCTCGAATTCGCCTGAAATCCTCTCTGCGCAGCAATCATGTCGATAAAGCTTTCCCCGAGATCCACGTTCGACAGTTCAAGCGTGCTGGAAAGAATTCGTCCGAGGCCTGCAGACGTTGCAGGACCGACCAGCGGTTGTCCGGAGGTACCCGATTCGGCAAAGGTATTCTTACCGGTCCGGACGAGTCCGAGAGGATCCGGGAATCGAGCAAGAGCCAGCTGAGCCAACGGACGAACCTGCCCGTTGGAGAATCGTCCGTTGATGAGTCCATTGGTTTCCACAGAGAAGGATTGCAGCGCGCCGGCGCCGAACCCATCCTGAGTCTGCTGAACCAGGCCGGATGCCGCTCCGAATTGCGTGCTGAGATCGACTCCCGCACCTCCGTCCGTCGTCACACTGCTGCCGAAATTAAATGCAACCGACTGATCGGCCGTCGCACCGACAAAATCGATTTGCCCCTGTCCCACTAGGGCTCCGGCGACTCCGGCGGCGGTGCCGCTGTCATAGCTTGTGACCACGCTCTCGGTGTCAAGAGCACCAGAGGTCGTAAAGGTCAGAGTACCGGAAGCCAAGCGCACGATACCAAGTGACGCATTGATGTTGGATGCATGATAATTCGCCGTGACGACCTCGTTAGTACTGCCGACGATGTTGTAGTCCCATGTGTTCGCCGCAGTCTTGGAAAAATACGTGGTGAGCAGATGAGGGTTCCCAAGCGAATCGTAGACGGTGAGCGATGTTGAAAACTGAGATGTCCCGTTCGGATCCGTGAGGGAGAAGGCACTCGTCGATGACTGTGAATTGAGATTGGCACCGATATCGACGGTCGTCGTCGGATTCGGCGGAGCGGTTGTCGAGGGTAATGTCATGCCTCCGATGCTGGCTGTAATCAGCCCGCTGGTGTTGACTTGGTACCCCTGGAGGAAGAAGCCGCTTGGGTCGACGATGCGGCTTTGGGAATCCAGGTGAAACTGCCCCGCCCGAGAGTAAAAGCTCCCGCCGTTTGCATCCCGGAGAAGGAAAAAGCCGTTACCATCAATCGCCAGATCCAGTCCGTTACTGGTGGTGCTGAGCGAACCTTGGCTGAAGTTCCCTTGCACTCCGTTGAGCGCCACCCCCAAACCAGTCTGGATCGCGCCACCCGCTCCTCCCAGCGAGGAACTGATCAGGTCCGCAAATACGGAACGGCTGGACTTGAACCCGACCGTACTCAGGTTGGCAATGTTGTTCCCAATGACCGATAGCGCGTTCCCGTTCGCGTTGAGCCCGCTGACGCCCGTAAAAAGCGACGACAGTATTCCCATGAGTACAACCCTCCTCTTTGTTATCGCATCTCGACGATATCGGACGGATCGATGGCCAAATCACCGACAAGGAGTTTGGCTTGCCCCTCTTCCATACGTATGCCGGAAACAGTGAGCGTTGCACGCCCTTCCACACCCACAGGCTTTCCTTCCGAATCCATGGCGGAGATAACATAGCGGTACATCCCCTTGGGCATAAGACTTCCATTCTGGTTCATTCCATCCCACTCGGCCGTATGCGGTCCTGCCGGTCGATCGCGGTATTCCAGACTCCGCACGATTTGCCCCTGTTGATCCTGAATACTGACCAGAACTTTTGCGGCATTCTTGTCCAATGTGTACCCGAATTGAGCGGGACCATCGGCGAGTTGCACCATCGTTTGCCCGATGGTGATCGTGCGGCCGATCATGGGCAGCAACGTGAACTGCAACGAGGCGGTCTGCGCATCGAGGCTCTTCTGAAGCAGCTGCGCCTGTTTCGCGGTCTGTTCCAACTGGCTGAATTGTGCGAGCTGCGAGATAAATTCGGTATTGTCGGTGGGCTTCAAGGGATCCTGGTTCTTTAATTGCGTGACGAGCAATTTGAGAAAATCGTCCTGCCCCAACTGTCGGGGTCCTGTTTTTTCCGGCGTCGGAGGAGTTCCAGTCGAGGTGAGTTGAGATACATCAACCATTTGCCATATCTCCTTTACCGTCTACGCCACCAAATTCAATAGGCCATGGAGCGGTACGCGCGGTTCGTCCTGTCGGTCCGGACTCTGCCCCCATTTCATCCCTTGCGAGCCCTGATCCCAGGTCTGTCCTTGTTCCTGAGAAGGGCCATGGTGGAAGGAACGACCGGCACTCTGACGATCGATATCCACGCGGAATTGTCCCATGTCCAATCCGTTCGCTTGAAACGCCGCCTGAAGACGGTCCTGTCCGTTGATGAGGAATTGCCCAACTTCAGGCCTGTCGGCTGATAAATGTGTATGCACCACATCGTTCGTCATTGCCACACGAATGCTCAGATGACCCAGGTCTGGCTGTGCCACATTAAACACGACTGACCGCGCCATTACGTGTGCAGATTTATCTCCGGGATCGTTGCTGGGCATGGCAGGTTGCGCATGACTCACGAACGAGGCAGTGGGAGGCGGTGGCGGATTGGAACCGACGCCTCCGTGAGCTCCAACCATGGTCGCCGCTGTAGATTGTCCGCCCGTCACTTGGTGCTCACCAACCGCTGGCTGCGATAACTCAGTCTGAGCTTGATCATGCGGAGAGCCGTTTTGCCCGGTCCTCAATTCGACGAAGTATTTCGTCACATCAAAGCTCGATTGATGGCCACGCAGTAAGGCCGCACTGACCTTCGATTCACCGTTTCCATCACCGCTGACGGATTGCGGAGGATCTTCAACCAACAACATGGCCTCCGCCTTCGGTTCTAAGTTTTCCTTGTCACCGCGCGGTGGTGCATGGCCCTCGGAATGTGAAGAAGCGGGACGTACAAGCGCGACTCCCTCCGCAATCCGAGCAGCATCATTCATCGGACGGTCAATCCCTCCATCGTTCGGCACCGGACTTGAGTTTAGATTGGACGCTCCTCGAGAAAGACCGTCGGACTGTGGACGAGATCGTCCTATCTCCGGTCCCGAGGAAGCAGCATGAGTTTCCACATTAGCAACCACGGTCTTTGTATCAGCGCCACTGACAACGGCTTGCAGATCATCTTTCACGATCGGACCTGCTTGAGCATCGGCTTCCGTAGGCAGCGGCGACATGGCCGACGCCTGTTCTGGTTGATCCTTCGAGTGCGTAGCGGCTCCATCTGAAGACGATCCGCCTTTGTGAGCCTCAGGAGCCAACATCGAAGGCATGGGGGTTTCGGGTGGTATCAGGGTAGACATGGAGGACACTGTTGTTGCCTGGTGCTCACCTTCGGACGATCGAGGGCCCTCTTCCATGGCCATCTGTTCTTGGTTGATCGTGTGTGTCGCGATCGGAAGGGGAGTCGGAGCAGATACGGGCTGAGACTCTGAGCCATGAGAATCGGAACGGGCATCGTCCTTTACAGCGGAAGATTCACCATCCTCCTTTGAAGCCTCAACAGACCTGTTCGCGTCCTGACCAGAACGATCCTTCTCCAACATCTTTGACGATGGCGCGTCAGCACGATCCGTTCGGACCGAGGAGCCATACCGATCTCTCGCCTCGTTCGCCTGAGGCTTGTTATAAGATTTGCTCGATGATCGGATGTCGTCCGCCTCACAACGGTCGGCTCTCCCCTCCTCGCCACGAACTCTCTGGAGAACCGCCGAAAAATGTTTCCGCACACCACTGGAGCTGGAAGGAGAAGCTGTCCGGACCAACCGAGAACTCCCGTCAATAGAGGGTCTGGATGGAGGAGAGAAGGTGTCGGTCGCAATGAAATCCATGGTTGTCGATCCTGCTTATGATCCAAGGCAGGCGAATACAAACCCCATGCCAATTGAACGGCTTATAACACCGCAGAGAATTAGACTTTGAGGTGGGAACCCTTACAGCTTTGTCAGGAAAGAGGAAAACTTTACACTGTGGTAGGCAAAAGTAGCCCTTGAACAGCAGGCAGCCCTGTTACAGCGGCGCTTCAATCTGTGGGGAGGGGTGTTTCTTGGAGCGATCTTCCGGCTGCCTGAATTGGAAATGCCAATCATATTGGCCGGATTCGGGAGATGAGCCGAACCACCCTTCGGCCGTGAAATGCTGATCGGACTTTGACTTGCCCTCTGGATAGAACTTGAACCGCAGATGCTTCTCCCGATCACCCTTCGTTTCATCAGGGTTACGGCTCCCGGAAATTTCTAAGTGGTCCTCAAGACCATCGAGCGCTTGATTCAGCAGCGAACGGAGCATCGTGGTGGTCAACGCCTGCTTGAAGGGTTCATCGGGGTCGAACGATTCCACCTCAGCCGCCCAGACCGGAGCAGCCAGGCAGATCACAAAGAACGCGGTTACCCAAGCTCGTACCATAGGAGCACTCTAATCCTTGGGCATGACATGGTCAAGCCTCCCATAATACCTCCCCGCCTCCGCCATGCACAGTTCAAGATCCGACCCCAATTTTATGTGAGGTGAAGCATCGCTCCCATCCTTACAAAGATGGTTGCGTTCGTAGCACACGGACTCCCGCCCCTATTGATAGCTCCGACCCCAGAGCAAAGAATAAAGAGCAGAGGTCAAAGAACAAAGCGCAAAAGTTAGGGCTCAATGTCCTGGGCAAGACGGAAACCGATATAGAAGTCCCGGTGGTCGGCGTCGCTCCTGTGCCGTTCCGACGCACGAAGGAGCACCGGATTGTCGAACCAGGACCCGCCCCGGAGCATGCGCACGTCGCCTCTCTCTATTCTCGTGCCTAGTCGATCGGTGTTGAGACACCATTCCAAGACATTGCCTGCCATATCCATCACGCCCTGCTCTGTCGCTCCTTGGGGATACATGCCGACTGCTGTTGTCCGAATCAATCGGCTCCGGTCACTATTACACCGGGAGTCATCCCATCCGCCTTTCCACGGATACTCGCGCTCCGGATCGCCGTCTGTAGCGGCGAGTTGCCACTCCCATTCGGTAGGGAGGCCAATCTTCTGATTCGTCCGAGAGCTCAGCCACCGACAAAAGGCGACGGCCTCATACCAGGAGACCTCCACGCGCGGGAGATTGGCGTCTTGCCACGCCGTCTCAACAACTTTAGCCGGCGCCACAGCTTCACCGGTTCGTTCATCGATTGGTCCAATGTCCTTCCACCATTTCCCGTTTCCAAAGCCGTCCTCTGAATTGAGAAAGGCCGTGAACTGCTCGTTGGTGACTGGATATTTGGCAAGACGGAAGGAGTGGACCATGCCGTGATAGGCCCCATGGAGCCCCCGTAGAATCGCACGCAGGCCTTTCTTCCAATCATCATAATTCACATGTCCTTCAGAGATCTCAATCCACTCGATGTCGGGCAACCCATCCTCCTTAAGCCCAACGCCGGGCCGCCGATCGCCGAGCGCTGCCAGATTCTGCCCAATCGTGAGCCGATCGCGATGCGAGAGGGAAGTGTTCTGAAGACGTGCAACGAGCTTGTCTTGCGGTGCCATAAACAGCCGGACAATTTCCTTGACTGACTTCTCACCCCGCCTTGCGACGACCCCCTTTAGCTTCAGGATCTGGTCTGTATGCCAGAGATGCTTGGGATCATATCCCTGTCGCATCCATTCGCCTGCCTCAACCTCAGCCCGCCGAAGGAGGAGCGAATCCTCGCGATCTCCCTCGATCCACCCAGCCAACTTCGGCCAGGCGCGGAAGAGGGCTTCATGGGCCATCTCAAGCGTCCGGACATTCTCGTCTCCATCTGAAATTAGCAGGCGAGCTCTGACGAACCGTTCCAGCACGTGATGGATAGAAGCAGGCAGATCATTCCACTGAACCGGCTGCTTCGCGTATCGTTCGTCGTCGGCCACCCGTACCATCGACAGAAACGCGGTTCGCAGATCTAAAACTTCTTTCTCTGCCAACGGCTTGGCGCTCAGGACTGCTCCCGCTGCTCGTGCGATACAGCCGTCGAGCCTTCCCAGTTTATCGCGATACTCCTCAAGCGTCAGAAGCCTATCCTGCCCATAGCCTTCATAGAGTTCACGGAGCGTAAAGGCAAGTAGGGGCAAGGCATCTGCTGTCTTCGTATCGCTGATCAGGGCCTGGACAAGGCCCGGTCCCAGTTTAAGGCCCGCGACCCTTGCCGGACCTTCAATGACCGACGCGAAGTCGTCGACCTGCATCTGCGGCACCGCTAACGGTTCGAATCGCAGACCCCGCATGGCCGGATGATCCTGAAACGAGCCAAGAAAATCGGAGCGCAACGTGGCCGACACCAGAAGACCGCTGTCCTCACGGTCCAGCACTGCACGCAGAAATGCCAGAAAGCGATTGCCCTCGTCATTCGCACCGAGGGTCAGGAGCTTCTCGTACTGATCGATCATCAGGAGCACCGTGGCCTCCCGTGACCCGGCGGTCTCACGCACCTCCTTGACCAGCTCTAGGAACGCATCGACGGACTGTTTTGACTCCTGCTCATTCCATCGTATTCGATCCCGC